>JAUNBJ010000015.1 GCA_030535245.1 Planctomycetia bacterium | reverse complement strand
CCTTTTGAAAAAGAGGTTCCTCCCCAGACCCCACCTCCCAAAACTTTTTACTATGGTTACAAGGATTTATTTTCGTGACGAAACAGTAGCCGTTTGCGAAAGAAAGAAATTCCATGAGAGGAACCCTTCTTCATAAAAAGGTATTCCTCTCATTGGCTTTTAGACGCTCAGTCCACCGTCAAATCATTTTTGGCCATCGACCGAATCTTTTTCGCCCCCTCCGGCGTAATATTGTTCCCACGCAGGATGGTCAAATGCCGCAACTCCGGCATCTCGGCCAAATACATCAACCCCTCGTCATCAATCCCAACATCGTTCAGGAGCAACCAATGAATCGTTTTGCACCCGGCGATTTTTTTCATATCTTCATTGGTAAATTTTGAGCCGCTCAGGTCGAGAATCTTCAATTCTTTCAGATTCGCAAGCAGTTCCAGATTCTCCCCCGTAATTTGGCATTCGCGAAGGTACATCCCGGTAATCAGCTCCATCTTGGAAAGGGATTTCAATGCTTCCGAAGTCAACGGATTTCTGCCCATGCTCAGCGAACGCACCATGGTTTGCGTTTCGAGATACTTGCACAACTCGTCCGTCACGCCAGCTTCCTCGGCATTAATGGCGTTAACATATTTCAATTGCGTGATCCATTTAAAAAGCTCCTCGCTGGCCTTCCCTTTGGTGACATGAATCACATTTGCCAATTTCGTGGAAGAATCCTTGACGACCAGAAGCCCCATCTCCTCGATTTTTTGGGCGATTTGGGCGTCGCTTTCCCGGTCGGCTTCGGGAACGTCTTCGGCATTAATGATGATGATTTCAGATTCCTTTTCAAAGGGATTCTGAATCCCCCATTGGCGAAGCGTTTCGTCACGAAGTTTGATCAGTTTGGGCGGCTGCACGATATTGAACCAGACGACAAAACCTGCCACGGCGGCAAAAACAACCAAAAGGATTCCGATGCGGTACTTGAAACCACGGTCTTTTGGGGGGGATTCCTGGTAATCTGACATGGTATTACTCCGATTGTGAGGATACGGTTGGATTTTCGAGGAACACGCCAATTTTCCTGAATTTGGCATAGCGTTCCTCAAGGAGTTTTTCAATAGGTTGCTTTAGCAGCTCGCGGAGGGAAGTCCGAAGGTATTTTTTCAGGTTTCCGGCCATGAGGCGTGGGTTTCGATGGGCGCCTCCCAGCGGTTCCGGAACGACCGCATCGACGACACCGAGATTTTTAAGGTCTTTGGAGGTCAGGTGGAGTTCATTGGCGGCTTCGCGGCGAAACTCCCGACTTTTCCAAAGGATTCCGGCACAACCTTCGGGGCTGATGACGGAATAGTAAGCATGTTCGAGAATGGCGACACGATCGCCGACGCCAATTCCAATAGCCCCGCCGGAACCCCCTTCCCCAATGACGACGCACACCACGGGCGTAGCAAGCCGGGACATTTCGTACATTCCTTGTGCAATAACGAACGCCTGGCCACGCTCCTCGGCTCCGATTCCGGGCCATGCGCCGGGGGTGTCGATCAGGCAAACGACGGGAAGATGGTATTTTGCGGCAAGTTTCATCTTCAGGATGGCTTTGCGATACCCTTCCGGCTCCGCACAGCCGTAGTGACAACGCTTACGCTCGTCGAGATTCTTCCCTTTTTGGTGCCCGACGACCATGACAGGAATGCCGTCCAACTTTGCCCAACCGGTAAGGATGGCCCGATCGTCGCCGAAAAAATGGTCGCCATGAAGCTCCACAAACTCGTCAAAGGCAAAATTCAGGTAATCCGAAGTCTGCGGACGATTGGGGTGACGGGAAACCTCCACCGTTTCCCAGGGCTGAAGGTTTTGGTAAATCGTACGTTTAAGCTCCGCCACCTCTTTGCGCAAGCGACTAATCGATTCACGTACGTCTATTGAGCCACCGGAAGCGGACTTTTCCATCTGCTCCAGGCGGGATTCCATCTCGTAGATGGGATGTTCAAAGGAAAGCTGTATTTCCATAACTTCTTCTTTTTTAATGGTTTATGATTACACAAGCATCCAAATCCCCTGCTCTGTACCTTCGGGAGTTACTCCGATTTTCGGACGACTGCGGAGGGGGCGACGGGATTTCGCTTGTAAATACGCACCATTTTCAGGTGGGTGAGGAAATCCGAAGCGGACTTGGGACGTTCGGTCGGCTTTTTGGCCATGGTGGTGCGCAAAAGTCGGGAAAATTCGGGCGTCACGTTGTTATTTATGGCATCGATCGACGGCGGCGTGGCATTCAGGTGCTTGTGCAGCAACGCGTCGGACGTTTCCCCCGTGAATGGAGGGCGTCCGGTAATCAATTCAAACAACATGCAACCGAGACTGTACAAATCCGCACGCTGATCGACTACCTGGCCACGGATTTGCTCTGGAGACATGTAACTTCGGGTGCCCTGCACTTTCCCATTTCCACCGAACAGTCGGGAGAAAATATTAGGAGCACGCACCGCGATGGCAAAGTCGATCAATCGCAAACCATTTTCATCATCGACCATAAAGTTATCCGGCTTGATATCCCGGTGAACCCACCCCTGCGAGTTAAAATAGGCAAGCGCTTCGGTGGCCGCGACCGCTAATTGCGGCACACGGTAGCCGTACTGTTCGATCCCGGTACGGATAATGGATTTCATGTTTCCGTGGGGGTACCACTCCATCACGAGATAGGGCTGGTTTCCATCCAAGCCAAAATCGAGCGTGTGCATGACCCGTGGATTATCGAGTTTTTGGCCGACAGTATACTCCCACTTCAGCATGGCGGCAGCGGCCTTGTTTTTCATCTGCTTTTCGGACAATGTTTTAATGGCGACGAAACGATCGTTTCGGTCGTCGCGGGCCTGCCATAGCTGGGTATCCTGCCCTGTATTGACCGGATTTAAAAGGCGATAGGAGCCTAAATAACTTTTCGCCATATTTCACCTGTAAAAATTTTCGGATGAACCAAACAAGAACGATATTCTCCTATTGTAGCAGAAAAGGCCGCTTTTTTCAATACCTGCGACCCTCGAAAAGCAGGAAAACCACTTAAAAGATAAATTTTTTGAGCGAGAATGGCCTCTTGAGAGTTTTTTCGATCGGTACCAAAGAACCGGGAGACAGACGCTTACGCTTCTGCCTCCCTTGCTCGGTGCACTTCTCCCGGATTTCAGGCCGTTACGGTTTGGCCGACTTCGGCTGCGGCAGCTCTTTCACAATATCTTCCAGCTCGGATACCTGGGCGTTGCGGTTCACCACAGTTCCATCCGGCCCCACCACAATCACCGTTGGTATGGAGAAGATTCCCAGCATGGTCGCCGGACGGCTGTCCAGTCCCCCCTGCTCATGAATCTGATACCAGGAAATGCGGTTCGCTTCCAGGAACGCGGCCATCTCCTTCACGTCGTTGTCCAGGTTCACGCCGAACACCACCACATCCTTGCGTTTGGCCAGCAATTCCTTGATTCGGTCCATGTCACGCGAAGCCTCGTTCATCCACGACGTCCAGAAATGCAGCACGATGATGCGTCCTTTCAGATTCCCAACGTTGACCTGCTTCCCTTCCATGCCGTAAATCGGAGCCACGAACGGAAGCGGTTTCCCAACGGAATTCAGACGTGTCACGGCACCGTTCGCCTTGGCGGCGCTGGTGGAATCGGGGAACGTGGAGACAATCTTCTGGTAAAGTTCCAACGCCTTGTCGTCCATGCCGTCGTTTTCATTTTCCATGGCAAGCTGGAGCATCGCTTCTGCGGTGTCCGGAGCGTCGGGGTAATTCTTGATGAAATCGCCGAGGTCTTCCAGCCACTTGTTGCGAACCTGCATCCACGATTTCCCCGATTTGGCCATCGAGAGCGTGTATTCCGTCGACATCCGTCGGAACTGCACGTAGGCGGCGAGGTTTTTGTCCTCCTCGTTCTCCTTCAGCGAATCATACAATTTCTTCATCCGCTCCAGCCCATCCGGGAACGTTCCCTGCTGCACGGCACCGGTAATTCCATCGGCCAGCGAGCGAATCCACTGGGCACGATCTTCCCCCGTTGCGCTTTGGGCCATCCCTTCCAACAGGTCGGCACGTTTGATTTGCAGGTCGGTAATTTCCTGCGTTGTGGCGGCGTTGATAATCCGCTGGTCGAGTTTGTTCAATTCCTCCATGTTCGGCGAAACGGCTCCGGCGGCGCCCGCGGCGCTGTGGCTCTGGATACGAATAAAGACATTTCCGGCAGCCAGTTCGTTCACGTTGTCCGGCGTGACCGATTGCGGGCAGTCCAGCGTTTTCCAGACCGTTCCCACCCGTACCAACGTTCCAATACCGATTTCCGCATCCTTCCCCGCGTTGTTAACGACGCAGGTCACGTTCTCATAATAATCGACATCCTTTTCCGCCCCGTCGGTGCCAGCCGAGAAGGTGCTGGGGCGTGATCCGCTAAACTGTACCCATACCGCCTTGGCCGAAAGCGGTTTGGCTTCCAGCACCCCTTTGAAATTTTCTTTCGCGGCACGGATTTTTTCCACCATCAGTTTGTATTTTTCCTCACCCAATCCCAGCTGTTTCAACTCGTCGGGCGTCATTAAAATACGGGCAAACCGGGCTTCGTCGCCCGTGGCCAACGCCATGGCAATCTCCGCGGAAAGCTCCTGAACCGACAAAATCTTCCATGCGTCGATCGTGCCATCCTCGTCTGCGTCCACCCCCCACCGTGTGCCGGCGGTGTTGAACCAACGATAATTATCCGCTTTTTTATTGCCGTTTTCGTCAATATCGCGATAAACCTCAATGCCATCCCGGAAATAACGCCACTGATCCACCGCGCCATCGCCGTTGTCGTCGAGAAATTCCCGAAGCGTCAGACCGTTCGGGTCGATAATACGAATCCCCTTTTCAATCCGTTCCAATTTACATTTGGAAACATCCTCCGGGGCAGGCGTGGTATACTCGACCTGTCCTTTCTGAATGGGGGTCATTTTCAGACCGGTTTCGATCTGCTGTTGTTGCTTACTCTGGCCCAGGGCTGCCGACGCGATACAACAAAACATCGCCAGGCCATAAATCATCGGTTTACGCATTGTTCCTCCTTTTCAAAAGTGGTTTCCTTCCAACATGTGAAAGCACCATAGCAACTTTTGAAAAATCATGCAAGAGGAATAATCTCGCCCCATGACGAAGAAACCGTCCGCCCACAACGTTTTCAGACACGCCATGGACGGACGGTTCCAAAGACCTTCTAAAAATCACCCCTGCGCCGCCTTGTCGGAAATATCGTGGCGGCACCAGGCCCCTTCCCAACGGATTTTCCGAACCGCCTCGTATGCGTTTTTCTTCGCCAACGCGATACTCTCCCCAAATGCGGTAACGGTCAAAACACGTCCGCCGGCATTGACGATTTCTCCCTTGTCGTTGACGCGGGTGCCGGAGTGGAACACCTTCACGTCGGACATGCCGGCCACATCCTCCAAACCACGGATCGGGCGACCGTACGCCGATTTTCCGGGATACCCTTCCGACGCCATCACCACGCCAACCACCGGACGCGGATCCCATTCCAGCGGGCCGATTTTGTCGAGCTGCCTGTCCACGGTCGCTTCCATGATGGTTAAAAGATCGGTTTTCAGCCGCATGAGCAACGGCTGGCACTCCGGATCGCCGAAACGGGTGTTGAACTCCAGCACCTTCGGCCCCTGCCGACCGATCATCAACCCTGCGTACAACACGCCGGAGAATGGGGATTCGAGCCGATTCATCACATGAACGGTACGAACCAGGATGTTTTCCTCGACCCAGTGGAGCATCTCCTCGGAAACGACCGGAGCCGGACAGTAAGCGCCCATGCCGCCGGTGTTGGGGCCTTTGTCGCCGTCGTAGGCCGCCTTGTGATCCTGACAGGGGGGAAGGGTGAGGATGGTTTTGCCGTCGGTAATGGCCAACACGCTGGCCTCCTCGCCGTCGAGCCGTTCTTCAATGACGAGCTTTTCGCCAGCAGAACCGAATTTTTTGTCCATGGCCATTTCCTGAACCGCCTGGATCGCCTGCTCCCGATTATCGCAGACGCACACCCCCTTGCCCGCCGCCAGACCGTCCGCCTTGACGACGATCGGCTTGTCCTCGCGTTCCCGGAGGTAATTCAGGGCGTTTTGTGCATTGTCGAACGTGGCGAACTCCGCAGTCGGAATACACCCCAGTTTCAGGGCGTTTTTACAGAAAATCTTGCTCCCCTCCAACCGTGCGGCGGCACGAGAGGGACCAAACGCGCGGATTCCCTCGGCGGAAAGCGCGTCCACCAGCCCCCCGCATAGCGGCGTTTCCGGGCCAACGGCGACCAGACCGACGTTGTTTTCCTTGGCAAAGCGAATGACGTCCGCGAAATTCATCGGGTCGATCGGGACATTTTCCGCGTCGTAAAAGGTTCCGACGTTTCCGGGAGCCACAAAAACGCGGTCCGCACGGGGACTCTGTGAAAGTTTCCAGGCCAACGCGTGTTCACGTCCGCCGCTGCCAATTACCATGACGTTCATAAAAAGACCTCCTGCAATGTAAATGAAAATTTCCTCCCTATTGTAACACACGAACCGCGAATGCCCAGAGGGGGCTTTACAGAAAAGGGGGAAACCGTTACACTCGAAAGGAGAGGAATTGGGAAGGAGCACAAAATCATGCATGACGTCGAAGCCATTCAGAAAGTTCACCAGGCGTGGCAGCGGGTTCGGGAGCAGGCGGGGAAAATCATCGTCGGGCAGGCACAGGTACTGGAGGAGCTGTTCCTGGCACTGCTTTCCGGGGGACACTGCCTGCTGGAAGGGGTTCCGGGACTGGGGAAAACGCTGATGGTGCGGACGCTCGCCTCGGCACTTTCACTGGAATTTCAGCGAATCCAGTGTACCCCCGACCTCATGCCCAGCGACATTACCGGAAGCGAAATGCTCGGCGAAAAGCGGGAGATGAAGTTCTTCCGAGGGCCGGTATTCACGAACATCCTGCTGGCCGACGAAATCAACCGGACTCCGCCGCGAACGCAATCGGCACTCCTGGAAGCCATGCAGGAACGGCAGGTTACGGTGGGTCGCGAACGGTATCCACTCCCCTCCCCTTTTTTTGTGCTGGCCACGCAAAACCCGATCGAACAGGAGGGAACCTACCCGCTCCCCGAAGCGCAGCTCGACCGGTTCCTGTTCAAATCGCGGGTGACGTACCCCAGCCGTCAGGAGGAATTGGACATTCTGCTTCAGACGACGGGGGAAAGGGATGTGGAAGTAACGCCGGTGCTGGATGCCCAGGAGTTGCTGGAAATCCTGCCGCTGATACGTCGGGTGCCGATTGCGGGGAATCTCGCGGAAATGGCATGCGACTGGTGTCGAAAAACGCGTCCGGAAACGGATCTGTCCGGGGAGCTGGCCGCGTGGATTCGGGAGTACGTCGCGTGGGGCGCCGGGCCAAGGGCGGGGCAATCGCTGATTTTGGGAGCCAAAGCCAGGGCCGTGCTGAATGGACGTTACTGCGTGGAGGCCGGGGATTTGCGTGCCATTGCTCCCGCCGTGCTGCGTCACCGTATCAAAACCCGCTTTACCGCCGACGCGCAAGGAATCACGCCCGACGACGTGGTACGAAAAATACTGGAAACCCCTTCCCAAGGGGCGTAATCGGACTCCCATGGGGGGAATTGTGGGGGGAATTTCCATCTCCGCCCTGGTTTTTTATCCCCTTTTCTTTCTCCCCGCCCGGTTGACAAACTTCCGGGCATTTCGCATAATAGACGTTAATTGGATTCCATTTTTCTGTGATTTCCCTTTTTAAGAAGGACCTGCCTTATGAAAAACACATCCCGTCGTGATTTTTTACGTACCTCTCTGTTTGCCGGTGCCGCCTGCGCAGGGGGTGCGGTGTCGCCCGAAGTGCTGATCGCCGCCAACGGCGTTTCGGCCAATGAAAAAATTTGTCTGGCCATCGTCGGTGCGGGCGGGCGTGGTGGAAACCACATTCAGGGTTTCCTGAAACAGCCAAACGTGGTGATTACGTACGTCAGCGACGCCGACAACAGAACGGGCGAATCCCGCTGCGAGCAGATCGCGAAGAAACAGAACGGAACGAAACCGAAGTTTGTGCTCGACATGCGCGACGCGTTTGCCGACAAGTCGGTGGACATCGTCGCCGGCGCCACGCCGAACCACTGGCACGCCTTGCAGGCGATTTGGGCCATGCAGGCGGGGAAGGATGTGTACGTTGAAAAGCCGGCCAGCCAGAATATCGCCGAAGGAATGGCCATGGTCGCCGCCGCGAAGAAGTACGGCCGTATCTGCCAGGTGGGGACGCAGTGCCGTTCCAATCCGGCCCAGCGGGAAACGGTAAAATTCCTTGAGGAGGGGGGGATTGGCGACGTCCGATTTGCACGGGGCCTCTGTTACAAACGCCGCAAGTCGATTGGCGCGTTGGGCGATTATCCGATTCCGGAAAGCGTCGATTTCAATTTTTGGAGCGGTGCTGCGCCATACACGGTTCCGAAGCTCACGCGTAAAAACCTGCATTACGACTGGCATTGGCAGCGTCTGTACGGCAACGGCGATTCGGGCAACCAGGGGCCGCATCAGTTCGACATTGCCCGTTGGGGTTTGGGACTCATGCGTTTGCCGAACAGTGTGATTACGTACGGCGGTCGTCTGGGGTATCAGGCGGAGCGGAAAGACCCGAATTACGTGGATGCCGGAGACACGGCCAACACGGAGGTTTCGATTTTCGATTTTGGCGACAAGACGATGGTCTTTGAGACGCGTGGGCTGGAGACGCCCGATTTGGATGGTGCCAAGATCGGCGTGATTTTCTACGGTTCGGAAGGCAAGGTGGTGCAGGATTCCTATGGTCACAGCACCGCCTACGACAAGTCGGGCAAAGTCATCCGCGAATTTGTGGGGGGCCACGACGACTTCCACTACGCCAACTTCATGGAAGCGGTGTTGAAGCGGGATCCGTCGATCCTGAACGCTCCGATTCTGGACGGCCATCTGTCGGCGGCGCTGGCGCATTTGGGCAACATCAGTTATTATCTGGGCGAGAAGAACCGGTGTTCGGCCGCCGAGATTGAAAAGGTACTGAAAGATGTTCCCAGCCGTGACGACAATGCCCAGACACTGGCCCGAACGGTGGAACACCTGAAGGCGAACGACGTCGATTTGGCCGCCACGCCGTTGTCGTTGGGGCCGATGTTGAAGTTCGACCCGGAAAAGGTCCGTTTCGTGGACAACGAAGCTGCCAACGCCATGATCGGTCGTTCGGAAACGCGAGCCGACTTTGCCGTTCCGAAACCGGAAAACGTGTAACGAAACTCCTGAATACCGCGAACGCAGGGAACAGACTGCGTTCGTTATTAGCTATGGGCACCTTCTAAAAAACCAATTCCAGGCCAAAAGATGTAAATCCCTCGGTTTAGCCTGCGGAAGCGGTTTTTAGAAGGTGCCCCTGTTTATTCACAGAACACCGTACTAACCGCGCCACTTCGTCTGGTCAACCGTGGTCTTGAAATCGGCCTGCACCACCTTGGGAAGCGGCTCGTCTTGCGTCGCGGCAATGTCCTGGGCCGTCGGCTCCCCCACGTAAACCAACATGTTCGCCGGGCATTTCTCCACCGTCACCAAATGGGCGTCGTCCTCGCCAAACGCGTCGTAATCAATCGTCGGCAAATTCTCCGCCATCTGAAATGCACTGTCTCGCCGGGAACATGCCCCACATCCAATGCAACCCACCTTGCATACCCCGCGAACGTCCGGCCCAATGTCCCTGTTGGAACATGCCACCACCAACACCCGTGATTTCTTGAACGGAATGATCGAAATAATATGCCTGGGGCATGCCGCCTCGCACGCCTTGCAGCCGACGCACTTGTCGTAATAGACCGTCGCCAAACCGTTCACCACACGGATTCCCCCATACTTGCACGACCGCTCGCAGTCGCCAAATCCCAGGCATCCATACGTGCACCCCTGAACCCCCGACACCAAATTTGCCGCCGCACAGGTACGCTCCCCCGTATATTCTCGACGATCGATCCGTTGTGCATCGTTCGCCATGCAGTGAACCACCGCCTTGTACGGGAACGTTTCCGCCGCCGCAACCCCCAGAATCTGAGCAATCCGCTGATTCTTCTCCGCATTACACTGCGTGCAGGCCCCGCATGGCGCCGTGCCCGCCACCAACTGCGCCGCGTACTCGTTGCACCCCGCAAAACCACACGCCCCACAGTTCGCCCCCGGAAGCACTGCCGATATTTCCGCAACCTTCGGATCCACCTCCACCCGAAACGCCACGTTCGCCCAGCCTAAAATCCAGCTCATCACCACGGCCAACGTCAACATCACGCCCACCGCCACCAATACCGTAATCGTAAAAGGAGTCATTCGTTTCCCCGTTCGTGAATTTTACTGCGTCTGTTCCTCTTTTTCAAAAGGGTTTTTCTCCAGAGACTGGAAGCGCAATTGTTTTAACTATCGAGCTTCCAACCTCTTGAGAGGAAACATTTTTGAAAAATGGTTTCCTCTCAAACTCTCCTTCAAAAAACTTTCCGTGCGCTCACTGCGTTCGCTATTATAAATATTTATTTTTTACACTGCACGATGTTTGGCAGACCTTACTTACGTTCAACCGCCGGCTGAAAAATCGCCATCAACGCGTCCGCGAACAACCCCATGCCATACGCATTCGGATGGTTGATGTTGTTTTTCATCAACGTGATGTACGGAATGCCCAATTTATACTGCTGACCATACAAAAACGCCGCGTCGGCCAACGCGACACGATTCGCCGCCGCAAACGCCCGCAAACCCTTCACGTACGGACGCGGATCGGTGTCGATCCCCTTCAGCGACGTCAACCCCATCCACGACGGACGGACGTAATGCGGCGTGCAGATGATCCACTCCATCCCCGCAGCCTCGAAATCTTTCAACATTTCTCCATAACGCAACGCCACCCGCGCCTCGTTCATCCCCGCATCGTTGACAAACTCCGAAACGATCAGGTCCGGCTTCACCGCCAGCACTTTTTCCCTGTAATTCTTCGGACTGCCCGGCGGCTCGGCACGGTACGCGTCGGAATTGCGACCGCCCCACCCCTCCGAAATCAGCACCACGTGCGCCTTCGGGAACTGTGCCTGCAAACGATCCACAAACTGCTGCTGCCAGCGAAACGCGTCGGGGATATACCCACATGCCGTCACACTGTCGCCCCAGGCCAAAACCCGCACTTCCTCGCCATTTTGGAGCTTCGCCCATGTCCGGGGAAGCACTTCCTCCGCCCGAAACAACGGTTCGTAGGCCGTCGGTTCCGAGATGGGGAACAACAGCGTATCGTCCAATCGGTCGATATTGCCAACGACCCAGACCGTGCCCAAACGCGTCTGCCCCGCCTCCAACTTTGCCAGCTCCGGATTCGCCACATGCGGTACCCCCGGAACCAACCCCCACGAACCGTCCGCATTCCGCACGATACTGTCCAACCGCATGGTGTAATACTGATAGGAAATCTCCACCGGCCGGTCCGCCGCCAAGATTCCTCCCTCCAAACGCCCCACATTCCCGGTCGCGACGTAAATCTGGAAATCCTTCCCCTCGACCGCCCGAATCCCCTCACGTGCTTGCTGGGCATTCGTGTGATATTGCCAAATCTCGATGGAACCCGGAACGTACGCGTTTTCCACGCTGCACTCCTGCGCACTCACCCCCCGTAACGTAATCCCCTTCCGCCACGATGGCCCGTCCGGACGGTACACCGGAAGCGACGCATAAACTTCGTTTTCCACCACGACGGGCGTCGGTCGGGCAATCGCGAACGTCTGGGATTTCTCGCCGCACGTGACGTTCACCTGCCAATCCCCGACAACCTCCATCCTCACGGCGTCGTCCGCAAATGCCAACACCGCCGACAACACCATTCCCAATGCGTAAATCGCTCTCATCGTACCGCCTCCACCGGGGCTTCCCCCGCTTTTTCCAATGTTTCCGCCGATGTTTCCACTGCCGCCGTGGTTTTCGGCATCATCGCCTTTTCCAAACCTTTGTCCACGCCCGCAAACCCCATAAACGCCATGGCCAACACCGCCGCCGTCAACAACGCAATCCCCACGCCACGCAACTGCGTCGGAATGTCGCACATCTCCAGCTCCTCGCGGATTCCTGCCATGATCGAAATGGCTACCGTAAAACCAATCCCCCCCGCCAGCGAATACGCCAACGCCTCGTGCAACCCCCACAGATTCGTCGGATCCTGAAGCTGCTTGAGAATCTCCAAACACGCAAACAGGATGGCACAGTTCGTCGTAATCAACGGCAAAAATACCCCAAACGCCTTGTACAACGATGGGAAAAATTTCCGAACGTACATCTCCACAAACTGCACGCTCGACGCGATGACGAAAATGAATACCAGATAACTCAAAATCGACAGATCCACCTTCGTCGCCGGATCGCCCCCGCATTGCGCCCACACCCACGCCGGAAGCGGTGCCTCCGGTCGCAAAATGAAAAACGTAAACGTCCAACTCAAAAACGCCGCGATCCCCATCACGAACGTTACCGCACAGCCCATCCCGAACGCCGTGCTGATTTTTTTGGAAACCCCCAAAAACGGGCAGATTCCCACGAAATATTTCAACACAAAGTTGTTGATGAACGCCGTGCTGATGACCAAAAGCAGTAAATTAATGAAAATGTCCATTTTCTATCCCACTCGCAAAAACGTTTTTCCTTCCTCAAAGCCAACGCGGCATTTCCCGGCCACCCCTACGCCTTTTTCTCCGTCAGCCGGTTGAACACCGCCAACAGTACCCCCAACGTTAAAAATGCCCCCGGAGGCAATACCATGATCCCCCACGGCTCCCACGTACCGTTGGGAAGCACCGTCCATCCCAACCACGTACCACTGCCGAGAATCTCCCGCACCGTCGCAATCGACACCAGCCCCAGCGTAAACCCAAGCCCCACCCCTATCGCGTCCACCGCCGAAACCAACGGCCCCTGCACCGACGAACAGGCCTCGCAACGCGAAATAATAATGCAGTTCACAATAATCAACGGAATGTACGGCCCCAACTGCTTGCTCATGTCGTACAGGTACGCCGCCAACACCCGGTCGGCCACCGTTACGAACGTCGCAATCGTCAACGTAAACACCAGAATCCGTAAATGCGGCTTCAAAAGCCCACGAATCAGACTGATCATCACGTTGGAACAAAACAGTACGAACGTCGTCGCCGCCGCCATCGTCAGGGCCGCCTGAACACTGTTCGTCACCGCCAACGTCGGACACATTCCCAACAAAAGCCGATACGTCGGATTCTCCGGCAAAATCCCGTTGTAAAACCGCTCCCATGCCGTGGGTAAATTCGATTCACTCATTTTCTTCTGCTCCGAAACGCTGCTAAATATTCTCCGTACAAATCCCCTGCTGGGTTAAATACTCACGAACCGCCATGAAAAAGGCGGCGGCTTCATGAACCCGTTCACAAACTTCTTCCGGTTCCACCCTTATAAAGTCCGCATAATCACATTCCGAACGCAGATCGTAAAGATTGGTTATGATCAGGGACAACGATTCCGACAGTATCCCCGTTTTGATGTACCTTTCACGGAAAAAAGCAATGACACCC
The DNA here is from genome assembly GCA_030535245.1 of Planctomycetia bacterium. Taxonomy (GTDB): domain Bacteria; phylum Planctomycetota; class Planctomycetia; order Pirellulales; family Thermoguttaceae; genus RGIG3701. Next base: position 34,253 of record JAUNBJ010000015.1, on the reverse strand, counting down.
GCATGTTTTTTGCGATCCACATCCTCCAGTGCCAGCAGGGAACGCATGGCATTAAATACCGTATAATAGGCACGATTGGCCGCATTCTCCCAATCCCCCAGCGACAAATTTGCTTCCGCTGAAGCCAGGCAACGTTTTGACCGGGCCATCCGATCCAGGCACAATGCCACATTTTCCTCAGACATTTAACACCTGCCCTTCTCGCATTACGTCGATGTATAATGGCATGATTTTGTCATATCGCCGAAATTTCGCTTCGGGAACCAACAACAGGGATACTACATGAGCATATTGGAGACTCAGCCGGTCGGCCAGTCGATTGACAGCCTGCCGATAAAGGCTCTTCTCGGATTCCTCAATATCGGCAATGACCATAATATCCAAATCGGATTCCTCGTCATATTCGCCGCGAGCATACGAACCATATAAAATCACACGGTACGAAATAGTTGGAAAGATTTCGGCTAACCCTTCCAACAATGTTTTTTTTAGGGATTCCAAAAGTTCGTTCATCTTCCGTTTCCCTCCATGGCTTACAGCTTCGACACGGCATCGCGGTATTTCAAGATCGTGGCGTTGATAATGTCGCAGACCGATTGCGACGAAATCGTGGCGCCCGTTAACGCTTTGATCTCGTTCCCCACAGGTTCCGCTTTGGTCACCAGCAACGGCTCCAACGTCGATTTGCCCACGAACTGCGAACGGAATTTCTCGTCAACGATATAATTCCCCAGCCCCGGCGTCTCTTTCTGATTCAGCACGTACAGCCCCGTCAGCTTTTCCAGCTTCGGATCCAGACCCACGATCAGCTCCACCGCATCCGCGAATCCCTGCCCATTGCCCGCAAAGACCCAGCCCACCGGAACGCCCTCTTTGTCGAACGCCTGCAAAACCCTCGCCGGCTTGCCGTCCGTCCCGATGACGACATGCTCCACCGTCTTTTCCGAAACCGCTCCCGGAACCAACGTGGGAATCTGCGAGTACGTTTCCTGCTTCTTGTTGTCCGCGATCTTTGCCGAAAGCGACATATCCACGAACACCAAAATCGCCGCATACAGCACCGACAGAAAAAGAACCAACCACGCCTGACGCAAATAATGCCGATCCAGCGTTTCTTCCTGTTTTTCTACGGTCTCACTCATGCTTTCTCCCCCGTTCCAAAGGCCTTCGGAATCGTCGTGTTATTAAGAATCGGAACCAACGCATTCATCACCAGCACGGCAAACATCACCCCTTCCGGATACCCGCTGAACAGACGAATCAGCATGGTCAACGCCCCAACGCCCACGCCAAAATAAAGCTGGCCACGTGGGGTAATGGGGCTTGTCACCGGATCGGTCGCTATGAAAAACGCCCCGAACAGCACCGCACCGTTGCTCAGGTAAAACAACCCATATTCCAGCGGCGACTCGGTGGGCGAACTCAAAATCCCCAGCACCAACACCGTCGCGAGCATCCCGACCGGAATCCGCCACGACGCACTTTTCCGCAGCAGCAGATAGACGCCCCCCAGCAACACCGCCAGCATGTTCACCTCTCCCAACGACCCGTTTCGTACCCCCAAAAACCGCGTCCGCATCGCCGCTTCGCTCTTTTCCGCCTGAACGTACGCCCCAGGGCCGCTTTTCAGCAACGTCATGGGCGTCGCCTGCGTCACGATGGCGGGAGCATTTTGCGCGTCCGAAACCAGGTACGCCCCGCTGCCCATCGCCGTGGCAAAACTGAGCATGACGAACGCACGTCCGACCATCGCCGGGTTGAAAATATTGAATCCCAACCCCCCATACGCCATCTTGCCCAGGCCAATCGCCAATACGGAACCGAACACCGGAACCTGCCACGGGGCACTCCACGGCAACGAAAGCCCCAGAATCACCCCCGTAATCAACGCCGAGCAATCGTCCAGCGACGCCCTTCGCCCCCGCATCCTGGCAAACCCCCACTCGGTCACCAGGCAGGTCAACACACAAAGCCCAATCTGGTACACCGCGAACCATCGGAACGCCCAAAGGGCACACAAAAGCACCGGCGTAAGCCCGATCATCACGTCCAACATCATCCGACGTGTCGAAAAACCCTTCCGCGAAACGTGCGGAGAACTGGCGATCTGTATCTTTTCCATCTTTACTTTTTTGCCTGTTTCTGACGCTGTAATTCCACTTTGCCAATTCGGATAAGCTGCACGATCGGCACCCCCGCCGGACACTCAAATGCGCAACTGCCACACTCCACGCAGGCCAACGGGTGATATTTCTCGAAAAGCTCCCAATTCTTCGATCGCGGCGACATCGCCAGACGCGTCGGAATCAGATTCATCGGACAAACCGCCACGCACCGACCGCAACGGACGCAGTTCGTCTCGATCGGACGCTGAAGCTCCTCGTCCGTCAAGACCGTAATGCCACTGGTTCCCTTCGTCACCGGAATATCGAGCGACCCCAGTGCAAACCCCATCATCGGCCCCCCGCCAATCACACGCCGCGCCCCGTCGTTCAGCCCCCCGCAGAACGCGACCAGCTTCTTCATCGGCGTTCCAATCGGTACGAACAGGTTGGCCGGTTTCGCGATCCCGCCCCCCGTGACCGTCACCACACGATGCGTCAGAGGTTTGCCGTACAACACCGCCATGGCAATCGAAACGCACGTCCCCACGTTCACGACCGCCGCACCCACGTCCATCGGCAGCCCCCCCATCGGTACCTTGCGGCCCAACGCGGCATAAATGAGCTGCTTTTCCCCCCCCTGCGGGTACTTCGTTTTCATCACCGCCACAGAAACCGACGCGTTGCCCAGCGCCTTCACCCGGACACGCATCCTCTGGACCGCCTCCGGCTTGTTGTCCTCAATGCAGAGCACGACGTTTTTCGCCCCCACCGCACGCGCCGCAAAACGCGCCCCGGCCAACACGTTCCCGCCCATCTCCAAAAGCGTCCGGTAGTCGGCCGTCAGGTACGGTTCGCACTCGCAGCCGTTGACCAAAAGCGTGTCGATCGGCTTTTTCTCGTTTTTCGCCAGCTTCACATGCGTGGGAAACGCCGCCCCCCCCTGCCCGACCAGGCCCGCCGCCCGGATTCGGTTGAAAAGCTCGCCCGGCTCGAACGTGGAAAGGTCGTATTCCGGCTCCCGGCAGAATAGCGCAAACAGCCCTGCCGAATCGGCTTTTTCCAGATCCACCGCGACCGTGACCGCAGAAACGTGCCGCCCGTTGGGAAGCGTGCTCATCCCCAACCGCTTCACCGTCCCCCCCAACGACGCGAACACCGGCGCCGAAACAAACGCTTCGGCACTTCCCACCACCTGGCCAGCTTCCACCACGTCCCGCATTTTTACGCACGGCTGGCACGCGGCACCAATATGCTGGGCCATCGGAATCTTCAATTCCTCCGGCTCGGGAAGCACCTGAATCGGGCACGCTTCGGAAAACTCTTTTCCTTCCCACGGATGAACCCCGCGGGGAAACGTATGCAGGGCTGTACTATTTTCCATGAAAAATCCTCATTCCAAACATGGCCAGACCCACTCCGGCCAAAAATCCACCTCCGGCGGCGGCAAGCTGAACGACCGTTCCTTTTTCGCCAAGCGCCGCGCCGAGACAAGCTCCTAAAAGGGGAATCACGAACACGACAAACGTACTGGCCGTCATGCGTCGAGGCGAAAGCGTACACTCCGCCTGCGTGTCGAGCAAACCGCGTGTGGGACAATCCTTCACGCTGCATGTATCGCAGGAGGTGGGGTGCCGGGGCCGTTCGTTGGTCAAAATTTCCATCGGATTTCCTAGTATCTTGAATATTCCTATTGTTCACTTTTTTGCCATGTTGTCAAGATATGGGGGAAAATTTTTTGGGATTTTACGAACAGCCCCATCTAAAAACCCTATTCCGGCCCAAAATCCTCTGTTTTTTCAGGAACGATCCCCCTTTCCGCTTGAAAACTCCATTTCTCCCAAGTATAAGCAGTTTTGAGAAGGTGCTAATTATAGATTCTGATTATTGTTTGAATTTAGCCAGCCATTATGAACAGGAATCCATTTTCCTCATCGTTAAACCTATGGGGGGTGGAGAGCCGATAAAAAGGTGGTACCAACGGTTGTTCCGGAACGTTTCCAGGAGAGTTTTATGCCCCCCTCTACCTCTCTGCGAATCCTGCTTTTGATGGGAACGTCCCACGGTTACAGCCGTTTGTTGATGGATGGCATGACGCAATACCTCCACGAAAACGGGCATATCGCCGAGTTCGAGTTTCGCGGAATCAACGAGCCGTTGCCGTTGTGGGTGAAGGACTGGGAGGGGGATGGGATTCTGGTGCGGGACAACTCCCCCGCCACGTTCCGCGTGATCGAGCGGATGGGGATTCCGTCGTTGCGGGTGCACTGCCCGGATCATCCTTCCGATTTGGATACGGACGAGGATTCTCTGGCGGAGATGGTTTACGACTACTTCGCGTCGCGTGGGTTCCAGCACTTCGCGTTTTACACGCAGTGCCATCTTTACTGGACACGTCGGCGGCGGGACGCGTTTGTGCGACGGGTCGGGCAGGCAGGGAAAAAATGCCATCTGTTCGAGCAGAAAACCAAAAATACCCCGCCGTTTTTCGCGTGGAGCGCTGCGGAAAAAGAGCGTTTTATCCGTTGGCTCCACGAGTTGCCCAAACCGGTGGCGCTGCTGGCCGCATACGATTTTCACGCCCGCGTGGTGCTGGATGTCTGCCATAGCGAGAAAATCCCGGTTCCCAACGAGATTGCCGTTCTGGGGGTGACGAACGAGGAATGGTTCTGCAACATTCAGAATCCGCCACTTTCCAGCGTGATTGTCAACGGTCTCCATGTCGGCAGGGAGGCGGCCCGGATTCTCTGTGACAAAATCAAAGGGAAGGAGATTCCTCCACTGCCGTTGCTCTTTCCCCCGATCGGAATCCAAACGCGGCGATCGACCGATCGGATTGCCGTGGAAGATGAGGATATGGTCAAAGCCATGACACTCCTCCGCGACCATGCCTGCCAGGGAATCACGATCGAGGAGATCGTCGGCGCAATCAGCCTCTCGCGGCGGACGCTGGAACGGAAATTCAAGCGGGCATTCGGACGAACCCCCGGCGAGGAACTACTCTCCGTTCGGCTGGAACGAGCCAGGGAACTGCTCCGAAGCACGACACTCCCCATCGGAAAGATCGCCTTCGATTTGTCATTCTGTTCGCTGGCCTATTTTGTCTATCATTTTCGCAGGAAAAACGGCCTTACGCCCCAGGAATATCGGAATCGAAATCGTTGCTAACCCCCTTTTTTTAATTGATAATTGATAATTAATGGTTAATGGTTAATGGTTAATGGCTCCCATTCAACCCAGTAACCATTAACCATTAACCATTATCAACTCCGTCGTCCTCGCCACCAAATGGCCAGGGATGCTCCGGTGATATTCATTAGGGGACTGCAAATTGCTGGAGCCAATCCCATCGTTGCTGCTTTTCCAAGTTGCGTGGCAATTCCTGCCGCCAGCCCGCCGTTCTGCATTCCCACTTCTATGGAAACGGTTCGGCACGACGATTCGTCCAGCCCACAGCACTTCGCCAGCACGTAGCCCAAAAAATACCCCAGGGTGTTGTGCAACAGACATGCCAGAATCAGCAGGAAACCGATCGAAAGCAGTGCGTCGCGTCCGGCGGCATTGATGAACACAATGGTCAGCAGCAGCCCCACCATTGAGAAGAAGCCGAGGAACCGTTCAAACGCGATCCGAGCTTTTTCCGACAGCCGGGAAAGGAATATCGATTTCACCAGAAGTCCCGCTAAAATTGGCAGAACGACCAGGTTGAGAATCGTCCAGGCCATTTGCGTGTAGTCCAATTCGAGCGTGTCGCCGATCAAAATTTTCATCCACAACGGCGTGAGAATCGGCCCCAGAAGCGTGGCTACGGTGGTCAACGTGACGGAAAGTGCCACGTTCGAGCGAGCCAGAAAATTCATCACGTTCGACGCGATTCCCGACGGCACACACCCGACCAGCAGAATCCCTGCGGCAACCTCCTTCGGGAACGAAAATACCGAGACAATGAAAAATCCGACCAGGGGCATGACGCAGAACTGCAAACCAACCCCGATGAACACCCCCCAGGGCTGAATGGCGATTTGGCGGAAATCTTTCCACGCCAGCTGCGTCCCCATGCCGAACATGATGACCTGCAAAATCGGCGTGACGAAATCGGTCGTGTTTTGGCCGAACCAGACGCGGTACATGCCGGGAAAGTACATCGAGGTCGTCACGCATCCCAGCACCACCAACGGATAGCAAAACGGTTGAAACGTTGGGAAAAATCGTGCGTACAGTGCCGCTCCCAACCAGAACAACGCCAACACGATTCCCGCCACCGAAGTCGCTCCCCACCCGGTCAACACGACAAACGTGACCAACAAAACGCCCAGAATCCCGATCGTGTTTTTCATCCTTTTCGTCCTCTTTGCACCGCCTGAATCCCGCTTCGCAGCCCTGCCGCGAGCCGTTCTATTTCGGAATCCAGCGTCACGAATCGCAGCCCCTCTGGATAATATTCGCTAACCAAAGCGGGATCGAGAAAATTCCCTCCGCCCACCACGCCAAACGATTTCGCCACTCGAAAGACCCGCCGCACCGCATCGGCAATCGGCCCTGCGCTCAGGTCGTTTTCCACCCCCAGCGACTGCGAAAGGTCGGTGTTTCCCACAAAAACCACATCCACCCCCGGTACGGCCAGAATTTCTTCCAGATTTTCCAACCCCCGCCGTGTTTCGATCTGTGCCACCAGCAGCAGGTGGTCGTTTGCCGCCTGCGTGTAGGTTTTCTGATCCGGCACCGCATACCACGTGTGCGGGGCGCAAAACGTTAAACCACGTCGCCCAACCGGCGGGTACTTCATCAGTTGCACCGCCTCGGCAATCTGCGCCGCGCTTTCCACCATCGGCACCATGAGGCCATTCACCCCACAATCCAGGACGGGCTGGAAAAACTCTCGGCTCACCATCGGCACCCGCACGATCGGTTTGCACCGGCAGCCCCGGTATCCCGGCACGATGTGGAGCAAATCGTGTGTGTTGAACGTGCAATGTTCCATGCAGTAAATGGCGAAATCGTAACCCGCCTGATCGAGCAAAAGTCCCAAATTCGGCGAGCGAAACTCGTTGACAAAAATTCCGGTAAGCGTTTCGTCGTTCCGAAGCCGCGTTTTTAAGGAGTCGTTAAAATAGTTCATTTTCCCTGATTCTTTTTCGTTGCTTTGCTGATGATCTCGTGAAGTCGGACTTTCCCCGAAACGTCTTTTCCCGCCAAAACGTCGGCCTCGGTAAAGACAGCCATACGGACTTCCGCCGCCCGGCTACGTTCAAAATCATACGCGATGAAAATCCGTCCATCCGGGTGTTGGAAACCGTCGGGGTACGAAATGCTTCGCACGTCCAGTTCCAGCCCACCCTTCCACGTTTTCCCATCATCCTCCGAGAGGTACGCGGTCAGGTGGTTGCGTCCGCATTGAACCGCTTCTTCCTGCGTGCCAAAGCCGCCATGCTTCACCAGGAGCAAATTCCCGGAAGCCAGACGCCGTATGAAAAAACGCGAAACGGTGTGGGGAATCGCAAACTTCGGTTCCGACCATGTTTTCCCCCCGTCGGTCGAAAATGCTTCGTCAATACCGCGTCCCGTGCGGCCCAACATCCAGAGCGTGCCATCCTTTTTCTCAATCAGCATATGTTCGTCCCCGGCGAAATGCGGAAATCGAACCGAACCGATACGCTGGAACGTTTTCCCCGCATCGTACGAGGCGTACACATGCGCTCCCTGCAATGGTTTCATGCGGTTTCCGAACTGATAAAACTCGGCCAACGCTTCTTTGGAAAGGAATCGTCTGCCCGACGCGCCCGGGTCACACAAAAGCTGGTGCGAAACGGGCAAAAGCCACGTGCCATCTTGCAAAACAATCGGCTTGTTCAGCATGTTCCCATGCCCAAACCGGATGGGGTGCGACCATTCGGGATTTTCCGCATCCGGGTTGGAGCAGGTCGTGTACCAGACGCCGCTACGCGAATCGTACGCCCCCATCGACTGGTCGAAAAAGAGCCACAGTTTGCCGCTGGGATCGGTCCACAAACAGGCGATCAGCGTTCGCCGAAACAACCCGCACGCCGCGCTTTCCGGCTTGATTACCAACCGGGGCTTCGACCACGTTTTTCCATCGTCGTCGCTCGACCAGACGACCAGATACCCCCCTTCCCCATCCTCTCCGCTGATCGTGGCGGCCCAAATCCGTCCCTTCGCGGCCCGCTCCACGCCGATGACCATGTTGTAATCCCGATCTTCGTCGTTGAAGCCGGTCGGATTGATTTTCAGCTCCGGAGGAACCAACGCCAGGTCCAGCAAATCCCGAATCTTCAACTCCGCCTGAACGGACGAAACCAACATCCACGAAACGATCACTGCCAAAACGAATTTCTTCATCCTCAACCTTTCTGCCCGCCGTCGGACGCATTGTGGAATTGATAATTGATAATTGTCGTCATTCAAGCCGTTTTTTGTGTAGTGGCGTATCCGATACCACGATACAAAACTCGGCATGAAAATAGTCACCATCAATCATCAATCATCAATCACCGAGATTCAGGCGGGTAAACGTCGTTGATCCCGACTCGAAAGGAAAGAACATCAGACCGTCCAGCACCGTATCCGCTTCCGTGGTAAGGTTGAGAAACAGTTCCCCACCTGCCAGGTCCAGGTCTTTTGTCACCAGAAAAAAATCCTGATTCACGACCGTTCCCGCTTCGTCAAACGCGACATCCAGGCTCAATTTCCCGCTGTTTTGGGTATAATCCCCGTCGATGGTCGTCGTGCCGTAAAGACTCTCCTGCTGGTAGTTCTCCCCAGAGAAAATCCATGTTTCCGGGGCAAGCGTGGTTCCCGTGTTGGTGAAATCGCCCGTATAATTGGTCATTACCAGCGTGCCACCATTCCAGTTATATGTGGCAGTTCCTTTCGTGTCGGAAGTGTTCAAGGTACGAACGCGCAAAACGCCCGAATCGCTCAGCGTGACTGTCCCTTGGGAATTTTCGCCATGGAACGCCACTTTCAGCGTCTCCGCGTTGAGTTGGCCGCTGGAAATGTTCAGTTTCCCTGTGGGTCTCCCCACATGAAGGGTTGACGACGTTGCTTTGACCCCCCCCACGCCGACAAAACCATTGTTACTCCCCGGAAGGACATTGACGATCCCCCCCGAAAGGTTGAGTTCCCCGTTCGCGTACCGATTATCCACGTCCGTAACACCAATCATCAAACCATACCAGTCTGTCAGTAATCGCTCGGAAGAAACCACGAGGGTTCCCCCCGTCATGTTCAGTTGCCCCAGTGTCGTCTCATTTGAAAATCGAATCCCCAATCCCAATGCGGTAACGTTCCACTTCGTCGTGGCTCCGTTGGCCTCTCCCAGATTAACCGTGGCACCATAGTTGTTTCCAATGACGGTTCCACGATTGTCGTTGCTGTTATTCAGGAGGATTCCCCCCGTGATCGTCGCTGTGGAGGCGGCACTGTTTCCAAAGTACAACCAGCCGCCGCTTTGCGTGAACTTGCCATCCAGATAGACAGATGTTCCCACGGTCGATGAATGGAGTGTTCCGCCACTCGATAGCGTCGTGTCCAGCAGCGTGTAGGAGACCGAGATCGTCAACCCTCCCCCGTTGGAAAGTGTCAGCGACTTCCCTGCAATGGCCGAACTTGCCGTGACTGTCGCGGCGGTGTCAATCACCACGTCGTCGGAATTTGTGGGTACCGCCCCACCACTCCAGTTCGCCCCCGTATGCCAGCTCGAATCCGTTCCACCGGTCCATGTCACCACCGCCAAAGCTGGGGAAATCAACCAGATCGAAAGAAAAATCGACACCAGGTACCCTTGTTTTTTCATCGAAATCCTCACTTTACTCTGTTTTCCGCGAAAAATGTGTCGTCAACAACGTTTTCCATTATAACAAAGAACTCCCCCGAGTGGTATCAATTTTGCGTAAAACTAAATCGTGTTTACGTCAAATCGGAAAAAATAGAAATTTTGCGTAGAACCCCTGACAAAAATCCGCGCAAAAATCATTCTTTTCAAGAAATCGTGGATTATCACCCAAGGTTCGTAGAGATTCCACTCTGAAAGAGGGGAGGCGACCGTAAGATAAACCCATGTCCTGAGGATATGCGGCGTTTCCCTAAAAACCGCTTTCGCGGAACTGAATCCAGAGTAAAAATAACCCCTGCGGGGGGGCGGTCATGCCGGCACGGGAACGATCTCGCGACTGTAAAATGTCGGCCATCCCGTCCGCAGAAAGACGCTTGCGACCCACCTCGGCAAGCGTTCCGGCAAGGTTACGAACCATGTTGTAAAGAAAACCGTCCGCCTCCACCTCAATGGAAAGAATATCTTCCGGAACGCCAGTCAGTGGAAGCAGAAACTCCCCCTCCGGCACCCCCCGGCGAACGTCGATGTCCAGAATCGTACGGACGGAATGCTCACGCGGCGACCCGACGTTTTCAAAAGCGGAAAAATCATGTTTCCCCAAAAGCACATTCGCGGCACTTCGCATCGCGTCCACATCCAGACGTACCGTTTTTTTCCCCATCCGCCAGAGATAATTCCGCAGAAAAAGCTCCGGACGCGGGCCGTCGTGCAACAGATACCGATACCGCTTCCGCAGCGTGTCCTGAATCGGGTGAAACGACTCCGGAACCTCCTCGACGTTCCGAATCTGAATGTCGCCGGGAAGCCCCGCTTGAATGGCCCGCGCCAACGCGTCGGTGGGAATGGCCGAATCCATACGCAATCGCGCCACCTGCCCAAGGGCATGCACCCCCGCGTCGGTACGGCTGGAACCGAGAAGCTCAAACGGTCGCCCCGCAGCGATTTTTTCGATGGCAGCCTGGATCGCCCCCTGCACGGTGGAAACGCTCGCATGGTACATCCAACCGTGGTAGTTCGTCCCGTCGTACGCAATCGTCAGACGCAGCGTTCGCATCATTCGTCGTCCTTGTCGCTTTCCGAACCTGCGTCGAGGTCTTTCAACACGGCATCTTCGTCGGGTTTCATTTTCGGCGACTTTTCCTTCCCGGTCGGCGCCGCTTCTTCCGTCGTACGCGCCGTAACACGGCCATGCGACGTTTTCAGCCCCGAAACGCGATCTTCCTCCGTCGCGTAACGGTAGTACACCTGAAGCGACAACGCACCCAAGGCCGTGGTATAGACACGTCCCCCATATTCGCCCCAGGTATCGTCGAACGGATCCCAGCTCCCCGATTCGCACCCCTCTTTTTTCTGGAGCCGAACCAGCTCGTTGCGGACAATTTCGTTCCACTTGTCCCACGGGCGACCACCAAACTGCTGCATGGCCAGCGAACACTTGTACCACGAATAAAAATCAGGCATGCGATCTTTCTGCGCAACCGCTTTCCACTCTGACGCCGCGTAACTCGACAGATGGTCGGCCGCCTCCGTCACGTATTCCGAATGCCGCTCGTCCAGCAGGAATTGACGCACCAGCATTCCGATTCCGGTCAACGCCTCGGTGCCCGCCATGCTCTTGGTATAACGGGTACGCACGCCATTTGTGCGATTTTTGAACAACAACCGAATCCGGTCAATCGTCTTGTTGGGGATCTTGTACCCCGCTTCTTTCGCCGATTTGAGCGCCAGCACCTGCCAGCCCGTAACGGACGTGTCGCTTTCCTCGTCCTTATCGACCTTGTACCGCCAGCCCCCGTCGGCATGCTGCGTTTTGACGATGAAATCCATCGCCTTTTTCATGGCCGCCTCGTACTTCTTCGGAACCGGCTGCCCCGTGGCCTTCGCTACGGCACACGCCTCGGCCAACGCAAACGACGCGATCCCATGCTCGTACATGAATTTTTCATGATACTCCGAACCGGGGTACTTTTTCATGCCGGGCGTCAGAAGCAGGCCGTTGGGAAGCTGGTTGCGAACCATCCACTCCAGCCCATTTTTCACATTTTCCGAATATTTATGGTGGTTGTTGCAGAAATGCCCCCCCGCCTGAAACGCCAACACCGCCAGCCCCGTCGAAGCCATGACGTAATCCGTCGATTCCATGTAAACCGTGTCGGTACACTTGTCGTCCTTCGCACGGCAGGTGAACCGTTTGTCGTTGGAAAGCAACCCGTATCGACCCCACGAACCAAACGATTTCCCCTTCTTTTTGCACTGGTGCCGGGCCAGCCATTCCAAAGCCGCCTTCACCGCCGTCTCGCTTTCACTGTTGCCGCCGTACTGCTCGATCCAGTCCATGCGGTCCTCGCGGGTACGCTTCTCGTAAAGCCCCAACCCCTCGATTTTCTTCCCCTCATACGTGCCAAGCTTCTGAACCGTCGCCTTCAAATCGTCCGAAATGACAATCTCGCAGACGTTCCACAAATTCCCCTTCTGCTCCGGTTCCGGACGGAAGGTGTACGTCTGCCCTCCAAAATAGACCTTCACCTGAGCGTTGGAATTGGAAAGCTCCGTCGATTCCACCTCCTGCTGGTTGGTATAATCATGAATGTAATATTTATAGGTACCCGGAACCACCCCCAAAACCGTAATCGTTTCCGGACCGAAACCCTCGCGGGCATCGCAGTCGAGCTGAACAAATTCCTTACTCTTGAGATCCCCCTTCTCCTGAAAACTGATATGGAACCGTTCGTTGTTCGGCAGCGGCCCTTCCAGATGGGCATCAAGGTCTTGCGGCGTTTTCTCCCACGTCAGCACCAGACGAATCTCCCCTTCCTTCAACCCCGGCGACATCGCCACGCGAATATCCGACGCCTCGCCCGTCGAAATGTTGGCGACAAACGTTTCCTTCATATAACCCGCTGCGGAAATCTCAAACGTCTGGGTTCCGTCCGGGATTTTTTCCAGCACAAACGTTCCCTCCGCACCCGTTTTCGCGGAAATATCAAAGCCACGAACGCGAACCTCCACCCCCGAAAGCGGTTTGCCGTCCAGTGCGTTCACCGCCAGCCCCGAAAGCGTGTTGTTGCCCGTCACCATCACGATTCCCGCCGTCGCCGGAACGCTCAGCTCCCGTTCCACCACCTGAAAACCCTCACGGTACGTCACGCCGATTTTGTCCCCCGCCCGCAATCCGCGAATCCGCCACTGAAAATGCTGCGACTCCCCACACATGCCGGAGGTGACGCGATCCAAAAGCACCGTTTTGCGAACGCTGTCCTCCCGTGAAATCCCCACGTCGCCGGTCGAGGTGCCGGTGTACGTTAAAATGATCCGACTGGGGTCGAGCGTGTCTCGCTGAATCGTAATCCGGGAATCCAACTCGGCATAGCTCCAGACCGTCGCGTACCAGAACCACGCACTCACGGCCAGGGCCGACAAGACCAACAACGAAATCGCACGGGTCATTTTCTTGCCACGACGATACCGCTTGCGAGCCGACAGGTGCAGGTTCCGCAGCTCTTCCCGAAGCTGAAGTTCCTCGGACGTCTCGTCCCCACGAAGCTCCGGAAGAAACGACGCGTCGGATTCCAGATAGTGGTTCCCCATCCCACGCGGTGCAAAGACGTTGAACATTCCCATCATCGCTGGCATGGGAGCTACCGGCGGTTCCACACGGCGAAGCGGCGGCGCCACGCTGTTGACGGTCGGCTCGTAATTCCTCCCCCCCTGCCCCGGCAAGCTGCTGTTGACTGGCGGTTCGTACCGTTTTTGCGGATTTTCCCCCTGCCCCGGCAAGCTGCTGTTGACTGGCGGTTCGTACCGTTTTTGCGGATTTTCCCCCTGCCCCGGCAAAGTGCTGTTGACTGGCGGTTCGTACCGTTTTTGCGGATTCCTATCCGGCGTGGGAGGTTGCGGCGGCTGAAACCCCTTCACGGGCGGCTCCACACGCTTTGACGAGGGGGAACCCGGTGGCTGAAATGGGGCGACGGGCGGCTCCACACGCTTTGACGAGGGGGAACCCGGCGGCTGAAACGGGGCGACAGGCGGTTCCACACGTTTCTTTTCCTCCCCTCCCGGAAGCGGCGGCGCGGCCATGGGTCGGGGCGGCGGCGGAAGCGGATTTCCAGTAGGGGCAGCATACGGCGACGCAGGAACACTCGGCGGGGAAGCATACGGCGACGCGGGAGCAGGCGGAAGGAGCCTGCCGCAGTCCGGATGCGGACAACGCGTCGCGTTTTCCGGTATATCCCGATGGCACCATGGACACTGTTTCATGTTCCGCTGTTCCCTTTGCTCTAATCCTCTAAAACGCGGCCTTCCGCCAACGCTTTGCCAAAATTCTCAATTTCCAGAAAATTCCCCCACTCGCCTAAAAGCGGTTCGTAGTTTTTCCGATACTGTGGCCGACAGAACACATCCAGAAGCACGCCGTTCTGAACCAGCAACTTCCCGACCGTCGCCGTGTCGAATTTCCCATCCGCCGTTTTTTCATGGAACGACTCGTCCGTCACCAGGTAAAATCGTCGCACGTTCCCCGGCGTGGAAGATTTCTCCACCAACCGCAGCGCCTCGACCAATGCGTCCAGTGCCGATTCCGGCAAGTCGCCCCCGTCAAAACGCCTGATTTTCTCAACCGATTGGGCAAACGCGGTAACGTCGTCGGTGAAATCATGAATCTCCACCCACTCGCCATCCCCCGTGTCGCCAAAACCAATCAACGCAAAACGGGGTTGAAGCGACTGCGTTTTCAACTTTTCCGCAAACAACGCGCATTTGTCTTTCAATTCTTTTAAAGACTCGTCCATCGAACCGGTCGCGTCGATTAAAATCACAATGTCCATCCGGTCGGCCGTCGAAAACGATGCGGACTGGCACACCCGCATTCCCCACGACCGGCTCCAGAGGGAAACCTCAATCGGCTGGCCGGGACGGTACGTCCAACTCCACGGACGCCGGTAAACCCCCGGTTCCCGATATTCATCGATCAAATCGGTCTGCGCGTCGCCGCACGTTCGCCGGCAATATACCCGACCCGGCTGCGTCACCTCAAACACGATGTCGATCTGCCCCTGACTGCACGGATTCTGCGTGATTTCCACATGCTTCAGCACCGCGTACTTTCCGAGGGTCATGGCATGAATTTTCCACAGCCCCAACAGGAACAGCAAAAGCCCGACACCAAACAGCACGCGAAGAACCCGATTCCGCCACCGCAGACGCTGCGAATCGGATTTCAGGCGTTCCAACCAGTCCTGCATTTCCTGGTACGCGGAGGAGGTCGGCGATTTTTTTTCGGATTCGGACATGAAAAATATTCGAAAAAACAGGGTTCTTATCAGGAATCTACGGCCCCCCCCTTCTGGAAACCGCGAGGAAAATTTTACCAACGCCTCTTGCCGAGGATCGGGGAAACCGTCTTTACTATTGTAACCTTCGCAGGGGCCGTTGTCAAGACGCCGGGGAAATTCACCGCAAAACGACTCAGGGCAACTTCTAAAAATTCAGAAACTATTTTGTAACTAAGGTGTATACCATTCATTGACAATCCCTTAAAAAAATCTTATAATGGCGATAACTAGAATGTGTGTCTCTTTGGAACCTCTTATTGGAGCAGTATTAACAATGAAAAATGTTAAAATCAATCTTGTCCCTGGCGACGGAATCGGAATCGACGTTGTGCGTGAAGGTGTGAAAACGCTGGAACATTTGGCTCAGTTGGACGGCGGTATCCAATTTGAATTCAACCACCTTCCGTGGAGTTGCGAATATTACCTGAAACATGGCGTCATGATGCCGGAGGACGGGATGAAAATCCTTGCCGACTGCGACGCCATTTTGCTGGGGGCCGTCGGTTTTCCCGGTGTGCCGGACAGCGTTTCCGCGCAGGAGCTGCTTTTCCCCATCCGCCGCGGTTTCGACCAATACGTCAACATGCGTCCCATCAAACGGCTTCCCGGTCTGGTTTCGCCGCTGGTCAACGACACGATCGATTTTATCGTCGTTCGTGAAAACTCCGAAGGGGAATACTGCTCGCGGGGGCGGATTGAAAACGACGGAACGCCCGAAAAGACCGTCGTTCAGGAAGCCGTTTTCACCCAAAAGGGGTGTGAGCGTATCATGCGTTACGCGTACGAATATGCTCGTAAAAACGGCAAACACAAGGTGCTGAGTGCCACGAAATCCAACGCGCTGAAATACTCCATGGTGTTTTGGGATCAGGTGCAGGAACAGGTCGCGAAGGAATATCCCGACATTGAGTCCCGCAAAATGCACATCGACGCCCTGACCGGTTACTTCATCATGCACCCCGACCAGATCGAGGTGGTCGTGGCCAGCAACCTGTTCGGCGACATTCTGACCGACTTGGGTTCCGCCATGCTCGGCAGCATCGGGATTTCCCCGTCCGGAAACATCAATCCGGAAGGCAAATACCCCAGCATGTTCGAGCCGATCCATGGTTCCGCCCCCGACATTGCGGGCAAGGGGATTGCCAATCCGCTGGGAACGCTCTGGGCGGTTCATATGATGTTGGAACAACTCAACCTGAAGGAATCGGCCGACCTGCTGATGAATGCCATCTGTACCGTCCTGAAAGAGGGCAACGTACGCACTCCGGACATTGGCGGCACCTCGACGACTTCCGAAATGACAGACGCTATCATCAACGCGATGAAGTGATTTCCCTGACTTACCCTTTATATTTATCGTTAGGAACATGATGAAATACTGGTGGATAATAATCCTGATGTTCATGGGGAGCGTAGGGTTTTCCGTAGGATTATACGCTCAAGCCCAGGAAGAGGAGGATGTTTGGAATCCCAACGTGCGTCCTTCCTACAGCGCAAATAGCACGGAAGTTTCCAAGGCTTCCGTCCGCGCATTTACGGACCTTGTAAACGAAAACGCACTGGAATTTCAAAACGTACCTTCCCGCCCGCAGATTGTTTCCGGGAATGGTGCTCCGTCGGATTCGGATCGCCTGAAGAAACCGTTGCTTTTCATTTTCGGTGCGATCGGCCTGTTTGTCGTCGTGGTACTGGCGACGTTGAACTACATTCTTGTTCGCGTTTCCCGACAGGTTTACCGTACCCGTCTGGAGGCGGTTCAGGAACACGAAGTGGGGCACCTCAAGGAAGAAAACGAGTGGGAAAAAGCGTACCGCAGAGACCGGGAACGTTTGCAAAAGTATCGGGATGTGGATTGGGACGACTGATTTCCGATGGCTAAAAAGAAAATGCAAAGCAAGGAGTACGCACGGGCACAGGCCCAAGGCGAGGGAAAAAGAGGGAACGGCCAAAATAGAAAGCGGTTTTAGAAGGGAAAGAAACCTTTGTAGCCATAGTAAAAGTTTTGGGCCCGGTACGCCCGGGTCCTCTCCAACGCTCCTTCAAAATGCTTTTTGTACAACAACTATATTCGCTATATCAGGAGTGTTTATTTTCTTTTTATAATGATGCAACCGTAGTGTTTCGTCACGAGGAACCCTGTCAGGAGAATCGTCAGCGTCCCGACGACAGGAATCAGGTAGCTCTGAAACGGACTTTTGGGGCAGCTTTCCGGCAAAAGCCCCCCCAGCGAGAGGCTCATCCAGACAATCGCCAAAACGCCCGCGATCGTTCCGATGAGGGCCGCAGCGTTGTTCGCTTTTCGGGAGAGGAACCCCAGGAGGAACAGCCCCAGCATCCCGCCGCTGAAGATTCCCGAAACCGTCCACCAGGCATCCAGAATCCCTTTTTGTGCCAGCGTCATTGCCAACGCACCCCCCATGCCAAGCACTCCCCAGACGACCGTCGTCAGCCGTAAAACCCACATCTGCTCCCGGTTAGAAGCGTTGGGGTGGAAGAAACGCTGGTAAAAATCGGTCAGGGAGAGCGTCGCGCAGCCGTTGAGGCTGGTGCTGATCGTACTCATGGCGGCGGCAAAAATGGCGGCAATGAGCAGGCCGGTCGCGCCGGTGGGGAGGCCATGGACGATGAAGTAGGGGAAAACGCTATCCCCACGCCCCGCCGCGATTTCCGTCCGCAGCGATTCGGTCAGCAGCTCTGGCTGGGCGGTGTAGTACGCGAACAGGGCCGTCCCGATGAAAAAGAAGAACGCAGAAACGGGAATGTAGAGCAACGAGCTGAACCAGAGCGATTTTTTCGCGTCCCGTTCCGATTTGGCGGTTAAATAGCGTTGGACAAAATTCTGGTCAATGCCGAAATTCTGCAAATTGATCGTGATTCCATAAATCAGAACGACCCAAAACGTCGCCTGCGAGAGGTCGGGCGAAAGGCTGCCGAGGCTGAATTTGTGGTGTTGGCACGCAATCTCGAACAACTGCCCCGGCCCTTCGGGCATTTGGAGGGGAATCATCACCGCACAGGCCAACGCCCCGATAATTAGTACCGCCGATTGCAGCGCGTCCGTCCAGACGACCCCTTCGATTCCGCCCAACATGGAGTAAACCGTGGTCAAACAGCCGGTCACGAGAATGATCGTCGTCACATCCCAGCCCAAAAGATGGTGCAGCGGGAGTGCCAGCAGAAACATCACCGCCCCCATCCGTGCAATCTGCGTGAGCATGTAACAAACCGTGGCATAAATCCGCGCCCAGGTACCGAAACGTTCCTCCAGATGGCAGTACGTCGAAACCGTCCCGCAGTGGCGATAAAACGGGATGAAATACCGCGACGCAATCCAGGCCGTCACGGGGAGGGTGAGCGAAAGGGTGAACGAATTCCAGTCCCGGATGAACGCACTGCCGGGGAGTGCCAGAAAACTGATACTGCTGACGTACGTCCCGAAAAGCGACAGCCCCACCACCAGCGACGGCACCCGTCCGTTGGCTCGCGTGAAACTTTCCGGGTCGCGGTTCCGAAAAACGAACCAGCTCCCAAAAAGAACCGACGCCAAAACGTAAACCAGAAGAATCACCACATCCAACAACGAAAGGTGGGTCATGCCAGCCCTCCTTTCACACGATGAAGAACGTCGCGAAGCCCCTTGTGGAAAATCTCCACGTCGGACAGGAGCGTCACCAGCCGCATTCCCAGAGGCTGCAATTCCCGGATGATTTCCGGGTCGCCGACATTGCCTCCCCCCACAACGCCATGTTTCGTGGCGGTTTGGAGGATTTTTTCCTGTGTCTGCCGCAGCACGCTCCCCACTTCCAGCGTATTTGGAATCCCCATCGAAATCGACAAATCGGCATTCCCGACAAAAACCACGTCGATCCCCTCCACCGCCAGAATCTCCTCCAGATGAGCCACCCCCGCACGACTTTCAATCTGAATGGCCAGCAGCTTTTCGTCGTTTGCCTGAGGGCATAATTGCTGAAAATCCTCGTTGATGAATCGGGTGTGTGGCCGGCAGGTGGCAATCCCACGCCTTCCCCGCGGCGGATACGACATCCACTCCACGCACCGTCGCGCTTCCTCCGCCGACTCGACGTTCGGCACCATGATTCCCGCAACGCCTAAATCCATCGGAATCTGGAAACACTCCTTCCGAATCTCCGGTACGCGGACGATCGCCGAAACGTTGGAATGCAAAAAACAGGGGAGCATGTTCCCCAGTTCCGTCCACGAATAGTGGCAATGTTCCAGGTCGATGATTCCAAAATCGTAGCCGGCGTTTTCCAAAAACATCGAGAAATAGTTGCTCCGAAGCTCCTCGAAAAAGATTCCGTAAAGCGTTTCGCCATTTTTTAATCGCGTTTTCAGCGAAGGTTTTTCACACATAATTTTTTCCTTCCAACAGGATTAATCATAAAAACTCTGAAACCGTTTCCGGTATTCGGTAGGGGGAAAACCATGTTTTTTCACAAACAGACGATTGAAATGCGAATGCGAAGTCAGCCCCACCGCAAAGACGATATTGCCGATCGCCATATCGGTCTCCCGCAGCAGTTCCTCCGCAGACTCCAACCGGACTTTCAGGATTTCCTCCGCCAGCGTCCGCCCCAGTTCCTGCCGAAATTTCCGTTCCAACGCCCGCCGGGAATAGCCGTTTTCCTCCACCAACTGTTCGATTGTCAATCCCTGGCACGCCTGCGTACGAATCTGCAAAAGCGCTTTTCGCACCTCCGCGTCCTGCGTGACGATCAGGTCGGTGGAACGCCGTGTGTAAACACCCGTAGGGGGAAACAACAGGGGCAGCTTGGGAATCGGGTTTCCCAGAATCTTGTCGCAGAGGATTCTCGCACACTCCTGCCCGATTTTGCGTCCGTTTTGGATGATGCTCGAAAGGGGCGGATACTGGATTCGGCAAAACCAACTGTCGTTGTTGACCCCCAAAACCGCCACGTCGTCCGGCACGGAAATCCCCTCCTGCCGGCAGAGTTCCAGCACCTGCCGCGCGTGGTAGTCGAACGCCGCCAACATCCCCACCGGCTTCGGAAGCTGGCGAACCCACGCGACAAATTCGGCACGCTCCCGTGGATGCCACATCCGGTACGGGGCGGTGTCCTCCGCATGACGTTCATAAACGGAAACCTCTTTTTTCAAACGCTTTACGGCACGGCAAAAACTGTCCCGCCGACGGTTCGACCAGTACAAATCGCACTGCGAAAAGTAAGCAAAATGAGGGATTCCCCGTTCCAGAAAATGCTGAACGGCCAATTCCGCCAGAAGGTCCTCGTCCACATCAATGTCGGAAGGATGGTTCGGGCAAAAAAGTTTCAGGTAGGGAATCCCCGCCTTCTCCCATATTGTAAACGAACTTTGCTGATTGTGTCGGACAATCACGCCATCCCCCCGCCAGCGTTTCACCCAATCGGGTACCGGCTCCAGGTGTCCGCGAAGCTCGAATTCGACGCTATGTCCCTGTTCGTAGAGGTATTGCGTAATGCCATTCATCAACTCACGGCCAAATCCGTGCGAAGTCCCCATCAGCAGTAATATTTGCAATTCTCTTTTCATAATCCCCATCGTATAAATCACCTCCCCTTTTGTCAACGGCGTGGAGCCTTTTCGTACGCGTAATTTTATTCACACAAAAACAGGCGTTTTTCAAATGTCGCAAATCGTCAAAAGTTTGCCGCAGTGAGGCAAGCAGGGTTTGGGGGAAACAGGTATAGTGTATGGTGATAACTGTGGAAAGGAGTCTTTCCTACAGAATTCCTTCAACTACAAAGGAGAAATCAGGATGAAAATGAGAAACTTCTTTATGGCGGCCCTGGCACTTTGCCTCGGCAACACCCTGTGGGCGCAGACAGGCGAAATCAGGATTACGGATGGCTCTACACGCACCATCGTGGAAGGCGAATCGACTTCGGTCTCACTGCTGGTGCTGGGCAAGGGAACCGTCAATGTTTCCGGCGGTTTCCTTTTCGCGGGAGCAGGGACGGCAACCGAACATTCGCAGCTCGGACTTCAGGGAAATAGTGCGGCGGGAGCCGGAACAGGGCATTTGATCGTTTCCGGCGGAACGTTCGTTTCCCCTTATTTGCAACTTTGGAGTAAACACGCTATAAACGATTCTTCAGACATCTCCTCCCTTTCCGTGACGGGAGGGACGGCGCTGTTTGCCGATTTGCGAATCGCTGCCGGACGGACGTATGTGCCGACGTTTAGCTTCACTGGCGGAACGGTCGCCATTGGGCAATTTGGAGTCAATGGAAGCAATAATGGTTTATCCAATCCCACGTCCTTTACGGCCGTTCGCGTCCTTACCAACAGCGGTGCCAATTTCGAAATTTACGACACCTCCCAATTTGCCAGCATTACGGCGGAAAATCTGGAAACCACTCTGGAAAACGCGAAATACGGCACGATGACGGTCGCGGGCAATCTCGTTCTGGAAAGCGGAAGTCTCACGTTTGACGTGAGTTACGACGCCCTCACCTCCCAATTTTTGCAAGATTCGCTATTGGTCAGAAAACATACCGCAAACGATGTTGCCCAAAATCCCGCCCTGGGAGCGGGAGGAAATTTGACGTTGGGTGGGGATTTGATTCTCGACTTTACCGGAATCGAGGAGATGCTGGAGGATGGAATTTGGGAAACGACCTTCACCCTCGCAACGGCAGAAAATACCATGACGGGTAGCTTTGCCAACATCCTTGTCGAGAATCTTCCCTACGGTTTCGATTACTCCGTCGCACTTGAAAACAACCGTCTGGCAGTTACGGTTTCGGCAGACCACAACGTACTCCCGGAACCGGCGACCTGGATGCTTCTTCTGGTTGGTGGCGGGATGCTTTGGTACGGAAGGAAACCGAAAAACAAAAAATAGCAACACCGTGTCTTACGTGATAAACTCATACAAATTAAGGAGATACAAAAATGAAGAAAGTGGGAATGATCGTAGCCGTTCTATTTTTCAGTAGCGTATGGCTATGGGGTCAGGAGGAGCCGAAATTAGAGCGAATGCTTTACCATCATCCCGGTCTGGTGGACGACCTTTCCGCAGGGCTTTGGTCATGGCCGGTTTTGCAGGACGTGAATGGGGATGGTAATGTGGACATTCTGATTTCCTGTCCCGACACGCCGTACCGAGGTCTGTACTATTTCGAGAGTTACGGCATCGATGCCGACCATCCCGGTCTGGGGACTCCGCCTGCTTCCAGCACACCGGTTCCCGCCCCATCCATGCCGTTGTTCAAACCGGGGAAACGTCTGGGGGACGCACAGGGGTACGTTCAGGCAAGTTATCTTGGCGACACGGTTCGCGTCCTGATACCGGGAGCGGAGATTCTCGACATTGCGAAAACGGGCTTCCAGAAAAAGGTTCCGATAGACGTTCCCCTTCCGGGGCAGTTTCCGAAGTGGGTCGATTTCAACGGCGACGGGGTACTGGACTACATTACCGCACTGGAGAATCGAAAGGTTCATGGCTGGGACAACGCTTATGACGCGAACGGTGTTTGGAAAAATCCGCCCCCCGATGGTGCGGTTTTTGTGACGATCAACCAGGGAACGAACGAAAAACCGGTTTTTAAGGACGTGATTCGTCTGAAAGATTGCCTGGGGAAAAATATCCGCGTTTTTGGCTGGCCGTCGCCGAATTTTGCGGATTTTGACGGCGATGGAGACCTCGATCTGCTTTGCGGCGAGTTCCTCGACCGATTCACCTACTACGAAAACATCGGCACGAAAACCGAACCTAAATATACGCCGGGGGTTTTTCTCCGACGTGAGGATGGCTCTTTCGTTCGGATGGATTTGCAGATGGGAACGGCGATGGTTTACGACTGGAATCGAGATGGCCATCCCGATCTGATCGCCAGCGAAGAGGACTCCCGACTCGGTTTTCACGAGAATGCCGGGACTTTTCGGGAGGACGACGTGGAGGGGATTACGGTGAAGTCCCCCGTTTTTCGGGAACAACGCTATTTTCAGCAGGAAGCTCATGAGCTGAATGGCGGGTCGCTGGTGACCCCCTGTTGTGTGGACTGGGACGGCGACGGAGCGATCGACCTTTTGTGTGGCAACGCGGCGGGCTATATCCTGTTTTTTAAGAACTTAAGTAAACCGGGAGTGGAGTATCCCCGATTCGCGCGTCCGGTTTATTGCCAGTCGGAAGGGAAGCCGGTGAGGATTCTGGCGGGGGAAAACGGCTCGATTCAGGGGCCGATTGAGGCGAAGTGGGGCTACACCACCATTTCCGTAGCGGACTGGGATGGCGACGGCCTTTTGGACATTATGTGGAACAACATCGTAGGAACGGTGGGTTGGTTCCGCAACATCGGCACGAAAACGGAGCCGAAACTCGACGTTCTGCGTCCGGTGGAGGTGGAGTGGGACGGTCCGGCACCCGAATTGGCATGGGGCTGGATGAAGCCGAAAGGAAAAGAACTGTTAACACAATGGCGAACCACTCCCGTGATGTTCGACGTGAATGCCGACGGGCTGATGGATTTGTGTATGCTGGACACGGAAGGTTATTTCGCCTTTTTCGAGCGGTATCGAGACGGAGAAGGGAACCTGAAACTGAAATCACCGCAACGCATTTTCTGCTGGGAGAACGGAACCCCCCTGCGATTGAATCAGGGCAAAGGCGGCGGCAGCGGACGACGGAAGTTCTGCATGGGGGACTTCAACGGCGACGGAAAATTCGACATTCTTGCGAACTCCATGAATGTAGAGGCGTTCTATCAAGTGAAAGCGGAGGACGGGAAATACTTTTTCAAACGGGTTCCCCCGCTCGATTCTCGAAAACTGGCAGGCCACAGCAGCAGCCCAGCGCTGACGGACTTCAACAACGACGGCACGCCCGATGTGGTGGTGGGTGCGGAGGATGGCCGCTTTTATTACATGAGGAACCCTAACCGATGAAAAGGAAAGGATTTACGCTGGTAGAACTGCTGGTCGTAATCGCGATTATCGGAATGCTGGTGGGGTTGCTCCTGCCAGCTGTCCAGCAGGCACGGGAAGCCGCCCGGCAAATGCAGTGTAGCAACCACCTGCGGCAATTGGGTCTGGCGGCACTGAATCACGAAAGTACGAACCGCCACTTCCCCACCGGAGGGTGGTTCTGGTACTGGATTGGCGACCCCGATCGAGGTTTTGGGAAAGATCAGCCCGGTTGCTGGACGTTTACGCTCCTCCCCTTTTTAGAACAAAATGGACTCTTTCAACAGGCCAGCGATGGCGACCCCCATACCGTGACAGCGGAACAGAAAGCGGCGGCGCAAATCGTTTTGGAAACGCCTCTTTCCGTATTCCACTGCCCTTCGCGGCGAGCGGTAAAGACGTACCCCCTGTCGAGTGACATGACCACCCACAGCTACAATTTTACGCCGGGAACGACCATTGCCCGCACCGATTTTGCCGGGAACTGGGGTTCCCAACAGAACGTCCCCCAGGGGGCCAAAACTCCCGCGTCGCTGGAGGAAGCGAAAACCATGAACGCAAAGAATACCTGGGAAACGACGACGCAAAGCGGTATTATTTACCGTCGCAGCGTGGTGAGAATGGGCGAAATCTCGGATGGAACGACGAATACGTACCTGCTTGGCGAGAAATATCTCCAAAACGACCATTACGAGACCGGAAAAGGAGGGGGCGACAACGAAGGACTTCATTGCGGCGGCGTGGACGACAACCACCGCGTCTGCTACTATGTTTCTCCCACGGTGAACACGCGACCGTATCAGGATCGCGCGGGCTTCACCGCACATTACCATTTTGGCAGCAGTCACAGCGCCACCTTCGGCATGACGATGTGCGACGGCTCCGTCCAGCGAATAACCTATGCGATCGACGCGGAACTGCACCAATACCTGGGCGATCGCTCCGACCGCACCCCCGCCTCCATCCCACAGTGAAGGGGGGAACAGATGCCTCACTCGTAGTCAAACCGGAAGCGGCTTCGGTACTCGGAGGGGGTGATGCGCATTTCCGCGAGGAAGGCGTGGTTCATGTGCGTGTGGGAGGAAAAGCCGAGACGTTTGGCAATAACGCCGATCTTGTCGTCGGTTTCCCGGAGGAGGATTTTCGACTGCTTCAGGCGTTCCTGAAGAATCTCCTCGCCGATGGTACGGCCAAACATCTGCTTGAATTTGCGTTCCAGCGTCCGTCGGGAAAGGCCGATCTGCGTGACAATATCGTTTACCTGGAGGCCCGTACCGATTTGCGTGCGAATGATTCGCAACGCTTCCGCCAGGTCTTGGTCCTGGATGGCAATCACGTCGGTGGAACGACGCAATTCTACCGAAACGGGTGGAAAAAGGAGCGGGAGCGAGGGGGTTGGCTTCCCCTCGATTTTGTGGCAAAGCAGTCGTGCCGCTTCGTACCCGACGCGGAGACCATTTTGGAGGATGCTGGAGAGGGGGGGATGCTGCATTTCGCAGAACCACTCCTCATTGTTGATTCCCAGCACGGCGATTTCATTGGGGATCGCGATCTTCTGCGTTTCGCAGACCTGAAGAATCTGTCGGGCATGCAGATCGTAAGCGGCGAGAAGCCCCACCGGTTTGGGGAGTTGCTGGAGCCAGCGAGCCAGTTTTCTCTGTTCGGCCACCGGCCACGCAGAGAACGGTGCGGTGTCGGTGGCGTGGCGGATATAGGAAAAAAAGGGATAACCTTTCTGGAGGGCTTTTTGCTGGAACGCAGTACCCCTTTTTCGCGTCCAGTACGGATCGCTCAGAGCGAAATAAGCCAGATGATAAATCCCCCGTTCGGCGAAGTGCTGCACCGCCATTTCCGCTACGGCTTCTTCATCCACATCCAAATCGGAAGGGTGGTTCATGCAATTGACCGTGACCGACGGAATCCCTTTTTGCTGTAGCAGTGCAAATGTTTCGGGGGAGTTATCCCGGACAATCACGCCATCCCCTTTCCAATTTTGCACCCAGGCGGGGAGCGGTTCGGAATAACCGCGAAACTCGAAATCGGCGTCGTGACCATGCTCCGCCAGATAGGCCGACAAACCTTTGATCAGTTGACGCCCATAACCGTGCGACGTTCCCATTAAGAGCAGGATGTTATACGGTTTTTCTTTTTTCAGCATTTTCGGCCTTTCCATCCCCATCGTGACGCATAAAAGCAAGCATTTGGCGGACTGAAACAATTGCTTTTGGGGGAGAGTGCGGTTATAATGGACGCAAGGTGTTTTCCCCTGCTTGAAAACTTCCAACACTTCCGTTTACTTCCGTTTATTGTAGAAAAATTTTCCAGAAAAGTCAACCGGTCATATCGTGAAAAAGGGGTATTCCCATGATATTACTATTCGCAAAGAAGTGCCTTATGAAAAATCTTGAGGGATCCTTACACCACAACATTAAAATGCGGGGGAGTAATACAGGCATTTCAAGTCGCCGTTTTCGTAGCCGGCCGCACGGCTTTACGCTGGTGGAGTTGTTGTTCTTTCTTGCAAAAGGCAAGGGGGGCCAGAAGCGTAGCGCCTGCCTCCCGGACTACCGGCAACCGGCGGCAGCCGTAATGTGCAGGCCGCACCCGGCCTTTACGCTGGTGGAGTTGTTGTTCTTTCTTGCAAAAGGCAAGGGGGGCCAGAAGCGTAGCGCCTGCCTCCCGGACTACCGGCAACCGGCGGCAGCCGTAATGTGCAGGCCGCACCCGGCCTTTACGCTGGTGGAATTGTTGGTAGTGATTGCGATTATCGGGATGCTGGTGGGGTTGCTATTGCCCGCAGTCCAGCAGGCGCGGGAAGCGGCCCGGCAGATGCAGTGCAGCAACAACCTCCGGCAGATGGCGTTGGCGATGTTGAATTACGAATCCACCATGAAGCACTTTCCTTCTGCGGGCTGGTGGTGGAAGTGGGCGGGCGACCCTGATCGTGGGTTGGGGCAGGCGCAGCCCGGTTCCTGGATGTTTTCGATTCTTCCCTTTCTGGAGCAAAACGCTCTTTTTCAGTTGGCTTCCGATGGCGACGCGGAAACGATTACCGAAGAACAAAAAAACAAGGCGGGAGAGGTCTGCCAAACGCCGATAAGCACGTTCTATTGTCCCTCTCGCCGTCCGGTGGCGACGTCGTTTGGAATCCATCTCGACGATCGGTTGAACGTCACGTTTCCCGATAGTCCGATGGCTAAAAATGATTACGCGGGGAATGTCGGTTCGACAGGTTCGGGGCGATCTGAAAGTTGTAGTCCCACCACCATAACCGAGGCGATGAAAATCATCTCCCAAAACCAATGGAAACCTGCGGGGAACGGGATTTTGATTCAGGCGGGGAAGGTAATGCTGGGGGAAATCCGGGACGGCACCAGCAACACGTATCTTCTTGGAGAAAAGTACCTTACGCCGGAATGCCACATTCCCACATCCGAATCGAATATGTGCCATGCCGACGACGTGGGTTGTTTTGCGGGTTCCGACGGAGATGTTTTGAGAAGTACCAGCGCGATTCCCATGCAGGATCGCACGGGCTTTGATCGCGGTGGCGGAGTCCGGTTTGGGAGTGTCCATGCCGGCTCGATGGGAATGGCGATGGCGGATGGCTCGGTTCATCGAATGACTTACAGCATCGATTCGGAAACCCATAAGAGGCTGGGGATTCGGAACGATGGAAATTTGGCATCTATCCCGGAATAGGAGAAACAGAATGCGAAAATATTTAATCCTGGCATTGATTCTTGGCGGAAATTTGGCTTGGAGCCAAACGGAAGAAAAACCGTCGATGACGCGGATGAAATACAACCATCCCGGACTGATCGACGATTTGGCGGTAGGTTTATGGTGCTGGCCGGTGCCGGTGGATGCGGATGGCGACGGGAAGTTGGACTTGGTGGTCTCCACGGAATGTGTGCCGTACAATGGCACGTATTCCTTCCGAAATACTGGAAAGCCGGTGGGAGGAACGACGGTCGATTCGGCGGAAGTCCAGCCCAATGGACACATGCCGTTGTTCGAGGCGGGAAAAAAGCTCAGCGGTGGGCAGATCAATGTGCAGGCCAGTTTTGTGGAGGGAAAAACCGTGGTTTTACGTCCTGCGGAAGTCTATCCCGACTATGCCCGGACCGGTCTGCAACATCCCCGGCCACTCCCGCTTCCGGCCAACGTCCATCCGAATGGCGTTCGCGGGAACATGTGGAAATATCTGGACTTCGACGGAGATGGCCGGTTGGATGTGGCGATCGGGACGGACGACTGGAAACCCTATGGTTGGGCCGACGCGTACGATGCGTATGGAAAGTGGAAAAACGACCAGTCGCATGGCAATGTGTACATCGTTTTGAATGAGGGAACGAACGAGGAGCCGAAATATGGAAAGCCGTTTTTGCTGCGGGACTGCTTCGGACGTGCGATTCTGACCTATGGCTGGCCATGCCCGAATTTCGTGGATTTTGATGGAGATGGGGATTTGGATTTGCTCTGCGGAGAATTCAAAACGCACTTCACCTACTTTGAAAACATCGGCACGCGGGAAAAACCCAACTACGCACCGGGCGTTTTCACCACGTACGAAGATGGTACCGAAACGAAAGAGGATCTCTGCATGATCACGCCAGTGGTGCTGGACTGGACGGGGGATGGGCGACCGGACATTTTATGCGGCAATGAAGATGGTCGGGTTTCGTTTTATGAGAATGCGGGAACGTTCCACGAAACGATGGTGACGGGAGTAACCGTCCGCGTCCCCATTTTCAAACACCAGCAATACTTCCAGCAGGAGGCGGATGAGCTGAAAAGCGGGTCGCTGGTGACACCGTGCTGCGTGGACTGGAACGGGGATGGGGCGATCGACATTCTGGCGGGAAATTCTGCCGGTTTCATCGTCTTTTTTGAGAATCTCAGCGATCCTGGAGAAGAATTTCCGCGTTGGAATCGTCCGGTCTATCTCCAGGCGGATGGGAAGGTGATCAAAATCATCGCGGAGCCGAACGGCTCGATTCAGGGGCCGATTGAAGACCGTTACGGTTACACGGTTCTGACCGTGGCGGATTGGGATGGGGATGGACTCCCCGATTTGATGGTGAACAGCACGATTGGCAGTGTCGTCTGGTTTCGCAATATCGGAACGAAAACAGAGCCGAAACTGGCTGCGGCGGAAGCGGTGGAAGTGGAGTGGGAAGGCACGCAACCGGAATTGGCCTGGGGCTGGATGAAACCGGATGGGCAAAAACTGTTGACGCAGTGGCGAACCACGCCGGTAATGTTCGACGTGAATGCCGACGGGCTGATGGATTTGTGCATGCTGGACACGGAGGGTTATTTCGCCTTTTTCGAGCGGTATCGTGAGGCGGATGGGACGTTGAAACTAAAGTCGCCGCAACGTGTTTTCTATTGGGAAAATGGCGACCTGATGCAGCTCAACAAGAACAAGGCGGGCGGAAGTGGCCGACGAAAAATTTGCATGAACGATTTCAACGGCGATGGGAAATTCGACCTTCTCGTCAATTCGATGAATGCGGACTTGCTGATTCAGACGCGTGCGGAGAATGGGAGGTATTTTTTCAACAAGGTTGGAACGATTGCCAAAGATCGACTTGCCGGACACTCCACCAGTCCCACATCTGCCGACTTCAACAACGACGGTACGCCCGACTTTGTGTTGGGAGCGGAAGATGGACGGATTTACTATTTGCGAAATACCTTACAGAAATAAAGGAGAAAGAAGATGAAACGGGACAACATTTTGAAAGTGGCTTTGTCGGTCGTGATTTTGGGTTTGGCAACGGTCGCCAGCGCGGCGAGTTTTCACTATCGTGGCTACAATAGCGATATTACCACGGCTTCCAATTGGAGCAATTTCGATGGTAGCACCGGAAGCATTGCGGCGGGAAACGACTATTTCGTGGATCGACTTCCCTATGGCTCCACGACATGGAATACTGCTGCTGCCACGGCACGTTTTCGGAACGCGAACACTTCCTTTGCGGGAAATTTGTATCTGGGCTTTACACCGACGTATTCCAACGGAACGGTTTCCTATGAAGTTTCTGCTGGTGCAACACGTTTTTGTACTGGATATGAAAACGATCAAACAGCGACGTTGGGCGATTTGTATATGGGATATGTCGCCTTGAATCAGTGGAACAATGGTACGGTGACGTTGGTTTCTTCTTCGGGAAAGATCACACTGGGAGATGGTACATTATTGGGAAATGTCATGTACACCGCCTGTGCCCATCAGGGATGGTCCCGAAGTTTGGTTTTCGACACATCCCTGGAAGGGAGTGGCACGTTCATCCTGGCCAATACCAAAAACGACGCGGGAGTAACGTTGGCGGGAGCCAATGCAAACTTGGGCAAAGTGGACTGGGTTATTCGCCAGGGAGACCTGCTGGTGGGAACCACCGATGGAAGTACGGGAAGTTCTCTGGGACAGAGAAGTACCGTTTTATTCGACTCCTACTACGATATTGTCAATCACCATGATGGTGCCAACAATTATGCAAACCTTGCTTCCATCTCCGATTATTCGACCGACCGACCGGAACTCATTTTCAACACGCCAACCGGCCAGACTTCCGACAACGCGACGGTCAAGGTTTCCACAACATACACTGGAACAACGACTTGTAACAACGTTGCAAAAGAGGGGAGTAGTGATCCTTCCGTACCGATCGGTACCGATTACACGACGGTTTCCACACTGACCAAGAACGGTGGCGGGACAGCCATTTTGGGCGATACTTCGGTCTCGCTTTTGAACGTCCATGCGGGTACCATGCAATTCGGTAACGCAACCTTGCCCGCCACGGTCCATATCAACCAGACCGCGACGGTTTCGGGGACGCTGAAACTGGCGGAAAATACGGAATTTTACGCAAAATCCCTTGCCCTCACCGGGGGGACGTTTGATGTAGAGGAAACCGCTTTATTGCAGGCCGATTCCCTGACAGGGAGTTCTCTGGAGTGGACTTCCGGGACGCTGGATGTAAAGAATCTGACGCTGACAGGAGATTTTACCGTCAATGGCGGAACACTTCGCATGGGAATTGATGAAAGTGGTACCCAAAATTTTCTAACGGCAGATTCGATCACCTTTTCAGGGAACGCGTCGGGAATTTTGCTGGAAATTGATTCCGAGCTGGATTTGTCGGAATTGGCTGTCGGCACGAATTACGACTTGATGGAGAGCAACTCACCCATCGAATTCTCCGATCTGTTTCGGAAATTGGGGGACGATGCGATCCTCTCAACCTTGCAAAACGGAACGACTTACGATTGGCTTTTGGCCTCCTCGAACGGAGTATTGACGTTCCGGGGAGCCGCACCCGCGGTTCCGGAACCTGCGTCGTGGCTCCTTTTGCTCGGTGGGATGCTGGGGTTGGTTTGGTATCGAAAACGAAAATGAGCGTATGGTGCACCAGACGTAACGCCGCTTGCGCCAAAGGCAAGAGCGGCTTACCCGTCTTTGGTTTATGAAATTCGTCTGTCCGTTCGCCGTTCGTTCTTTTTCTACAGCCGCCGTATTGCGGTTTCACGGTGAATCGCCCCCCCTTCCGTATATCCAATAATTTCATAGGCAACTTCTAAAATTTCGGCAAGACCTGGGATTAAATCCGCATTTTCTTCGCAGTTACCGAATGTTATTTTGGGAGAAATAGGCAAAAGTTTTACAGGTTCCCCTTGCAATATCGGGAGACCTCTGGCATACTGAAATTCAGTGGACAAAACGACAAAAAGCGATATCTGCGTTACAAAAAAAGGATTCAACCATGAAAAAACTATGGATATTATCGTTTTTCGCACTCCTTCCCTCCCTCCTTTTCGCGGACGAGGCGGTGCGGACGTGGAAATCGAAAACGGGGAAAACGATCATCGAGGCGAAATGGGATTCGGAGAACGATCCTGATGTCGAAACGGTATTTTTCTTTAAGGAGGGGAAGCGATTCAAGTATGCGTTTGAAAAATTGAGCGACGAGGATCAGAAATACGTCTCCGACGGGCGCAAAAAAAGGGCGCGACGGGGCGTTGGGGAGGGAGAAAAGAAAAATCCGTGGTTCGAGATGCCGAAGGCGAGGAAGTTCGCGTTGCTGGTTGGCGTGACGGATTACGTGCACATGAACGAGTTGGCGTGCTGCGTGAAAGATGTGGTTGCGATTCGGGAACAGTTGCTGCGGCTGGGGTTTAAGCCTGCCGACATTTACACGCTGGAGTCGGGCAAGAAGGCGAGAGATTTGCCGACGCGGGAAAACATCCGCAGCCGGCTGGACGTCATGCTAAAACAGGTACGGACGGGGGATGTGGTGTTTTTCGTCTTCGCGGGTCATGGTGCCGAGAATGGGACAGGAGCGTACATTTGCCCAACATATGCCGACACGGAAGATTTGGAGGAGACGTGCATTCCGATTTCGGAAATCATGGAGAAAATGAACGCTTCGGACGCAAAATTCAAGTGTCTGGTGGTGGATGCGTGTCGGAACAACCCGTTTTATCAGCAGACGGCGGGGATCACGTCGCTGCGTCATATCGACGACCCGCCGCCCGCGATGGTGGTGTTGCAATCGTGCCGCCAAAACGAATACAGTCTGGAGGACAAAGATACGGGCCTGAGCCTTTTTTCTGCGAGCTTTGTCGAAGCCCTTTCCGGCAAAGCGGACGCCGATGGTGACGGATCGCTGACGCTGATGGAAGTTTACAAGTACACGACGGAAGAGACCAACCGCAAGGCGATTGATCGTTACCGCGAACCGCAAAACCCCTACCTTCGCGGCGATATGACCGACGTGATTCTCTTCCACGACCTGGACCGCCCAAAGGCGATTGCGTATTTCGACGCGGCCCGCAAACTGCGTCGAGAAAAGAAATACGACGAAGCGAAAGCAGAGATTGACAAGGCGTTGGAATTGTATCCAGAGGATATGGAGTATTTGGACGAACAAGGCATTATTGCCAGCCTTATCGAAACGGAAAAAGCACGCAAAAAAGCGGAGGCGGGAGCAGAACAAATTCCTCCCATTTCGTCCGGCAGCACGGCAGGAGAGCGGATGGTGAAGATGGTCAACGGCGTGGAATATGCTTTCCGCTGGTGTCCGGCAGGGAGTTTTATGATGGGGAGTCCAGATGGGGAATTATATCGATTTGACGACGAAGGTCCGCAACACTACGTAACGCTCACAAGTGGGTTCTGGATACTGGAAACGGAAGT
Organism: Planctomycetia bacterium; assembly: GCA_030535245.1. Lineage (GTDB taxonomy): Bacteria > Planctomycetota > Planctomycetia > Pirellulales > Thermoguttaceae > RGIG3701. The sequence goes on along the minus strand of JAUNBJ010000015.1, from coordinate 833 downwards.
AACGCAGCGGATGTGGCAAAGCATGATGGGAGAAAGTATCGAAGCGCGAACCCTTCTGGGAAACGACGACGAGAGAGTCATCGGGTCTGGCCCCAACCATCCGATGTACTATATCGATTGGCATAGTTGTCAAGAGTTTTGCCAAAAGCTCTCTTCAAAGCTCGGTAGCAAAGTGAATCTTCCCTCTGAGGCGCAATGGGAATATGCCTGCCGGGCGGGCACAACGACGAGTTTGAATAGTGGTAAGACTCCGAGAGACTCCAGGATCCAAGGAGCTTGTGAAAATATCTGCGAAGTTGCCTGGTACTGGGAAAACGGAGGCAGAGGAGCGTCCTGGCAAGACTTAGACATGCCTCCCTATGCAGCGAAGTTGAAAAAACCAAACGCTTGGGGAATTTTCGACATGCATGGAAACGTGAGTGAGTGGTGTGCCGATTGGTATGGTGAGAGCTACTATCAAGGGGCACCTAAGTACGATCCGACGGGACCTTCTTCTGGCTCGGATCGGGTCGTGCGTGGTGGCAGCTGGAGTAGCCTTGGTAAAGGCTGCCGTTCGGCAAGTCGGAGCCATAATGTGCCGACAGATCGCAGCAACCTCCTCGGCTTCCGCCCTGTCCTTGTGCCTTAGTTCCTGTTTGGGTTAATCGCGGAGGCTTTCGAGCGAACGGGCAAAGCGGAGGCCGCTCCCATTTGGAGCCGTAAACGAAACGTAGCGTAGTTCCGGCTCGGTACCGAACAACGTGACAATTCATGATAACAACCTTTCATAAAGGACGAACGGCATCTTCTAAAAACCATCCTTTTCCCGCAGGACATTTCGCACGGAATTGAAT
>JAUNBJ010000137.1 GCA_030535245.1 Planctomycetia bacterium | reverse complement strand
GTTGGACTTCCTGGACTTCTCCGAGGAATTGGATGCAGAGACGTCCGACGATCTGCTCGCCGCGTGGTTCGACCAGGATTCCGATAAAAAGAAAAAATAGAACAAAATAAAATAAATAGAACAAAATAAATGTTTAGCGAACGCAGTGAGCGCACTAAAAAGTTTTGGGAGGAGGGGTTTGGGGAGGAACCTCTTTTTCAAAAGGGTTCCTTCCCAAAGGCTGGAATCGCGATAAGATTCACAATACAAATTTGTTAGCGTCGGCCTTTAGGCCGCTCACGTGGATTTTCGTGGTGCATGGCCATTCCCCTATTCCCCTAGGGCGTTGCCCCAGGCTATTGATATTGCCCCGTTGGGGCATGGGTGGAATAAACGTTTTTTCCTATTCCCCTAGGGCGTTGCCCCAGGCTATTGATATTGCCCCGTTGGGGCACGAGAGGAATAAACGTTTTTCCTATTCCCCTAGGGCGTTGCCCCAGGCTATTGAATCTGCCCCGTTGGGGCACGAAGGGAGGCCAGAAGCGTTAGCGCCTGCCTCCCTTGCCATAACAACGATTCCACTATGAGCCGTGAACGGAGGGCTTTAGCCCGTAGTTCCGGAAGCAGTGGAAAATCGCTCGGCAATTCTCCGGAACTACGCTACGCTTCGTTCACGGCTCGAAAGATGGGTGCGGATTTGTTAGCGTCGGCCTTTAGCCCGCCCGGTACAACACCGGGAGCGGGAGGCACTTCTTTTCTCGTCGTTAATGTTCCATGGTCATGGGCGTTCCCGTTTTTGGGCGACCCGCTTTCGCACGACGATGCACCGGCAAACAACACCCAATGTGACGATACCGGTCAGCACGGCGGCAAGGGCGTAGGCGTTGGGAAGCGCAAGTCCAAAACCGTAGGGGTTGCTTCCGCTGCCGTCCGTCCAGAGAATGTACGACAGGACGACGAACGTCATGAAAATACCGGGCAGGAGCGTCACCCAGCTGATTCGTTTTTCGGAATAGAGCCAAACGGTACACGCCATGAGGATCGAGGCGGCGAGGAACTGGTTCCCCCACGCGAAGTAGTGCCACAGGATGTCGAAGGAGTTTTTGTCGCAGTGTGCCCAGGCGAGGATTCCGGCGACCAGGAACATCAGCGGCAAGCTGACGGCAAAGCGGCTTACGAGGGTTTTTTGCGGGATGTGGAAAATCTCGGCAAGCGTCAGACGCAGGCTCCGCAGGGCGGTATCACCGGTGGTGATGGCCAGGATGATCACCGCCAGCACGGTCAGGCTCCCCACCCACGTGCCGAGAAAATAATTGGCAATCTGGCTCAGCGTAAGGGGAGCGGCTTTCGTGAGGTATTCGGGGAAAAGGTTGTACACGGCCAGTGCTCCGGCGGCCCAGATCATGGCGATCAGCCCTTCAACGACCATCATGCCGTAGTAGGTGGAACGAGCCTGTTTTTCCGAAGCGATCGTTCGGGCCACGATGGTGGACTGGGTAGCGTGGAAGCCGGAAAGGATGCCGCACGCGATGGTCACGAACAGGCACGGAACGATCGGCCCCTGTTGGGGAATCGATCCCCGGAACGCGGCCGTTTCCATAAAGAAATCGGTGCTGGTAAAGAATCCCTGATACAAAATGGCAAAAAACAGGGCAGCGGTTCCGAGCAAAAGAAGTCCGCCAAACCACGGATAAAACCGTCCGATGATCTGGTCGATGGGGAACAGCGTGGCCAACACGTAGTAAAGGAAAATGATACCGATAACGTACCAGAGCGGTTGAAAATTCTCGGTCTGGATGAGGTTATTCAGGATCGACGCGGGGGTGTCGATAAAGACCGCAACGACGGAAAGGAGCAGGAAGCAGATCAAAATGCAGGCGAACAGATTGTACGCCCGCCCCAGTGCAAACCGAATCAGCGAAGGCGCATTGCAGCCGTCGTGACGCAGGTAGTACATGCCGCTTACGAAGTCGTGAACGCTTCCGCCGAGGATGTTGCCGATGGGAATGATCAAAAAGACGATACTGCCAAATTTGATTCCCAAAATCACACCGATCACCGGCCCAATCCCGGCGATGTTCAGAAGCTGAATCAGCATGTTTTTCCAGTGCGGAAGTACTTTGTAATCCACGCCGTCGTTCAGGCGGATGGCGGGCACCTGGCGGTCGTCCGGACGCAGAATCTTTTCGATGAATCGACCGTAGGTGTAATACCCGACGATCAGAATTGCAATTCCTGATAAAAACAGTGTCATGATGTTTCTCCTTGATTTGGAAGTTTTGCGTCTTTGCGGCAAAGCGGTAACGCATGCCTCAAGGTTCTTTTTAGAAAGCAGTTCTCAATATAGTCCCTTGTGTAAAAATTGTCAATGGGCTTACGGAAATTGAATGAGCAATGAGCAATGGTCAATGGTCAACAGGCGTTTCCCATCTGAGCAATTGGAGGCGAACGTTGTATTCTCGCGGACGAAGGGAAAACGTGGATACCTCGCCCGCTTTTCGGAATCCGCGAAAGATTTCGACCCAGGTTCCCTCCGGCGAAACCGGGAGCGAAACGGCACGTTCCGTACCACCATTTTCACGGAGCCAGAAGGAATTGTGCCTGGCATCGTCGGCCTGCACGAAAACACGCAAAACATACGTTCCCTCTTGGGCGGCGCGAAAACGGTACTCCACCGGAGCGTTGAGCAGCAAAAAACCATCTTCCCAAAACAGCGGACAGAATCGTTTTTCGGCGGTGTCGTGGATTTTCAGTTCCGGCACCCTCCTTTCCAGAAGCGCACGTCCCACCTGTAAAAAATCGACGGTTTCCGTGACGCGTGTTCGTGGCGGCTCCACGAGAGTAATCCGGGTCGGCGGAAAGGAAAAATCGGCAGGAATCCGGGACGCGTCGCCGAAGTTCGCAGTCAATCGAACCGAACGCCCGTCCGGAGCATCGGTTTCAAACACCCAGGGAGCATCAGAAGCGATCTGGATTTGGAGGTTTCCGTATCGTGCAACGCCGGTTTTTTCGCGGACGGAAAACGTGTCGGGAACGGGGAGCAGGACGTGGCTTTGGAGGGTGGAAAGCGGCATGTCGGGGTGCGCGTAGCGGCAACCCTTTTCCAGACGCGGGGCAAGGGTCAGCGACGGGGGATTTTCCAGCAACGTTTCCGGATTCATCCCGTAATGGGCCGGCCGGAGGTGGTAGGAACGGGGGTGATCGTTGGAAGCGGGAAAGCGGCGTTTGCCGTAGGGATTTTCGCTGCCATCCAGAAGGTAGTACAAACGCGGTTTGCCGGGCAGGTCGAGGGCGAAAAGCTGGTCGTCGGGGCGGCATTCGCAAGGAACACGGCACCCCATGGCCCACGCCGAGGTCATGCGAACTACCCCCGTTTTACCGTAACGGACGATTCGCTCGTGGTTTTCGGGGAGCGTCAGGGTGGCGGGCTTTTCGGGGAAATAACCACCGTTGAGGATTCCCACGTGCGTGATGTTGGCGGTATTTTCGGGCATCGGTTCCCAACCCCAGCATTGCAACACATAACGAAGATACGGATCGCCGTCGTCCGGGTGGTACGTGCGGCTGGACGGGCCGGCAAGTCGGTTTCCGGGTGGCCACCAAAGCAGGGCGATTTCGGTCGAAAAGTATTCCAGCAGGGCGTTCGCCTTATCGCGTACGGCGGCGTCTTGCGTCCAGCGGGAAAGGAGCGAAAGGGCCTCCATATCCACAGCGTAATAGACCGAGCTTGTAAATTCGGAAACGCCCTGTTCGTACGTGTGGAACAGGAATCGGTCGAGCCGCCGAATCCCTTCGCGTTTCCAGCGTTTACATCCGAACTGCTCCCCCGCCAGAATCAGGTTAGACGCATTCAGCAGGGCAATGTTGGTATATTCCGAAGTCGCGTTGCGTCGAAAGATATTTTCCACGGCGGGAGGAATGATGGTATCGAGCCGATCCCGTGATTCCTGCGGGAGCCGATCCCGTTGAAAACGACAAAACAGCAACCGTTCCAGCACGAACTCCGCCGCGTTGACATCTTTCACTTCCGTCTGCTGCCAGTACCAGCGGAAATTCCCAAACTGCGGGGCATCGGGATTCTTTTCACGCATGGCGTCGATAACGTTCAAAAGCGTCACGGTTCGTTCCGTCCGGGTGCCCGTACTGGTCAGCACCATGCAGTAATCGGCGGCATGTCGAACACTGTACCCCGGCCATGGCGTCCCTTCGCGTTCGAGCCGGTTCCAGTTTTTCTCGTAATTTTTCGCCGCCAACGCAAAGAGACGTTCCGCGTCCGGTTTTTCGGCCAGACAGGAACCCCCAAGCAACAGGAGAAGCGAAAGCCAGCGAATCATGCGTCGATTCCCAACAGTTTTTTAATGCCTCGCGAAATCAAAAGCAACACCATCATCACTCCTAAAAGAAGTGCGGTGATGGGGAACAGCAGGGGGCCGAGCTGGAAAATGGGTTCGGTGATCATCCAGAGCGGTTCCCAGAAAACGATGGTGAACAGGGCCGCCAGACAGAGGAACGGGCCGTAGGGAACGGCACTGTCCCGCAGGATAAGGAGGAAAAAAATCCCCATGAACAACGCCGCGAACGGGGCGATGAAAAAAACCAGAATACAGGGTTGCCACCCCATAAACGCCCCAAGCATGGCCATGAGAATGACATCCCCAAAGCCGAGCGCCTCGCGGCCCATGGCAATGGAGCTGGCAATACGGATGGCCCAGAAAAAGGCACCGGAAATCCCCATCCCCAAAAGCGACGACCAAAGCACCAGCCAATGTTGGGAGTTTCCCAGCCAGACCAATGCGATTGCGAACGTTCCAAGCCACCCGGCCTGAATCAGCACATGCGTGGAGACCGAACGACGCAGCCGATGATAGAGAATGGCAAACGCTTTCCGCAGTCCATGCCGCGTGCGCCACGGCCGACGCATCATGGCAAAACACCAACCCCACCAGCAAACCAACGCCGTCGCCAGCCCGAAAACCCCTTCTTGCCGCATAACCCCCAATGCCGGGCGGGGGGCCGAAGCGGTCAACGGGTAGAGCAGCGCATGGTCACACTCCTCTTTTTCCCAAAACGTTTCCGGAAAAAAGGGGAGCTGCGTAAGCGGCTGAATTTCAAAGTCCCCCCATGTCAGCGGAAACAGCCCAGACACGATAAGCGCGAAAAGGGTTCCGGTGATGGTGAGCGTGTCGGGAATGACTTTTTCGTCCAGGTCGATCAACGACGCCGCCAGCATGAGGGTAACGAACACCATCTGCACCACGTAACGCCCAACCAGGGTCGCATACTCGCCCGACGTCATTGGAATCTGGTAGGGTTGCGAAAGCCACTCGATACGCGTGACATGAAAACCGTAGAACCAGACGGCAAACAGCCCCATCCCCAGCTCGACCAAAATCGGGCGAATCCAGAAAAAACGCCCATAAATCGCCGCTTCCCGACGCATCCCAAGCCAGCCGAGAACCGGAATCCGGTCGTACCACTGCCGCCGAGGTGCCTTCAACGGGGGGGAACACCAGGGATTATCCCGCCTGGGGTGCCACGCCAGCACCGCCACCGCGTAATTCACCACCGCCCCCAGCAGAACCCCGATCAGAAACAAAAAATAGGACATGCTCGTTGCCTCGTTTCCCGCTCAAAATCCGCCCATACGCAAAATCTGATCGACAATTTCTTCCGGGGGACAAAGTTCCGTCGTAATTTCCACGGAGGCCGTTTCCCGATACATCGGTTCGCGCAGCTCTAAAAGAGTGCGAATTTCGTCCAGCTGCGGAAGGTTCGTTAAATTCGGACGACTTGCCGCAGTCGAAGCGTCGCCCGCCATACGCTTTGCAATCGTTTCCGCCGATGCCGTCAGCCACAGCACCGGCCCCGCACTGCGAAGCGTTTCCCTCGTCTTTTCCCGCATGACCGCCCCGCCGCCGGTGGCAAGAATCCGTTCGTCGGACTGGCACAACTCGAAAATCACCCGCTGCTCAAAGTCCCGAAACGCCGTCTCGCCATCGTCCGCGAAAATCTGGGCGATCGACTTCCCCGCCTGCCGCTCAATTTCTCGGTCGGAATCGACCCACGGCGCCCCAAGCCGCTCGGAAAGCAACTTCGCAATCGTCGTTTTGCCCGTCGCACGATAACCAATCAGCGATAAAATCATACAAACTCCTCCGGATTCGTGTTGAAAAAACGCCCCAGCACGAATAAAAAGTCGGAAAACCGATTCAGCCACGCCCGCACTTCCGGCGAAACGGTTCCCCCCTGGTCGGCAAACGTCGCCACACGCCGTTCCAGACGACGGCAAACGCTGCGGGCCAACTGGCAGAACGTGCTGGCCGGACGCCCCGACGAACAGAGCATCGTCCGAATCGGCGGCAGTTTCTCGTCGATAAAATCAATGTACCGCTCCAGTTCCGTAACGTCCGTCGCCGTAATCCGCTTCATCCCCATTTTGCCAGGATCGTCGCACGCCAGTTCCCCGCCGAGAACGAACAGCAGCTGCTGCATTTTGTGCAGGTATTCCTCAAAAAAAACCTCAATTTCCTGCGACCGTACCACCCCCAGCCAACACCCCAGTTCGTCGAGTGTTCCCAACACCTCCATCCGGGGATGGTTTTTCGGAACCCGCCCCGACGGAAACATGTCCGTCTCCCCGGTGTCGCCGCGACGTGTGTAAACTTTCATGGCCCAACCTCCCGGCGTATCTGGATTTTCCCAATCAGCCCCGCCGTCGGCAACAGCGTCGCAGCCAACGTGGTATTGCCAAAATCTCCCGCGTTGATTCGCAAATGGTCGGCCCGAACCACCCCCTGCCCCAGCGTGCCGTCCAGCGGAATCCAGCGTCCGTCGAGGTACGCCTCGTTCCAGACATGCCATACGAACGTGTTCGACGACGCCACATAAACCAGCCCCTGAGCCACCCTTGCCGGAATCGCGATTGCCCGCAGCAACGCCGCCAAAAAGACCGCATGTTCGGTACAGTCCCCCGACGGATGCTCCGCCACCTCCGCCGCCGTCGCGAATCCCCTGGCATAGTTCTTGTCGGTGATAAACTCGTACACAAAACGCTCCAGCTTCTTCGCCGCCGCAAGGGACGCCTCGCCGCCCGTCGCCTTTTCCGCCAACGCACGAATCCGGGGAGCATCCGACTGAATCAGATTGCCAGCCTGGGAATCCTCCGGAGTCGGCACGCTTTGCGGAACGTCGGGAAGCACCGTGTCCGACGCGAAAACCGTAATCCGAGCCGTGCGGTCGTCCACTTTTTCCACCCGCTGGAACGTCGCGGAGGTAAACACGTCGGCAGGCGAAACGCCATCCCCGGTCACGACGTAAACCTCCTTTACACTGTTGGAAACCGCCGCCGTGCCATTCTCCAACGGAACGCTCATCGCTTGCGCAAAGTCAAACTCCCCGGCAGGCGTCGCGATCGCCTCTGCCTGAATCTCCGCAATCTCCTCCGGCGTCAGACGCCACGAAGTCATCTGCATCAGCGGCGACTCCTTTTTCCAGATTTTGCCCACCCCGTCGCACCAGAACGTCTCCTCCTGCAACAACGTTTTTTGCCCCGATTTCACCAGAAATGAACGGATTTTTACCGGATACAGCGGAAACGTCCGGTTCGTTGGAAACGTTACCCGCTCGGCAGCGTCGCACGTCCGCTCCACATAGACCCATGTCGAAAGCGTCGCTTCCAGCCGATAAAAGGAGATCCTCTCCTCTCCCGGATGGGGAGGATTCCGCAACAGATGCACCTCCGCCGCATACCCCCCATAAAGCGGGATGTTTTCCTCAGGCGACTCCAACGGCAGGTGCTGCTCCTTCCCGAACGTGGAAACGTCCATCTCCAGGCCGTTTACCGTCCGTTTGCCCGAATACCTCATCGGAACGCCCCCCATCCGGACGTCCGTTACGAACGCCCGCAGGTTTCCGTCCGCCGCAAGCGTTTCCTTCATCTCCACTTCTGCCGTCACGGATTCCCCAAATCGTGTGAGCGTCAATCGGGAAAGAACATGGTTTTCCAGCGACCCGTCTGGATTTTCCCGAAGCGTCCAAACCTCCGTCCCCACCGGGGAAGTACCCGAAAAACAGAGAAAATGGGCCGATTCCAACGTTTGGGATTTCTCTTGTTCGGTTTTCTTCATCGTGTCGGGGGTCTTTTCCGGTTTGTCCGCCTGCCGACAGCCCGAAAGTGCCACCGCAAACAGGAAAAGCGTCAATAATAAAGGGAGTTTGGCTGCCATGGTATTTCTTTCTGGAGAAGCATTCATTTTACCACTCTTTTCGCCAAAACGCAACCAACCCCCCATCCTCGAAAATGAAGGGGGGTGCCTACAAATTTAGTGGGAGGGGTTGTTAGCGTCGGCCTTTAGGCCGTTCGGATGGATTTTTCGTGTTACATGGCAGTGAAAAACCATCGCTTCGGACGGTAGAAACGGCCTAAAGGCCGACGCTAACCTTACGTATTTTTCCTGCATTTTGCCCAAATTCGCAACCCGGATTTGAAGGCACCCGAACAGGGGATATTCCAATCTGGGGTGCGTATTTGAGGTACGCTTCGCTCCGTCCACGGCTCCCAAAACTTTTTACTATGGCGACAAAGGTTTATTTTCGTGACAAGGTACCAGGAAAAGGGAGATTTTAATGGTTAATTGGGCATGTGCAAGCAAAAGGTATCGCTGGCGTATCGGAAAAACGTCCGCAAAATTTCTCGCTGCCACGCACAGCACCATCACGCCGCAAAACGCCACAGCGAAATATTCCAATATTTATCGAAAAAACGATCCATTCTCTTACACCTTTACGCACTATTCCATCCCCACGCCTTACAAATCTGCCTCCACCGCACCTTCCCCACCGCCACCAATGCCTCTGGTAGTTGGGAATACTCCACATCCGAATAGTCCAGACAAATATTATCGACTGTCTGAATGGAGTTCAGGTCTTTTTTAGGCAATGTGTATGTCCATCCGTAACAATAGTAGACATCCTCTTTTTTCCAATCGATTTTTTGATTTGTGGGGACTATCCTAATTTCTTTGAATCCAGCGTAATTCAAATAGGACCGTGCGTAAAAAAAGGATATTGATTCATTTTCCGTGTTTGCCTCTTCCTGATTTTGCAATGCACCAAAAATATAACCTGTACGCAAATGAGGATAAGCATGCCAGATAGAGATTTCCTTACTTTCTAATATACACGTATCTAATTTTACTTTCAGTTGATTCATGAAATACAACGAATTACCCAGCAATGTAAACGCGAAGAAAAAACAGAGCATTGTGTTCCAACGCTGCCACCCAAAAGTAAAATCTTTCCGAACCTGACTGTGCAGAGCCAACAGTATCAAAATCGGGAGTGCGTACATCTGTGGAACAAAACGTCCCCACCACGAATGCGGATTGATCGCAATGGTCAGCAAAATCACACCAATTACTAACCAATGATCCCATTTTTGGATAAAGGGTCATGTGCAAGCAAAAGGTGACCGGGCAAGTGCAAGCAAAGGGTGACCACCTGTTGACAAATTTTTGGAAAAAGTTACCGTAACGTTATTTCAAATTGTGTTTGTTT
>JAUNBJ010000136.1 GCA_030535245.1 Planctomycetia bacterium | reverse complement strand
ATTAACCATTAACCATTAATTTCCTAATTCATCGGTTGGCAGAACACCACCCAATATTGGATCAGCGTCGGTTCACCTGCCGTGTTGGAAAAACCGATGATTTCCACGCAGTACGCCGTGTCCGGTTTGCATTCGTAACCTTCCGGTCTGAAAATCACGCACAGCGGCACGCCAAATCCCATTTGGGACACATGAATATCTTTCACCGTCAGTTCGCCGGGCAGGATGGTAAAGGTCTTTTTTTGCGTATCGAAACGCGTTGGTGTCACGTGAATGGTCACTTTGTCCACGTCGCTGGTCAGCTTGTATTTTTTGGGGTTCAGCGTCACGCTCCACGCCCAGGTCGCATCCAGGAGGTTGACAGGTGTCAGACCGCGGGCCGGAAAGGGGATAAAATCGTAATCCGGCAGAGGGCGGCTCGTGTCGAACGCCCACATTGCTGCGAATTTCCCGAATTCACCAAACCCGGTTTTCTTCATGGAGGGATTCAGACACCAGCGACGGTGCCCCATATGCACGATATTGGTCGGGTCGGAATCTTTCATAAAGGAGCGAACGCAGCCGGTCATTCCGGAATCGCCCCAGAAAATATTGCTATGCGAGGTTCCCTGGATGGCAAACCGGTACAAATCCGGTGAAAAATCCTCCTCCGGACAGGGGGGGTTATGCGACAGGCTGCCATGCGTGTTCAGCAGGTACGCCGCAGCCGCGGCATGAAGCGTGAACGCTCGATCCAGTTCCAAATCCTCAAACGGCAACCCCACGACCGCCCGATACCGCATGAGCGTTTTCAGCTCGTCGTTCGGTTTGGTGCTGGAACCTGGCGTTGGCAAGAACATGGAAACGTTTGACGGCACCGACGAAAGCGACCCGGAATATTGAATTTCCTTCTGTCGGATTTTCTGAAAATCGGCCTGGAGTTGCTCCCATGTTTTCACAAACGCACGTGAAGTCCGTGGTTTGGTTTTCGGTTTTTTCGGTTCGGGCGGGGTGTTTTTCTCCGCTTCCTGAAGCTGACCAAGCCCCCCCGGAGCCGCTTCGGAAACACCGCACGCCAGAATCACCAGCGTCACGACCAGAAGTCCATATTTTCGATACATTTTCAAAACCCCGCTTTTGACCGAAATCCGATTCGCACGTTAGAAGTTTTTTTGAAATTCCAGCTTCCTGTTAGATTTTACGAAGACGCCTCCCTATTGTCAAGTAGGGTGTACGAGAACTTTAATGGTTAATGGATAAATGGTAAATGGTTAATTATTTCGATTCCATCCTTTTTGTGGAGAGGTAAGCCGTCTCTTACACCAAGAAAACGGTACGAATGGCAACCATTAACCATTAACCATTCCTTTGTATTTGCTTTACCCTCCCTACTTCAATATTTTTTCGACTACAGTATAATAAGGTGAGTTTGTTAGAAAAAAGGAGAAACGAAAAGATGTACGAACGATTTACAGATCGCGCCCGGAAGGTAATCCAGTTGGCGAATCAGGAAGCAAACCGTTTGAGTCACGAATATGTCGGCACCGAGCACATCCTGTTGGGACTCATCAAAGAAGGAAATGGGGTGGCGTCGAATGTCCTGAAGAATCTGGATGTTGATTTGAACAAGCTCCGCCGCGAGGTGGAAAAGCTGGTGCCTCCCAGTGCGGGAATGGCGTCGTTGGGGCGGCTTCCCCAGACCCCGCGTGCGAAAAAAGCGATCGAGTTTGCGATGGAAGAAGCGCGAACGTTGGGGCATGCGTATGTAGGCACAGAGCATATTCTGCTGGGATTGCTTCGTGAGCAGGAGGGGGTGGCGGCGCAGGTTCTGATGAATCTGGGGCTACGGCTCAACGAGGTGCGGAACGAGGTGTTGAACCTCATCGGCAACGGGAACGAGGAAAATGCGGATTCGGGCACGCCGATTCACGCGTCGATGGGGCAGGATGCGGGGGACGCGCCGCGGTTGAATTCCAAATCCAAGACGCCGGCGTTGGACAGTTTTGGTCGGGATTTGACGGAGCTGGCCGCTGCGGGAAAGCTGGACCCGGTGATTGGTCGCGACAAGGAAATCGAGCGAACGATGCAGATTCTGGGGCGTCGCACGAAGAACAACCCGGTTCTTTTGGGCGAAGCGGGGGTCGGCAAGACGGCGATCGTGGAAGGTTTTGCGCAGAAAGTTGTGGAAGGCGACGTTCCGGACATGCTTTTGAAGAAGCGTGTGGTGGTGTTGGACCTGGCCATGATGGTGGCGGGAACGAAGTATCGCGGCCAGTTCGAGGAGCGGATCAAGGCGGTGATGAACGAGGTGAAGCGTGCGAAGAACGTGATTTTGTTCATCGACGAGTTTCATACGTTGGTCGGTGCGGGCGGCGCGGAGGGGGCGATCGATGCGGCGAACGTGTTGAAGCCGGCGCTTGCGCGTGGGGAGTTGCAGTGTATCGGGGCGACGACGCTGGACGAGTACCGCAAATACATTGAGAAGGACAACGCATTGGAGCGTCGTTTCCAGCAGATTATTGTCGAGCCGCCCAGTCGTGAGGAGGCGGTCTTGATTTTGAAGGGGCTGCGGGATCGTTACGAGCAGCACCATCAGGTTGAGTATACCGAAGATGCGATCGTGGCGGCGGTGGAGCTTTCGGATCGGTACATCACGGGCCGTTGTTTGCCGGACAAGGCGATCGACGTCATTGACGAAGCGGGGGCCAGGATTCACCTGAAGGGGATGACGCGTCCGCCGGATTTGAAGGAGATCGACGCGGAGCTTCAGCGGCTGGCCGACGTGAAGGTGGAGGTGATCGACAATCAGGACTTTGAGATGGCGGCGGCGTTGCGCGACCAGATCAACGATTTGAAGCAGAAGAAAATCGATCTGACGAAGGAGTGGGAGCAGAAATCGCGTGAGACGAAGGGCCGTGTGGACGAGGAAGTCATTGCCGAGGTGGTTTCCAAGATGACCGGCATTCCGTTGACGCGTGTTTCGACCGAGGATTCCGCGCGGCTGATGCACATGGAGGAGGAGCTTCACAAGCGGGTTATCAGTCAGGACGAGGCGATCAAGAAAATTTCGGAAGCGGTTCGTCGCAGCCGTGCGGGGTTGAAGGATCCGCGGCGTCCGATGGGGTGTTTCATTTTTGCCGGGCCGACGGGGGTAGGAAAAACGCTGTTGGCCAAGACGCTGACGGAGTTCATGTTTGGCGACGAGGATGCGATGGTGCAGATCGACATGAGCGAGTACATGGAGAAGCACAGTGTGAGTCGTTTGGTGGGTGCCCCTCCGGGATACGTGGGATACGAAGAAGGGGGGCAGCTTACGGAGAAAGTCCGTCGGCGTCCCTATTCGGTCGTGCTTTTGGACGAAATCGAGAAGGCGCATGCGGACGTGTTCAACATGCTTTTGCAGGTGATGGAGGAAGGGCGTTTGACGGACAGTTTTGGTCGCAACGTGGACTTCCGCAACACGATCATCATCATGACGACCAACGCGGGGGCCGATGCGATCAAGAACGAATCGGCGTTCGGGTTCCAGGCTCCGACGGGGGACGCGTCGTACGAGAGCATGAAAGAGCGGGTGAAGGAGCAGGTGGAGAAATATTTCCGACCGGAATTTTTGGGTCGAATCGACGATCTGATCGTGTTCCGTCACCTTACGAAAGAGGACTTGTCGCACGTGGTGTCGCTGGAGTTTGGCAAGATTCAGAAGCGGCTGGCCGAGCATGGATACGAGTTAACGCTTTCCGACGAGGCACGCGAGTTGCTGATTCGCCGGGGCAGCGACGTGGACTTTGGGGCGCGTCCGTTGCGTCGGGCCATTGAGAGCAACATCGAGAACCCGCTGGCCGAGGATTTGCTTCGTGGCAAGTTCCGTGGCAAGGATGGGATTCATATCGACGTGGTGGAAAAGGATGGCAAGAAGGAATTCGATTTCCAGGGGTTCAAGGTGGGGGAGACCGCACCGGTGGAAGCGAATTGTTAGACGTTGCCGTTTGGGTATCGGAGGTTGTCCGTGGCGGCGTGTGGCGCTGTCGCGGACAAACCGTGAAGTGTAAAGCGGTGATGGAGGTTCCATGCCTGATATATTATCCACGTACGTAGCCCTTGTCCCGATTTCGGTCTATTTTCTGCTTATCGGGATGATGAACATGTCGCGGCGTCCGTTTGTGGTTTCGGGGACACGGGATTTGAGCGTCTTGTTCCTGGCGATTTCGGGCATGATGATCGTGGGGCCGGTCGAGCTGTTTTTTCCGGTTGGCGCTTCGTGGCAATTCGGGATATACGTCTGGGTTTACGTGTTGGTTCTTTACGCTTTGATGGTGTTGCTGGTGCTTTTGGGGCAGCGGTCGAGGATTAATATTTACAACATCACCATGGCAGACTTTCGGGCCAAGCTCTCCGATTTGGCGATGGAGTTAGACGCGCAGGCTCGGTGGGCGGGGGATGCGCTTTCGCTGCCGGGGCTGGGGGTGTCGTGTTATCTGGAGGCGAACGAATTGCTGGCAAACGTTTCGCTGGTGGCGTGCGGTTCGCGGCAGCGTCCGGAGGGGTGGCGTGTTTTGCAAAATGCCCTGACGCGAACGCTTCATGAGGGGAAAACGATCGAGAGTCAGCGGCACATTGGGATTTTGTTTTTTATCGTGGGTCTGGTCCTGTTTGCGGTGCTTCATGGGATGATCTGGTATTATCCGATGGATTTCATGCGGGCCATTCCGGATTTTTTGCGAGTGTGATTTTTTTTGCGAGTGAGACC
Organism: Planctomycetia bacterium; assembly: GCA_030535245.1. GTDB lineage: Bacteria > Planctomycetota > Planctomycetia > Pirellulales > Thermoguttaceae > RGIG3701. Next base: position 4,825 of record JAUNBJ010000136.1, on the reverse strand, counting down.
ATGCGATACGCCCTGTTCTGTTTGAGTTTGTTGGTTTCGGCGTTTGTGTGGGGGGCGGAGCGTCCGAACGTGGTGGTGATTACCGCGTCGGGGCTGGGGTATTCGGATTTGGGCTGTTATGGAGGCGAGATTCGGACGCCGGTTCTGGACAATCTGGCGGCGCAGGGGATGCAGTTGACGCATTTTTACACCTGTGGCGAAAGCACGCGGACGCAGACGTCGCTTTTAACGGGGCAGTACCCGCACCGGATGGGGATGGGGATGCCGATGGAAAATCTGAAGTGGGAAAGCTACGCGGGGAGTGTTTCCGATGCGTCGGCGACGTTGGGGGAGTTTTTTCAGGATTTGGGGTATCACACGCTGGCGGTGGGCAAGTGGAGTTTAACGCGGACGCCGGGGTATGGCCAGGCGGGGCACGCGTGGGCGGTGAATCGGGGTTTTGACCGATTTTACGGCACGAATTTGACGCAGACGTCGTACTTTGAGCCGAAATATTTATTGATGGGTCGCGAGCCGTTTCCGGTGGAGCAAGGTTATTATTATTCGTATGCCATTGGGGACGAGGCGGCCCGATTTTTGGAGTCGGTATCGAAAAGCAATCGGCCGTTTTTCCTGTACGTGGCGTTTACGGCACCGTCGTGGCCGCTTCAGGCGCCGGACGAGGAGATTCAGCGTTACCTTCGGGTGTATCAGCGGGGCTGGGACAGTACGCGTATCGGTCGGCTGGCGCGGATGAAGGAGAAGCGGATCGTGCCGTCGTCCATAGAGTTAACGCCGCGTGACGGGCGGGTGGTGGACTGGTCGCGGGTGGGGAAATTCATGGCGTGGCAGTCGCGTCGGATGGAGGTTTACGCCGCGCAGGTTTCGGCGATGGATCGTGGGATCGGGAAGATTCTGGATCAACTTCGGAAGATGGGGGCGGAGGACGACACGCTGATCGTCTTTTTGTCCGATTCCGGAGCGTGTGCCGACGAGTTGAATCTGAAATCGGCGTCGCAGTCGAAGTTCATTTTTGATCGGCTGGAGGATGGCACGCCGGTGCAGGTGGGGAATCATCCGCAGGCGATGCCGGGGCCGGTGGGGGTGTTTCAGAGTTATGGGGTTCCGTGGGCGAACGTCAGCAACACGCCGTATCGCGGTTATGCCAAAACGTTGTACGAGGGGGGGCTTTTGGCGCCATGTATCGTGAAGTGGACGAATCACGTCGCGGCTGGCAAGTATTCCGGAGTGACGCACGTGCTGGATATTCTTCCGACGCTGGTCGAGGCGGTGGACGCGTCGTTTCCGAAGCAGATCAAGGGGAAAGAGACGCTTTCGCCGGTGGGGGAAAGTCTTTGCGGTCTGTTCTCGGCGAAGGCACGTATCGACAAAACGATGGGGGAAAGGGTGGACACGTCGCGGTTTCTGTTTTGGGAATGCGAGGGGAATCAGGCGGTTCGGTACGGCAAATGGAAGTTAGTGCGTCCCCGTGGGAGCCAGGCGTGGGAGCTTTACAACATGGTGTTGGATCCCACGGAGCTGCGGAACGTGTACGATCGTTATATGCACGAGCCTGAGGTTCAGGAGATGCTGGAAAAACTGGAGCAATGGAAGCGGAAAAATCTGGTATACGAGTGGGACAAAGTTCGAGCACGTTACCAGAAACTCCACGCGAAAACAAAGACGAAGAAGAAAAAATGATACGCTTGGTGACACCTGACGACGCACCGCAGTTGGTGGACATCTACGGGCATTACGTATTGAACACCACCTTCACGACCGAGGAAGTGCTTCCCACGGCGGAGGAGATGGCGGGCCGTGTTCGCAAGATTGTTCCCCGTTTTCCGTGGCTGGGGTACGAGGAGGACGGAGTGCTTTTGGGGTACTGCTACGCCGACATTTTCCGCACACGGACGGCGTGGCACCGGACGGCGGAGGTTTCGGTCTATGTTCATCCGAAGCACATCCATGAAAAGATTGCCACGCGGATGTACGAAAGGCTCTTTCGCCTGCTCCGGGAGAACGACGAGATTCACTCGCTGATTGCGTGCATCACGCTTCCCAACGAGAACAGTGTTCGGCTTCACGAGAGTTTTGGCTTCATCAAAAAGGCGCACCTGAACGAGGTGGGGTACAAGTTTGGCTGCTGGATGGATGTGGGTCTGTGGCACCGTCTGGTGTGAGGTTTGGGAAGAAAGCGAAAAAAACCATGCACGTCCTGCACCTTATCGACGCGATGGAGGGGGGCAACGCGAAACAGCTGCATTGGCTGGCGACGCGGGGTGCCGGGGAACATCATGTCGTGTCGATGGCACCGGTGGGGAAAAAGACGCGACGGGAGTGGGCCGAGCGGGGAATCCCGGTGTACGAAGCACGGAAGCGGTTTGCGTACGACCCGTTCCTGACGACGCGGCTGCTTCTGCTGGCTGGCAAGATTCGTCCAGAGCGGGTGCATGTCTGGGGCGTGGATGGGTTGCGGGAGGGGCTTTTCTGTGCGCGGTTCTGTGGGGCGCAAACGGTGGCGACGCTGCGTCATGCCGACCCGTGGAAAACGTTTTCGTCCGGGCCGTTCGCGAAATACGATTTTCTGGTCGCCAACAATGCGGGGGTGCGGCGGTTTTACGAATCCCGCAGTTGCGTGGGGAATTGGAGCGTGATTCCCGACGCCGTGCCGGAGGATTTTCCGCAGCGGGAAGAAAACGGGGGGGTGACGGTCGCCTGCGTTGGCCCCATGCGTCCGTGGAAGCGGTGGAAGTGGGCGATCTGGTCGATCGATTCCATCGTGCGGTTGTATCCCGATGCGAAGCTGCTCTTTTTTGGGGAACGGGATGGCCCGACGGAGGTTTTCGCTCGGCAGTACGAGCGGGCGGAGATCGTATCGTTTACCGGGAGCGAGGCCAACGTGCGGGCGTTGTTGCCGCAATGTCGGATGTTGTGGTGTCCGCAATCGGTGCCGGGGGCGGGGCTTGCGATGCTGGAGGCGATGGCGGCGGGCGTGCCGGTGGTGGCGACGCAAACGGACGGGATTCACGACCTGCTTCCGGAAAACGCGGGCTGGTTCGTGCCGGTCGAGGGGGAAACGATTGCCATGGCTGCCGCCGCACACCACATCCTCACCCATCCGGAGGAGGTTCGCGAGAAAACCGCCCTGGCAAGAGCGTATGTTCGGGAACACTTCACGCCGGAAAAAATGGTTGCGCAGTACATGGCGCTTTTCACGTCGCAGAAATCGAGCGTCCGGCCAGCGACGCGGGAATCATGAGGGCCAAAATCACGCAGGCACATGGCAGCCCGCACAGCGCGAACGTAATGGCGGCATCGAGGAAAAACAGGTTGAACAGCGACCGCTTCACCATCTGCCGCACCGCCACCGGCCCTGCGAATGTCGCGGCGATTCCCCGGAAGAAAACCATCACGGCTAAAAACACAATCAACATCGTCCACCGCCACGGCTCGGCGGCGAGGAGCACCACGACCTGCTCCGCCGGCATCCCCTCCACCAGCGGGTAGAGCATTCCCACCCCCGCCGTCATCAGCAGCACGGAAAGGAGCATGGCGAACGGCCCCGGACGTTTGGCCGCGTGGGTTTCCCCCCTTGCGAAAAACGTCAGGCCCGTGATGTACGTGGCAATGGCCAGCGGGACAAGCCCCAGACTCACTTTCATCCCGGCCGTGAATCCGAGGATCGCCTGAATCTGGAATCCCCGGCACGCCCCCATCAAAAACGGCCCGCAAAAGGTTTCTTTCAGTCGCGTGTTGTATGCCAGAATGCAGAGGGTCAGAAACAGTGCCGGGAGGAACACGAACGCCCCATTCTCCGGCATCCTTGTCGCCGCGATTCCGAAACCTGCCAGTCCGAGAATCAGGCAGACGTACCCGGCCCGCTTCGCGTCGGCAAGCGAGATTTTTCCCGACGGCAACACCCGTTCCGGCCGCAAGACGCAATCTTCCGGGTAATCGTGTACATCGTTGAGGATCATTCCTGCCAGATACGCGAACACGGCCCCGATTCCCGCCGCAACCAGGCCTGCCGTGGGCACTTCGGGACGCAGGGATTGAACGACAAACGCCGCCATCAGCGTATCCGCCAAAAGCGTAAATACTGCGGGTAATCGAATCAATTGAAACCAGGGCGTTAAGGTATTCATGGCAACATCCAATATTAAAAATGAGCAAGCGCACGCCCCGATACGACCGGGCTTCAAAATACTTTGAGTGCGCTCACTGCGTTCGCTATATATTCCATTTTACCGCATGATCTCAAACGGTTTGGGAGGCGTTTTTTGCCGGCTGTTTTTCCGGACAAAATATTTATCGCACTCCGGACGATTGCAGTTCCCGTCGCGCATGGGAATAAAACGATACCCCGCTTCCGCGTCGAACGCCGTGGGGTTTTTCTTCACCACTTCGGCATGAAGCAGAACCAAACGTTTGACATCCTTTTTATCCAATCGAATTTTTTTGGCACGGTAACGATCCATGAACAGACCAACGTTCTGAACCAGTTCCGGTAAATCGGGGTTCTTTTTGGCCAACCACTCGAAACAGGAGAGCGCGTAGGTATATCTTTTCTTGAGTATATGCAAGACGCCCAGATTGTTCAACACCACCGGGTTGGATTTCTGCCGTTTCGCGCAAGAGATGTACGTTTCGTACGCCGCCGTGGTATCCCGTTTCTGGAACATCTGGTAAAGACCGATCACGCAGTCGGCATTCACATCTTTTTTATCCATGGCCGACGCTTCCTGAAACGTTTCCCAGGCCAATTGATCTTCCCCTGCCTCCAAAAAATCAAAAGCGGCCTTGATTTTCGCTTCCAGTGCCGCCTGCTTTTCGGCACGCTCGG
>JAUNBJ010000014.1 GCA_030535245.1 Planctomycetia bacterium | reverse complement strand
TTTTGTCAAGAGGAACTTTTTAAGGGTGGGAAAACAGGCAGAGAAAAAGGGCGCAAAACACGCCCGTAGAAAGAGTAAAGCCGTTTTTGGGGGTGGATGGTATAAAACCATTACCTACCCTAAAAGCGTGGTTTTGAGGGTGGCAAAAAGCCTGTATTCATGCGGTTTTCGGTGCTGTAAAAAAGTGCAAAATGTCTACATCCCCCTGTTACGCATTAGCCCATTCTGTTCTTTGGGAGAGGTCGGGGGCGCGGGGCGCGCAGCCCCGCAAAGGCTGACGATAACCGCCGCAGTAGTGAAGCCGGTTTTGCCGTAAAATGAAGCAGACGAAAGCGGGGGGCAGGGTTGTAAAATCCTGTTCCCCGTTTTCGGCGGCGAAATGCCACGGCAAAAATCCAGACGGTCAAGGGTTTAAGGGTGGAGATTTTTTCGCGCCGTGTGCGAAAAAATACTACCCGTCCCTTGACGGTCTGGATAGGTGGAGCAGAGGGGGAAAAGTGCGTTGATATATTCATACCAGCGTATAAAAAAGCTGCCAGATTTGTTAATCCGGCAGTTTTTTTACGGGGTATACTTGAAGCCCCATTTTGTTATTTCATAAAAAACAGGCAAGAGTGCTTTTCCTTTTTCTGTTAAGGAATATTCTACATGAGGTGGTATTTCATTGAACTGAATGCGGGAAATCAAACCATCCTTTTCCAATTCACGCAGAGAAGATGTTAAAACGGTGTTTGTTACTCCGTCAATTGCTTTTTTTAATTCACCAAAACGGATTGGGTCTTTTATGCAAAGCTCATATATGATTTGAAATTTCCACTTCCCCTGCAACATTAAAAGCAAAGGTGTGACAGGACAGTTTCCGGCATCAGTCAGGATTCCCTGCTTTACTTTTTCTACATACTCTTCATAAGATATTTCTTTGCTCATTTCTTTTCCTCCTGCGGTATGGTTCACCTAACTATGTTAGATATTTCTGCGTACTTGACTTCTTTTATGGACTAAGTATAATTAACTTATCAGGAAAAGTCAACAACCACTGATTCACTGAAAAAAGAAAGGATGGTACTTACCATGAAAGAGATTAACATTGGGCAGGCAACTGCACTCACTTCTCCAGATCCGTTGGTGCTTGTTTGCACAAGGAAAGAGGACGGCAAACTGAATATGGCTCCCGTATCCTTTTTCATGTACGCTTCGTTCAATCCGCCTATGTTGGCATTCGGAATGGGCAAAGCAGCAAATACAGGCGAGAATATTCGGAGAACGAACAAAGCGGTTATCGCTGTTCCGGGCGTGACCCTTGCCGATGCGTGTATGGCATACGGCTCATCTAACGGAGGAAAAACGGATAAGCTGGCTGAAACTCCGATTGAATTGCAAAATTTAGACGGCAACGACATTCAGGCACCCGCTGACGCAAAAGTAGTGTTTGAGGTAACTTTGGAACAAACGGTTGAAGCAGGTGACCACTATCTGTATATCTGCAAGATTGATAAAATGCTTGCTGACGAAAGCAAAGACGCACTATTTGCATGGGACGGATACGGAAAGGTTGCTCCTGCACAAGAGAAATAATATCCAGCTTGTAGGATTGATTGAACACTCCGTATTTCTCAAATGCGAACATCGGCGGGCAGGACAAGCTGCCCGCCGATTTCCTTTTACAATTCCGTTTCCTGTGTCCTGCGGGGTGCTTGCTCCCGTTGTTCGCGCCGCAAGATAGTGTAAACGCTCTTTCGGATTTGCTCGGCTTCCTTTACCTCGTCTTTGAGGGCAAGATACCGCTGATTGAGGGTTTTCCGCTCGGCGGTCAGCTTGTCGTACTCCGTTTTCCATGCCTTTGTCGGAATGGTAGTCTTGCCGTTCATCACGCCTTTGAGATAATTTTTCGCCGCCGTGAACATGATTTCATCTGCCTCCGTCAGCTTCTTTGCGCCTTTGTATTTGAAATATATGTCGGCTTGCTCGATATGCTTTTTCAGCGTGGCAAGCCGCCTGTCAATGGGTTTCAGCTTATCCCGTATATCCATCTGCTCGCCTATCATACCCTTAAACTTTTCATCAAGCCCCGCCATATCCATTATCTGATTTTGTTGCAGGAAGTTCAGCATTTTCGCCGCGTCCTTGAGGTTATACAGCGATTGGGAATAGCTTGATTTTCCCGCCTGCGCCTTGCGGGACAGAATACCTTGAATGTAGTCGGCAAGGGTGGGCGGCTCGGTGTTTGCCTGTTCCTCTTTCAGCCAGTTTTGCAGCTTGGAGATACGCGCTTTGAGTTGCCGTAAACGCTGATTTGTCACTTCGATTTCTCGGTTGAGATTGCCGCGCTCTGTGCGTATGCCGCGCTTTTCCATAGCGGAAGCGGCAACGCCTAAATGGACGGTGGGGATCTGGTCTATCCCTTGCCGTTCATAGCTGCGGTGGTCTATGCGCTCTGCGTGTCCGTTCTGCTCCAATGCCCGATTGCAGATTTCAGCCCATGCCGCCCGCCATTCCTCGGCTTTGGTCTGCTCGTTCCAGTCGGTGGCGGGAATAGATTTGCATTTGTACTGCCGCTTTTTCGGGTCATAGATTTTGTTCCCGTTCCTGTCTAAAATGTACTCCTTTTTCTGCTTTGCTCCCCATGCGCCGCCCTGCTCAAAGGGGCGCATTGTCAGCATGACATGAGCGTGGGGATTGCCGCCACCTGTGTCGTGAATAGCAAGGTCGGCGCACATTCCCGCATTGACAAACTGCTCCTTTACATACTCCCGCACAAGAGAAATGCCCTGCTCCCTCGTCAGTTCTTGGGGCAGGGCAATTTCAATCTCCCGCGCAAGCTGCGCGTTTTTCGCTTTCTCGATTTTCTCAACCGCGTTCCATAAAAGGCTGCGGTCTGCATACTCAGCGGGGGCGTTTTCGGGTAAGAGGATTTCCGTATGGACTACGCCGCCCTTGCGGGTGTAGTCGTGGGTTACTCCGTCATATTCGTTGGTTAGGCTTTCGCCGCTTCGGTAAGCTGCGGCGGCAACTGCGGATTTGCCCTTGCCGCGGCTGATGATTTTCAAACTGCAATGGTAGATTGCCACGCGCCGCGCTCCTTTCTGCGGGTCGTTCCCGCCGTTTCCTTTTGTGCCGACAGGCACAAAACGCCGTCTGCAAGACCGCACATACCACATTCATGTGGTATATAAGTGCGCCCTTGCTCAAAGCAAGGGTAGGGGCATAAGCCCGTTACCCTTGCGCCGTGTCCTCGTCCGCGTCCCCGTCCTCGCGGCTCTCCTGCGGCGTATAGGCGGCTTTGGCGGCGGGTGCTGCGGCGTTCTGTGCGGTCAGCCCGTCCAGTATGCGGCGGCTCTGGTCGGTGAGGATTGTTTTTTCAAGGAAGATTTTGAATTGCTCCTCCGTCAGCGGTATCGTGTCGGGGAGCATACTTTCAAAAAGTCCCATGCGCTTGCAAAGGCGTTTCGTTCTGGCGTTGCGCTCCTCCTTTTTCTGCGCTTGGATTAGCTGTTTCCGCTTGTTTTCAAGCTGCCGGATTTCTTCCTCAATGCTCGTGATTTTTTCGATTTTGCTCTTTGCCATGTCGTTTTGCTCCTTTCAGTTTTGGGTGTGGAATGGATGTGATAGGAAGGGAAGGGATTAAGAGATAGCCATATTGAACGCAACAAAGCGGCTTGCCCTTTTTGTGAACAAGCCGCTTTCAGTGTTTCCATATTCGGTTATGCGCTTTTCTGTACCTCGCTTTCCTGCGGCGGCAATTCGTAGGCTGTGCCTTGCAGGATTGCCGCCCGCTGCGCTTCCTCAGCGGCTTTCTTGGCGGCTACTTTTCTGGCGTAGCGTTCCTTGTCGCGCTGACGCAAGATTGCCTGTTGTTCCTCCGTCATTTCGTGGCGCGGCTTCTTCTTGCTTTTCCTTACGGGCGTTTCCTCCGGCTGTTCCTCCTGCGCGGGCAGTTCAAACTTGCCGATAAAGTTCAGATAGATTTCAACCTCCTGTTCCCGTACTCCGTTTTTTCGGGTAGCTTCATGGACGATTACCTTTTCTACAAACTCGTTCAAAAGCGCGGCGGAAAACTCGGTAAACTCGGTGTGCCGCTTCACCAGTTCCAAAAACCTGTCGGCTCTTATGCTGTCGGTGTTGTAGCGGTCAATCTCGGCTTGCAGCTTTTCGATTTCCGTATCAAGGCTTTTCTGCTCGGCGTCATAGCCTGTCAGCAGTTCGGAAAAGTGGGTTTCCGGTATCTTCCCCGTGGCGTAGGCTTCATACAGCTTCTTGATTAAGCCGCCGGTTTCCTCGCGGCGGCGTTTGGCTTTTGTCAGCCTTTTGCGGTTTTCCTTTACCGCCGCTTCCTGTTGCAGCTCGGTTTTTTCGCGGACGCGCTCGATAAACTCCGCTTCATTTTCAAGGGCATATTTGCTCACGCTCCGTATAGCGTCCAGTATCAGATTTTCCACCACGCTCACGCGGATATAGTGACAGGTGCAGCTTTTGGAATAGTGACGGTAATTTGAACACACATACTCATGATGGGGTTGGTCTGGTCTGCCTGTGTTCCCGCGCTTGTGGTACATTTTTTCTCCGCAATCGGCGCAATAGAGAACACCTGTCAGCGGGTTAGGCTCTCCGTCCAGCTTATATACGCGGCGTTTCGTTCCCCGCAATCTCTGAACGATATTCCATGTTTCCTCGTCAATGATTTGCGGGTGCGCGTCTTTGAAAACAAGCCTGTTTTCGGGGGTGGGCTGCCGCTTCTTGGATTTGTAGCTGTCCGTTCCCGTTTTGTTGAGGATTTTCCAGCCCATATATTCCTCTTTTTTGAGGATTTGAATGAGCGTGGCGGTCGCCCATTTATAGGGGTTTGCTCCCGCCGCGCCCATGCTTGTGCGCTCCCCGATAGCCCTCCAATGCGCGGCGGGTGTCAGTATCTTGTCGGCGGTCAGTTCCTCCGCGATTTTGGCAAGGTTTTTTCCCGCTATCACGCCTTGAAATATCCGCTTTACAACGGCTGCGGCTTCCTCGTCCACAATCCATTTCTGGCGGTCTTGCGGGTCATGCAGATAGCCGTAGGGCAACGCGCCTGTGACATGGTTTCCCGCCGCCGTCCTCGCGCCGAATATCGCCCGTATTTTACGGCTTGTATCTCTGGCGTGCCACTCCGCTAATATGTTGCGGAACGGCATAAAATCGTCCTCGCCTTTGGCTGTGTCTATCGCTTCGGCAACGGCAATCAGCCGGACATTCATTTCCCGTAGCTGCTCTAAAAACAAGCCCACGCGCAAGTGGTCGCGCCCCAGACGACTCATGTCTTTTATGAGGATTTGCCCCACGCCGCCGCGCTCTATATCGTCCATCATCTGCAAAAAGCCGGGTCTGTCCCAGCGTGTGCCGCTCCATCCGTCGTCCGTCCTGTGGACAAAGTTGGTAAAGCCGTTTCGGACAGCGTATTCCTCCAGATATGCTTTCTGGTTTTCGATGGACAGGGATTCATTTTCCCGCCCGTCCTCATGGCTCAAACGCTCATAAAGGATTGTCAGTTTTTCGTTGTTCATGGTTTCCTCTTTCCGGCTGTCTGCTCCCTCTGCGGCACATACGGGTTTAAGCAGTTTTCCGCACCTCGCTTTCTACAAAACGCATCATCTTGTCCTCAAAGGTTTCCTTGCTCGTCTTGCTGAAATGGACGGAAACAAGGTAGGTTGTGGAACCAATCCGCTTTGAAAACCGTCCGCCCTCGTTGTTGTTCGCCTTGTTTTTGTTATCGCTTTTCATGGGGTTGGCTCCTTTCCATATTGAATTGTGGGGGTAGTTGATATAGAATACAGTAAATCTCCTTTCCTGATTTTTTGGCGGGTAATCTGATATGGGATATATCGGATTACCTCCCCTCACTAATAGGAGAAAAACAGGGGGTAAAACGGAACTGTTTTCAAAATTTTTTTGATTGTTTTTCTCCCTAATCCAATACGGCAAACGCGGATATGATTTGTTCCCGCCTTTATGCCTCTCCCTTCGGTGTCCGTCCATCTGTGCCGCAAATGGCGCTGTCGCCTGTGTTATTCGGGGTGTCCCCGTTCCTTTATGATACAGACCGTTTGGCAAAATTTTTGCACGCCCCCGGCTTGAAGGGAAGTTGCAAATCCGATACAATAGATACAGGTTGCTTTGTGGGGTTGGTTTTCAGGTAAAGACCGGCGTCCGAAGTCGCCCAGGTTATTTTTCCATTCCTTCCGGTATCTTTATTTGGAGCATCAAAAATGAAATACACTTCCCTGTTCGCGGCGGCCCTGCTGGTGGCGGCTTTCTCGAACGTATGCGTCGCACAGGAGTACACCTCCGTAGCCGACGTGCAGAAAAATGAAATGGACGGTCGTGATTTCGGCATTCAGGGAGAATATCTCTGGAAAGCGGGCGAAAAAGCGTTCGCGGTTCAAGTGATTGCCGACGGCGACGGCAAGTTCACGCTGGTCGGATTCCCCGGTGGTTTTCCGGGGGAAGGTTGGCTGGATGGCCAGTATCGTATCGTGTTCAAGGGGGAGGTGAAGGGCGATTTTGTCGAATTCAAGGCCGCCTATATGGAAAACAAGGAGGACTACAAGAAGCAGCTTCCGATTCCTGAAAAGAGGAAGGATGCCGTGGCACGTCTTGACATCAAGGCGAAGAAGCTGATTTTCCCGACCCCCGGAATGCCCGACCGCATTGCCGAGCCGGTGGATCGCAAGAGCGTGACGTTGGGCCGAGCCTGTCCGGAGGGGGGCGTGTTGCTGTACGACGGCATGGCACCCGACAAGACGAATACCGATAAGATTGCGCGTTTCCGCAAAATCAATGAGGAAACCGGCGCGATGTTCTCCGAGTTTACCACCAAGGCGATTGACTCCCAGAAAAAGTATTACCTGCACTGCGAGTTCATGCTTTCGTTCATGCCGCGTGCCAAAAGCCAGGGACGTTCCAACAGTGGCGTTTATCTGAGCGAATGTTACGAGTCGCAGGTGCTGGATTCCTTTGGGCTTCGTGGGGAAAACAACGAGTGCGGAGGTTTCTATCAGCAGACCCGACCGTTGTTCAACGCCTGTTATTCTCCGCTGAAGTGGCAGACGTACGACTTCATCCTGACTCCGGCCAAGTACGATGCCGATGGGAAGAAAATTGCCAACGCACGTATCACTTCCGCCCTGAACGGGATCGTGATTCACAACGACATCGAGCTTTCCGGCCAGACTCCCGGTTGCAAGCCCGAAGCGAACGAACCTCGCGGAATTTACTTCCAGGGGCATGGCAACAACGTGCAGTTCCGCAACATTTGGGTGCAGTATCTGGACTGACGGCAGGTGGGTAAGTGTTTTAAAATCGAGAAAAGGTCGTAATATGCGGATGCTGTTGCGACCTTTTCCTGTTTGTATGGAGAAAAAGATGAAAAAACTGTTTGCTGTTTTGATGGTGAGTTTCTGCCTCCCCTGCCTGGCGGAGGAGAAGGGGGACGTTTTGCAATCGTTTCGGCTTCCGGCGTGGGATACGCTGGAGCTGGTTCGTAGCGACAAGGAGATTCGCGTCGTTACGAAAGAGACGAAAAAAACGGTCCTGACGTTCTTTGCCCTGAACCGTGACAAGACGCCCGATTTGGGGGCCAAAATCGACCAGGACGGGCTGGAAATCGACGCGACGAAAATGAAATCGTCCGACATGGGAAACCTGACCGTTCATATTCCGTTGCCGGATTTTAAGAAAATGCTGGATCACGAGTACTGCATGTACATCGTCACGCAAGGACCCAAGGGGAGTACCGGACGGTATTTCTACGAAGGACGCAGCGCTGCGGATACGCATTACTACAAGGCACTGTATGTCAACTTCAACGGCGGGAAGCAGACGATTCCGTTCAATCAGGTTCTCGACGAGGGGCTTCGGAACCTGTTCCTGCGATACGACTACAGCCAGCCGGGGGTGTATCGGTTTTTCGACATCCGTCTTGAGCTGGATGAGGTTTCCGCGATCGACATGGTGCCGGGCAAACCGGAGCTGACGTTCTACGTTCCGTTCGACGGCACGGCGGAAGCGAAAATTGCGTCGGGAGAAAAGACGCCGAAAAAAGCAGAAAAACTGGTTTATCAGGATGGAATTTTGGGCCAGGCGGCGCAGTTTTCCCGAAGTCTGAACAACCGGCTGGAATATTCTCTGGACAAGAATCTGAATCCGGAACGGGGGGCGATTTCGGCCTGGGTAAAGCTGGATTGGGAACAGAAAGCCGATGGCACAAAACTGGCGGGCGGCGAATGGCGAACGATCCTCTCCATGCCATGGCAGCAGGAAACGCGAATCGGTTCCGGGGCGATTTGGCTCTGGTTTTATGAAGGGAAGTTTCGTGGCGACACGTCGGACATTGCCGACAAGTACCTGACGACGGCTTTCCCGCACGACACTTCGTGGCACCACGTTGTGTTTTGCTGGAACGATTTTGGCAAAGTCTGTTACATCGACGGGAAAAAAGTGGGGCGTTTGAGCGACAGCCTGAATTTGGCACAGCCGCGAAACCGAACGCAGCGTTACTGCCGTTTGCCATTCGATTCGTTTTTTGTGGGGAACCTGAATTGGAATGCGTTGGAAGGGTGGATCGACGAGCTGAAGATTTACTCCGAGCCGCTTCTGGCGTCGGACGTGGAAGCCTTGTACCGCGAATTTCGCACGCTGAAACTGATTTCGGGCGACCGTTACTATTTCAACGACGCACCTCTTACGATTTCCGGCTATGTGGAAAACATGTCGGATAACGTGGAAAAAGTTTCCCTTCACCTGACCGACGCAAAGGGGAACAACATCCAGGAAGAGATCGAGCTTTCCTGTGGCAAGGGACGGACGCCGTTTACTTTTTCGCGGGATGAACTGCCGGCCGGCACGTACCAGATCACGCTTTCCTCCAACGGGATGAAGATCGCGGACGACAACATTTGGGTGTGGGACGGCAAGACGACGACCGACGTCGCGTCGCAACCGATTTCCGGAAATCGCTGGAATCGAGAGCTGAAACGGAAACTTGTGGAAAAGATCGATCCCACCACGCTTGGCAAAGACCGTCTGGTTAGCGTCGGGACGCTGAAGGTTTCGGAACAGAACGGTAAAAAATACCTGGAAACCGAAGCGGTTGCCGGGCACCGGTTTGCCGTGCTTTTGAAATTCCCGGAACCGGGCCAGAAACAATACTGCATTGAATACGACTTCCCCGACAACGCCTGCCGGACGGTGGACGTTGTGGCACAATCGGCCAAAGGGGGGAACAGCGAGTATGAACTGCAAGTCGGCTACCTGACGGGCGACGAGTATCCCAACACGGGAAAAATGATCACGCAATCGTACCTTTACTGGCCGCGAAACGAAGATGTGGCGTTGATTTTCATGTGTGCCCGCAACACTCAGGCGGGGGCGGCGGTCGGCGAAATTCGCGTATATGAGGTGGAGGGGCCGTTGCCGGAAGCGTCCGTTCACCCGGCCCGTCCGGTAAACGGCTGGACGCGGAACGTTGGAATCTATTTTGAGGATCCGGCCATCGGTTACGATTTTGGGCTGGTCAAGGATGGTTTCGAGGCGCAAAACTTTGAAACCATGCTCAACCGGATTTGCGACTACATGAAATTCAGCGGCCAAAACACGCTGCAATACCCGCTGGTCTGGTACAACGGGGCGATCGGCGACCGCTACATGCCCCGAACGCACGCCAAGCGGTACTTTGAGGGATTCCTGAAAAAGTTCGACCGCGAGGGGTTGGAATTTATGGGGACGATCAACCAGAACAACATCGATTTTGAGGTTCCGCCCGTGACCCGCAAGGACATCAAAGAGGGGAATCTGTACAACTCGGTGTTCACCATCCACAGTACCGGCACGCCGCATCCCGGAGGCTGGCATGGCACACCGCCGAATTTCAATCCGCTTCATCCCGACGTGCAAGCCATGACGCTGCGGTATTTTGACGAGATTATCGCCATCGGCAAGGAGCATCCGTCGTTTAAGGGGATCGTTCTGCACCTTCCCAAACATGCCCTGCATTCGTTTGGCGACATTCACGCGGGCTACAACGATTACATGATCGAGGGGTTCGAGAAGGATACCGGAATCCAGGTGGACGTTGACAAAACCGATCCGAAACGGGGCAAACGGTATTACGAGTGGCTCATGGCCAACGCGAAGGAACCGTGGGTCGAGTGGCGTTGCCGCAAGCTGGCCGAGTGGTACAAGGTGTTGGCCAAAAAGCTGAGCGACGCCCGCCCCGATCTGAAATTGGTCGTCAATGCGTTCATTCCGATCATTTACGAGCACAAGGCTGACGAGTACGTCAACGAAAAGGACTACTGGGACGAAGTGAATCGCTACGCCGGTATCGACGCGAAGTATTTCAAAGAGGTACCGAACATGGTGATCGAGCAGACCGTTTTCCCGGCCGACTATCGCTGGATGTTGGATCGTTATCCGAAAGAGCGACGGGAGCACCTCCGTTTTGCGGAGGAACGGATCGGCATGTACGCGTCGCTTCTGCGGGGCGACACGGCGTGGATTCATCACCACGACCGCTACTGGGAATCAGCCATTGGGCGTGAAAAGGAAATCAACGACAAACCGAACGTCCTGCTTGCCGACTGGATTCAGGAACATCCGTGGCGTGTAACAACGCTCAATCCCGCCGGTTTCTACGCCATGAAGCACTACGTCATGCCGCTGAAATACAAGGATGTGCAGTCCATCACCAAGGGGGGATTCCTGATCGGTTCCTACGGCATGGAGGAATATCTGGTACCGTTTATCGCGGCGTTTCGTGCCCTGCCGGCGGTGGCATTTTCCGACCGTCCGGAATCGACCGACGATGTGAAAGTGCGGCAGTATACCAACGGTCGCAACACGTGGTTCTACTGCGTGAATTGCAGCGACAAGCCGCAAACGGTCACGGTGAAATGCCCGACCAAGCAGGTGATTGATCTGGGACGCTGGGTTCGCGTGAACCTGAAGGGCGATTTTAGAGTGACGCTCCAACCGTACCAGCTTCGTTCGTTCCGCTATTAACAATAAAAATCCCTCACGTGACATTCAACGAAACACGTGAGGGATTTCTTTCTATTTCCAGACACGTACCAACGTTACCGGGGAGAACTTCGTTCGGGGGGGGGAATCCCCCTTGAGCGTATCTCACCCGTATTTTACGGGACGTGCGGATAGTGAGAATGATGGGACTTGAACCCAAGGCGTCCCATAATTGCTTCAATCTATACTGGAAAAATATGGTTGAAATTTTCTTTCCCAAAAAATTTTCACTTTTTTTCCAAAATTTTTAAAAAACTCCCCACAAGTGGGAAGAAAATTTCCCCCCCACTGTTTTGGAAGTGATGTTTTTAAATCAGAGCGTTTACGGCTAGCAATCAAAAAGCCATTTAATTACCTCCCAAATACCTTTTGATAATAGCCATGAGGCAAACTTTTTGGCTGTAGCCGAGGAAATGATATTGTAACATCTTTTCCTACCTGATAAACACCATCGATAAGGTTTATTCATATTGATGTATTCCAAAATGAAGGTCGTGTACGAGGCGACAGTCGTCTCGAAGCGCCCCCATTTTGCCAGAAAGAATGAAAACCTCCAAAATTGAGTTTCGCTTGGAATAATAGATAACCAGTGCTTTTATCAAAGTGAAAAGAATGTCCGCCCGGAATGCAGAAGAATCGCTGGATTATGGAGCAGGTGGAGAAGTCGATGGAATAAAAAAACGCCCCGGAAGGATGGGGTATTCCCTTCCATCCTCCGGAGAAAAACTTACAACATAAAATACAAAATAATAAAGGATAAATACGAATAAAACAAACGATACCCGCACAAAGCTACGCACATTTTACATCAAAAGGAAAACCGTGCAAGATAGTGGATGGGCGTTCAGTGGAAATTTGAAGGCATTCGGATTCCCCCAGGCGAACACGAGGACGTCCTTTCACGTAGTCAAAAAATTCCACGCGAATTTTACCGCTACGTAAATGTTGGCGGAAAACGCACATGAAAAATAGTCGTTGATATACGGCCCACACGATTCGGCGGCAGCCACATCGTCGGTGTAGACTATGCCGTACCCCAGTGTGCGAGGTGCGGAAAGACCATTGATTAATGGGTAGGCAGACACACCGCAAACCTTATAATCCTGCGTCTTACGGAAGTTTGTAGCGGACGGAGTGTAGGAGCCGTACCCCCAGTGTTGGTACCATGTCGCGGTGCACGTCCACCGATAATACCCCAAATCGCCGACTTGCAAACCCGGCGTCTCGTAACTCGATGGGACACCATCCACCGGGAAATTATCACGCGGATAGTAATTGGATATTCGGTATTGCTCCAGCAACGTTGCCCGGCTTGAGTGCTTGTGTACAAGCCCGTTAATCGCGAAAAATGTTCCAGTGCGGGAATGGATAGGCGGTGCCTCGTTCCACCCGTTTCCGGGAGCATATTCCGACCCGCAAAATTGTGCGTCCGTATTTCCGACGGAAAAGTATGTTGTATGACTGTATGGTGTGCCGGGAAGGTTGGTGTGTCCGGCTCCGGTTAGGCTTGCGGTATACGATTGTAATCCGGAAAGTGTTGTGAACGATGTTGAGTTATCCGTCTCAAAAACAGTTCCGGAAAAACCGGACGCAGATGAATTAACATAACTGTGTGGATCCATATTCGACCATGCCCCAGTACACCCCGAAAACGGTATCAACACTCCACCTCCAAATGAACCCGTGCCGTCCGACATTAATGGCTTGACATACATCCACCGCAACGCCGCCTGAATCTGTTCTGCCACTCCCGCAAACTCGCCGGCGATGTTCCCGCCCGCTTCGGGCCAGCGAGAAAGCAGGATACCTTGCTGGCACAGGTAACGCTCGGTAAGCGGATTGCGTCGTACGGTTCCTGTTGGATTCGCGGCGTTCACGTCCACGATGTGGTACGGCGAGTCGGGCACAAGGAACTGCGAAAGCCCGCTCCGGACGGTCGCGACAATCTCCCGCACGGTGGAAACGCGGGGAATATCCCCCGGCGAAAGGTCGAGTAGCGCAGGGGTGTATAAATCCCGCTCAATCATGGCGTTTTTAATGAGCGTCCAATTCGTTAAGTCCATTATGCCTCCCATATTTCCATTTGAGCGGCCAGCACTTTCCGAGTATTTTCGCCCTGCACATAATCGACGAATTGCAAGGTAATGTCGCTGTAATTCCGGTGGGTGAACACGAACGTAACTGCCGTTTTCATGGCTTCGGAATCGGTCGTTTCCCACCAGCCGTTTGGTCCGTCATAAGTTCCAATAACCCAGCGGTCAACGTCGCCGTCCCCAGTCGCGGCCCGGAACGTTATCGCTCCAAGGTCGTTGCCGTAGGAATCATAGACGTGCTGGCTCCGTTGGAGGTATCGACCGAAACTCACCGACACATCCGGACGGGACGCAATCGGTTCTTCCCCTTCGGGGGGCGTGGGTCGGGCGAACGCGAACGTCACATGCTGTTCCATCTCTGCCACGGTCGCCTGCCACCACGTAATCCGAGGGAGAGTGTCGTCAATAACGTAATACAACACATTGTCGTTGGTAGAGAACCGGCGGATAATTTCGGACGTATTGCGGGCCTGAATCACATCGTCCCACGATATTTCCTTGTCGTATTGCTCCGGTACGGTGAACACAAACACCCTGTCAATCGCCTTGTCCGGCTCGTCGGCACACTGCCACCAGCCCCACGAGTCTCCGATTGTGCCAATACACCAAAAATAGCTATGGTGTATCGACAATCTTTGTCGTGATAATCCAGAGTAGGTTTTCGTGATGTTGTCAATCGTATTTCCGTACTGTGTCTTAACGGTAACGCTCCCTTCGTACCCATAATATCCACCGGTGGTAACCAGCGACCGAACCCAGTAAACATCCATCCCGCGTGGGGACGTCGGGCTTTTGCATTTCCAGCGTGGGAGGCCAAAGTAGATTTTAGAGGTGGAATCGTCCGTGTCCACATACTCCCCAAACGTATGATTGCCGTAATAACGGCTCCAAACCGTCGTCACCGTCTTGTCGTTGCCACCTCGACTACTCCCACGGGCGGAAAACGTTGCGGACTGGCCAACGATCGATGGGATCGCTCCCACCCAGAACGCATCGCCGCCGTAAACGGCCTGACTGTTGGCGTCTAAGTAGGACGTTTCCAGCGGTACATATCCTGTCACCACCGTGCGATCATCCATAAGTATCCACCCCTCGCTTTCGTCGCCGTTGACGCTGTAAGCCCCGTAGTATATTTTCTTTTGGCCGCAGGAAAACCACACCTTACCATTGCAGGCGTCCCAGCAAACTGTACATGTTGCGCCGTCGATAGAAACGGTCGGGATAATGTCGGCCGATAGGGAAAATCCATCCTGTACTCGCGTCCCGTCCGTCCAAACGGGTGTTGTAATATCGGCGAAAAACGGATGGTTGGGGAACGTCACGTCGCCGGGGTGTTTGTACCAGACTGTTCCAGAATCATCGCCCGTCACCTCAACGCTCTCAATCTTGGCCAACACCTCTTGCGTTGGGTGGGCGGCCATGGCCAACGTTCTGGCAAACAATCGTGGATATTCCAATGCCGTTTCAAAACCGACCGCCGCGTTCCCGCTTCCGGGGGTGGCCATGACGTGGCACTCACCACCCCCGCGTCTAAAAGGGATGGCTACCCATGCGCCGCCTTCCCCCACGGAGTCCATCCAATGACAGAGCACTTTTTCGTCGGCCTCAAACGCTACATCGTCCGGGATGTTCGGGGCCGGCAGACAATCCAGTGTCCCCAACCCCATCCACGTTTGGCCGTTGGCAAGCGTCACGGTCGTGGTCGTCGTCTGTCCGCCTGTCATGGGGGCGGCAAGGGTGCCGTGCATGTCCGGTTTGCCATCTTCCACCAACAATAACGCCCCGAAGCTGTCCTCTACCGCAGGGTACCACAGGGACGGTTCGGCAGGTATTTTCCGCTGGCGGAGATTATACACGTCTCGCGTCAATGGCGATGCTCCACCTCGTGGCGTGGCGGCTTCGGCAGGATTCCGAGAGGGAACCTCAAATACCGTGCAGGTCACAACACCGGGAGTTAATACGCCGTCCACCACCGTTGCGGCTGGCAAATCCGCGTTCAGACGCACGGCGTAAATGCGGCTCCCATTGTCCACCGGAAGATACCGACCGTTCTGCTCCCCCTTTCGCAATGGAAGAAATTCCGCCGCGAAGTCTCGTAACTGTTCCGCTTTTTTTCGATCTTTAAATCCATATCCTGCCATGGTTCACCAATGCAACTGGTTGACGTTAAGTTGTAATGCCGTGTCGAAATTCGAGGTTTGGTACTGGTTGAACTCCAAATATACCGGTTCCTCCGACGGTGCCAGTTCGTACCCGTCCACGTCGAGGTTGACGGAACAGGGACGTCCGGGAAGGTCCGTCGCCTGAACGATCCGAAAGTCCGTGGAACCCCCGTCGATTCGCTCCTTGCATTTCGACCCATAATGCAACGGTCGAGCTTTCCACGGTTCCGAGTAATTCGGGTTGTATTTGAACTTAATTTTATAACTGACATGAGCGTATTTTATCTCATTCCCCTCTGCGTCCTCAATGTATTCGTAGGAACAGGTGGGGGGTAAAAGGAGGGCGTGTTTGGCTGGCCAACCCCAGAACGCACTCGAATTGAGCGTGTTATCGTAGTTGAACCAGTTGATCGCAGTGTAAACGTCATACCGTTCGTATCGGGAAATATTCAGGCAACGAATCACACGTGGCCGAGTCAATGACAACATCTCCCCACAGGCCGTTTGAACTTTTTTTGCCGGGTCTTCTGCGTCCTCGGTCATCACTTCTTCGTACTGTTCCACGTCCCAGCTTACCGTTGCCCGACGGTTTTCCGGCTTTTCGGCGGCTTCTTTGTCGTTGTCAAACTCGCACACGATGGAATAAAGCAACGTCAATTTTTTGGTTGTTGGATGGTAAACTTCTTCCTTTTCCTTGAGGGATACCGACCGACACACACAGCCATTTTCCACCGCACCGACCACGGGCACAACGGAAAGAACGGATTCCCAAACTTCCTCGTAGGTGTCGGCCAACACGTCATACTGACGTGGAAAACTGCGGTCAATCCGGATTCTTCCGCCGACAATTTTCAGCTTCTTTTTATAATCTCTCGTGCATGGAGTTTCGCCGATAAGTGTTGCCATCATACCCCCTCGTTGTCTTTCAAGTCCTCAATGTCGCTGGCCATTCCCTCCAAAATGGAGTTCGTACGGGCCTGCTGTTGTTCCATCCCATTCCGCATGTTTTGCTGGTTTTCGATAAACTTTTTCTGAGCGTCCACCGAGCCGGCCATCAGCGTGGCTGGCATTTGATAATCCCGACTTTGGATTTCCTTGCGTTCATCAATTTCTTTTATGGCCACTTCGTCGGCCCGTTTGCGCCACAGATCGATGTTGTCTTCCATATCATTGACGAGCGTTTTTTGTGCGTCGATAACTTCTGCGGCGGCTCCATCCCGAATCAGTTGTTTCCATTTCTCATACGCTTCGTTCAGTCCCTTTTGAGAATTGGCATATTCCGATTGTGCCTTTGCCTGAGCCGCAGCGGGATCTGCTTCGGCGGTTTCCTTCCACGCTTTCTCCTCCTCCTCTTTTGCGCGTCGTTTTTCACGATTTTGCCGTTCCGTCGCAACGTTCCCCACCTCCTTTTCGCGATTGGCGGATTCTTTCTCCTCCTTTTTGGCTTTTTCGTCCACGGCTTTACCCGCTTCCTCCGTTCGTCCCTTCCATTTTTCCGCGTTCGTTTTGGCCGTTTCTACGGCATCGTCCAATTGTTTTCGTTGTTTTTCCGTCAACGTTTCATTTCCGATGGCCGCTTCTCTGGCGGCAATCGCGACGTAAAATGCCTTGTCCGCTTTCGCCGACTGTTTCTGGGCTTCCGCCGCTGCGTCTTCCGGAGAGGCTTCTAACCGTTCGTTCCATTTCTTTTTCTCGACGTTTTCCGCCCGTTTCCGTTCAAAGTCCGTTTTGATTTTTTCGAGGTTCCTTCGCTCTTCCTCTTTCAGCAATTCGATTCGTTGCCGTTGGAGATCATTCAGTCCTTTCAAGCCTTCTTTTCGTTCCTTCAACTGCTCCCTCTCCGCAATGGTGAGGTCTTGGCGAGCTTCCTGTTCTGCAATGAGCTGACGCAGGATCGTCTCCCGTTCCGAAAATTCTTTCTGGATATCCGCCACCTTTTGAGCATAAGCGTTTCTGGCCAATTCGGTATCCTTCTCGTAGAACTCCTCCAATTTTTTGGCCCGTTCTTTGTACTCGTCGGAGTAGTCCATCGCCTTCGACATGCTGGTGGCGTTCTCGGATTTCTTCTTTTCAAGGTCGGTCATTTTCTGACGGATTTCGTCCTCGTTATCCATGTAACCAAAGGACACCCACGTCCCAATTGCACGCCACGTCCCCACATTACCATCCATGTGGATTTTACTTCGCAGTTCATCGTACTGCGCGGCCAAAGCGTCCCCCTCGTTTTTGAGATCGGCAATCGCCGACTGCCGGGCGTTCTCCCGGAACAGTGCCAACGCCTTGTCCGCTCCCATGATACTTCCCGTCGCTTCATCGTAGGCAATCCCCAGTTCTTCCGTAGATTTTCCGAGATTCCGATTCGCTTCCTGTAAATCGGCAATCAGACGTTTTGCCTGTTCCTTTTCCGCCGCCGACAACGCTTCTTTTTGTGAAAGTTTCTCCAACGAATCAGCATACTGTTCTCCAGCTTTTCGCGTTTCGTCATGCTGTTTTCGCACCTCCTCCATCGCCTTGGCGTGTTTGGTAGCTGCCGATTCGCCCCCCCAAAATAGGTATATCAACCCACCAATCGCGGCGGCCACGGCCATTGCAGCGACTACACCCCACATCAGAGGGTTGGCTATTACTGCCGCTGAAAGTGCAAGAAATGCGGCAGAAGCTCCTTTTGCGGCCACTGCCGCTACCCATGTTGCTGCGGAAAGTGCGTACTGCCCCAGTGTGGCTTGCTTCGTGAGAGTAATTCCAACTCTGGAGGCTATGTTGTGTTGGACTTCCGCAACGGTTAAAAGATTGGTTGATAGTGCCAACTTCATTATTGAAGATGCGGATTGTACCCCCGTTACAGAGAGAATACTGGATGTTTTCTGAATGGTTGTATACCAATCGAAAAAAGATGTTTTCAATCCATTTATTGTCGTTAAACTACCAGAAAGACCAGAAAGACTGAAACCGCAGATACTAATTGCTGGAGCGATACTTTGTATTGGTTTTGCTATTCCTCCAAAGGCCGAGTTAATCTTACTCGTTGCTTCACCAACAGTATTCCCAAAATTTTTTAGTTGTGAACCAGCTTGTCTCAGCGCCCCCGAAAAATCAGCTTTGAAACGGGCGCCAATTTCAACAAACGCTTCCCCCAGTCGTATCTCACTTGCACTTGCCATTCTTTTTACCCTCTTGACAGTTCACTTTCATTTGTGTATTATAAATCACATGGAGGAAGTCATGCCCGACGAAAAAAACGAAATACATCCCAGCAAATTTGACCCGTCCGTTCCTTTTGAACGAGTTCCTGTCCCATTTCCAACGAAAGGTTGTCTGGCAATCTTATTTGGTTGGCTATTTTCCATTGTGGTTGGATGGTTCTTCCTACGAAGCATTGATAATTGTGGAAATTCCATGGTGACTATTGGAATATCCGCTTTCATTTTTGGAACGGTCATCATGTTTTTTATAGGTGTTGTGGCATTCTATGTGAAAATTCATGGTGCTAAAAAAACAACGCTCCTTTTTTTTCAGGCTTTCTTGATTATCCTTTTGTTCGTTTTGCCCGCAATTTTGCTCTTTGCTCTGTTGATTTCACCTTATGGAGGCATTGCCGTCATTGCCTTTTTTGTTTTTGGACTGATGATCTCCGCGATGATCAAATCAGGAATTTTCAAAGGTTGATTTACAGGCTGTCCTCCACCATGTCAAGTTTTCCTTTCACCAACGCCGGTCGCATATAGGGACGTGGGGCAAGGTCGTATTCCCCACGTCCTTGTACAAAGTTTCCACTTAACAACTCAAAATTGTGTAATTCTTCTGCACGCTGTCCAAATTTTCGGATTTTTTCCGACGCATCCGCCAATCCCTGTTGTAACCCATCGGACTGTACGGTAAGACTGGTAAACACTTCACCAAGTTTTATACTTTCTGCGGACATACTTGACTCTCCATCACAATTGGTTTATAATACTGTTTTCAATCATAATAAAACAAGGAGCCATCATGGACAATCATCAACTGCCGCCGTCTCCACCCACCAAAGACGTAGTTCTTGGATGCAGTCTTTTGCTTGTAATGAGCGGACTGTTCATGTGGGGTGTAAAAGCCCTTTTTTCTCTTACGGACTACGGTAAATCGCGAACGGTGGAAGACCAATGGGTTTTTTCGCTCCTTGTTTTATTGATCGTTCTATTGTTGCTATCTCTCGCAAGTCTCATTAACCAGTTGAAACAAAAATACGGCAAACAAAAATTGCGGAAAATACGCAAGGAATTAGTATTACGAACTCTTTTTGCCGTTATCGTTTTGGTGATTCCCGGTATTTTTCTTTTGGCGATATTTTCCACGCCATTTCCTTTGATGTGGATACTTGGTAGTGTTATGTATGTGGTCATTATTATTAAGGTCATTCAATCTGGACTTTTAAATTTTTCCGATCTTGAAAAATAAAAGCTATCCTTTCAATATCGCTTTTCGCCAGACCGCAATCATTGCAGACCTGCTTTTATTAATGGCTGGAACTGCATAAGGTCGCGGTTCAATCGTTCCTTTTTCGTTGGACGTTGGGTGGATGTGCCGCATATCCTGTAATATGGCATATGTTCGTTCCGCGTTTTGTGCCTCTTTGACCGATCGCAACCGTCGCCAAACCACCTCCACGGACTGATCCCAACCTTTGACCATGGACGTCATCTTCGGATCATGGTTGCCAACGCCAAAGGGATATGTCCAACGGTCGGCAAGCATGGAAATCCTAACAGGGCCGATTCCACCAGCGTTATTTGGCATTCCAACACCGAATCTGTGTTTCCGTAACAATTTGGAGACACGTACGGTTCCACCCTTTTCCAATTTCCTGGGGATTCCAGACCCGTTCAAGCGTTGTGGCCCAACAACGACGCTGTCCGTAGTCGAATCATAAGCATAAAAGATATTCTCTTTAAGAATACCCTTCTGGTTTGTTGGTGATTTTCCTGGTTTGGATGGTGATTTTCGGTTGCGAATTTGTTGCCGTTCCGCTTTGCGAAGGATAGCCCCTTGGTGCAGTAGTATATCATGGGCTTTGTTGGCGATAATGGAAGTTATTTTTTTGTCAAAAACCATCGTTACTGTGTGTGAAGCAATAATCATCATACTACCTTTAACGGGTTCAAATCCTGCAAATCGGGTAACGGGACACGGACGCCGGCGGCGGCGAAAATGGCGGAGTAGAGTTTTTGAAGTTCGTACCGCTGGAACGCCAACGTGTCGGCTTCCATCTCAAATTTCGCCTCCCACGCGGCGTTCAGTTCCCGCCACGTGAGCGGCTCGATGTCCGACCAGCTCCAACCGAGCTGCCCCAACATCCGAAAAATTACATGCCAGCCGTCAGCTGTTTCTTCATTTCCTTCATCCGTTCGGTGTTGGCGTCCCGGATCATCTGCTCGAATAGATTCTGGGATTTTGCATCTTCCTCGGCGGCGATTTCCACGGCTCGTTCGACCCGCTCGAAACCGCTCGCCAACGTTGGGAAAAAATCCTTGAGCATCCCCCAAACTGCCGACCGCATGGCCTCCAGTGCATCGCCACCCAAATCCCGCGTAAACGCCGTCTCCATGGCTGCCTGGTCTTCTACCGAGTATTCCTTTTCCGGATGGGACTGCTTTTCCTTCTCGAAGATGACCGCAAACGCGATCGCTCCCAAAAGTGCATAGTCGTTGTAAATCTCTCCGAAGTTACACGTTGCGGGTCTCAACAGACAGAATCGGTTCTCCGAACATGCGGAAAAGTCCCATTTGTCCAGCTTTTTTGCCAGCAAAAAATCCAGCTTCAAATCGTACTCCCTGCCGGAGCATGTTTTAAATGTCGTTTTCATGATTCTCCTCACATTTTGGCCCAAGAACCAATGTTTTCACCTTCTTATATTCCGACTTCTTTGTTGCCGGATGGATCACCTTCTCCATCTTCCAGACCACCTGTACCGTCCGGTTTTCCTCCACCGCCTGAATGGAGATGGGCAGCACGTGTGATACCGTACCGTCCGGGTATTTCTCCACGGCTGCCAACAGATCCATGGCGACGGGGTTTTTCGGATTCTTCTCACACAGCGAAAAAATCTGCTGCCGTGTCATGGGGATCCATTCCGATACGGACATCACCGTTCCCGATTCTTCGTAAGCAAGTTTTGTCACATCGTTCATTTTCGTTTCCTTTCTACGAAATCGTTGACCACTCTGGCTCCAGCCATGAAGTGCCTTCCTTCTTCAGACCATATTTCAGCGTCACGTCATGCGACACCACTTCCCCGGCTTTCTGATGGTACGGGATACCCTCAATATAGCTGGGAATGACAATCCCACAGCTTCCAGACGTGGTGATTCCTCCGGTCATCATTGACCACTTCCGAACGGTCGGCGTGTCGAGAAATTCCGTGAGCAGCAGTCTGTAATTCGTGTCGTCAAATCCGGGATAGTATGCGAAGGTGAACGTCAACGCCCCGATCTTTCCCGGTAATGAAGGTGTCGCGTTGAGCAAACGCACCTTCACTTCGGTACTGTTTCGCTTCAGGTCGGGGCAATCCACCCCGTCGATCTCTCCCCACTCCGTCCATACGGGTGTGGAGGAACTGCCCGTATCGCAGTACAATTTGCAAAAATCCCCTAATAATGGAGTTTCCATCGTTTCCCTTCCTCTCGCTTGCGCGGTTATTGACACGAGCAATTGATTTCACAGGTGTACTTGTCGCCGCTCGCGTCCAAAAACGTGTACACCACTTTGTAATTTACCCCGACCACCGGAAACGGCATAAATTCCGCCGCCGATATTCGGTGTTCCACATTGTATTCCTTTCCCGTGTGGGAGCTGGTTTTCGATTCCGGCAGAATGCAGTTTGTCGGCACGGCCACGTTGGAGTGTCCCAGCACTGCCGTTCGGGTTCCCATTTCCACCTGCCAGACCGTATAGGATAGCCCCGAAACGTCTGCTGCCTGCAATCGTTCGCCGTCACAGGCATAGGCCAAAAACCGAAACGTTTTCCCTTCGTAAGGGCTGACTTGGATCGAATTATTCTGTACCGTTGGCATCAACATGCCTCCACATTCTCGAAAACCATTCCGCCTTCCGACACGTCACGAAAGGCAATCCCTCCATCCGATTGTGTCATCCGCCCGTCAGAGTCGATTAATATTTCAAAATGCCATGGGGGACGAACGGAAGCATGGGACAACGCGCTATTCATCCACCGTCGCACCGATTCAAAAAAACCTGTCACGAGTCGCCTCCTGCAGCCATTGCTTTTCGATACCAATATTTGACTGGAACCGAAATAATCGAATCGTAAGTCAGCGCTGAGGATTCGCTTTCATAAGCATAGACCGACGCTGTTTCCAACGGCAAACGGGAGACGCCTCGCGTTCGTGCCGGGCTTGTTGGCGACCAGGAATCCAGGAGGAGAAACAGTTCTTCCGCAAACGACGCAAGGTTTGGGATTTCGTCGGTACTGTCCAAACGCTTCCGAAGTTGCACCCCCATTTCATATTCCACTTCCATGGCCATACGGATGGGTTTGCCCTGGTTGATTTGTCCGGGAAGGACGGATATTTCCAGCGTATCGAGGTCGCTTGCCTCGTCGTTGATGCTGTACCTGACCGTCGCTGTCCATGGTCCCGAATAGACTGCATTTAGTGCCGTCTGAACAGGCTCCGAAAGAATGTAATCTTTGAGCTGATAACACAAGTCAAGGGTTGCTGCCATGCTGCTTCCTTTCCAGCACGTGCAACCGTGCCAGGATCATGTAAGGGTCGTTGTATTCCATCGTTTTCCCGCCGCGTTCGACGACATCGTACTGTCGTCCCGCCGAGTCGGTCAATCGGTCCATTTTTTTCGGTGTTCCGGGGAGTGAGGAAGTGAATATTCCGAAGGACAACCCACGGGCCGCCAGCCGTTTTCCCACTTCGCCGAACGTTTCTACCAGAGCGTTCCCCCGAATCGCTCGGAGGGTGAATGCCGGTTGCGACGTGTCGGCCGGGGAGTATGTCAACGTTTCTCCCGCCCAAACGAACGTGTCGTTGTAGGCCGCCAACAGTTCCAGTTCCAGCTGTGTCATTGTCCCGCCTCCGTAATCCCGATGATACGACCATCGCTATCCCGTGTGAGGGTGTAGGTTTGGAGGGTGTTGCCCTCACCATCCAGTGTGGTCAACGTGTTATTGGATACGCTCCAGCGGCCCAAGAGGGCGGTAATGGTGGCCAATGCCGTAGTGACGCTGGCCATGTTGGAGGCGGTGGCCAAACCCGCCTGAATCTGCTCCACGGTGGGCGGGATGGGGATATCCGACGCGGTAAGGGTCGATAGCCCCGATGTGTCCGCCGTGGCCCATGCGTCATCGCCGTGCGTGCGGAGTGCCACAATATCGGACGGCACGACCGGGTTTGCGGGGATTTTGTCCGTCTGCGTTTTGATGGCGTCCGCCGTGGTCTGGACGATTGCCAGAGCCGACGCTGTGGCCAGCCCCGACACATCCACCGTCTGGGTGGTGACATTAACCGTCTCGGTCGTGGTCGTCAACTGCACATCCGATGCCTGTGCCGCCGTCTTTGCCGCGTCGTATGCCGTCGTCAACGTCATGGCGTCGCCCGGTTTGGCCAAACCCGCCTGGATTTCTACAACTGTTGGAACGTTGGGGAATGCGGTCGTCAATGTTCGACTGGAGTGGCTCCAAATTTCGGCCACAGTGGGCACATCGATTCCGTCGGCGTTGACGGTGATTTGCACATCTGCCGGAGTTGCGAAGCCTGAGGCCGTGGCCCAGTTGGTATCCCCATGCGTGCGAAGCGACGTTATTTCGGTGCTTTTGGCAAGTGCGGAAATGTCGATCGGGCTGGCCGTCAGAGTGCGTGTTGCCGCTCCCCAGACCCCGGTTGTGATTTGGGAGACCGTCGGAACGCTGTAAGTATTGGTCGGGATCGCGTTGACACGGTTTTTGATGGCCGAGACGTCCGATTGCAACGCCGCAACCGATACCGCCAACGCGTCCACGACCTCCTTAATCGCCGCAATGGCCGTGGCGTCGTACAGACACGTTCCGCCGCTTTCCGACGATTGGAGTGCATATGTCCCGTTCGTCAAGTCGCCATAGGTCATGTTTTGCAGGTCGCCGTAAGCTAGGTTCGCCATTATTCGTTCCTACTGTTCGTTGTTTTCCGTGCGGAGAGTGTCCTCCAAAAATTCCACACCCGGAAGGGTTTTCAGGTGTGCCCACTCCAGTGCAATCGTTTTTTCGGCGTCCAAACCGTGCAGGGGTGGGTACGCATAATCCTCCCAATAATGGCAGGTTAGAGTGGGGTCAATGCCGTAAATGGTGACTTGCTTTTGCGTTTGCCAAAAGTACAATGCCGCAAGGTAAAATCCATAATGTGCCACGACGCCCGTCCCCTGACGTGCCAAATCCACGATTTCTTTGGGGATGATGGAGACCTGCTTGTCGTGGAAATGTTCATCTGAACCGGCTGGAACTTCAGGAATACCGGAAGTTGGAGCAAGCAGGATGTTCTTCACATGCTGGTAGTCCGGTTTCGATAGGATGGTATCTCGTTTTTCGGGGCAGTTTGCGAACCACGGATTCAGAATCAGAGTGTCGGTTTTGGTTCCGACCTGAGCCTCAAACCCATTCCCGAACCCGGAGTTTATCCGCGATACGTTTTCAAACGTATCAATTGCCGTTCCCGCGTTGTACTTAAGCACGCCCGCTGTTTCCAAAACGATGATGGTGTTTGTCATTGGTAAATCCTTTCGTTTTAAGAGTTGTAAATTGGTGTGATACGCGTATAAAGTGAGCCGCCGGTGTAGGAAACGTATAGGGTACCATCCAATTCCCATATCGATACTGTTGCGTCAGTGCCATAAATTTTAGTTGTCATTATTCCGCCTGTACTGGTATAGATTATCTCGTACACCCCGTACAAAGACGAACTATAACCAACTTCCCCGCCCCAAGTTTCAAGAAAATATACCCCGTCCTGTGGAAGGCGGTGATAACATGAACTACAAGCGGAACATCTTTTAACCGCAGAACAATCGGCGAGTTTCTTGAAATTCGCCACGATGTCGCCACCAATCGTGGAGCCGTCCTCAATCGAATCCGACGCGGCCCCCGGAATGGTAATGAGGCCGTTGTAAGTTGATTTTGCCATGGATTATTCCTTTCTAAAAATGATGTTCGTATGAGTTTTTAGGATGTTTTTTCTAATTTTTTGTGAGGCCTGTTGACTTTTTTTACTTATTATGCTATTATTAAAAAAAGGGTTGAAATATGCAATATCGAGTGGAATTGACCAAAAAGGCCGTGAAACAACTTCAAAAAATTCCGAGAGAAACTCAAGTTCGGATATTTCAAGCGATTCGGCGTTTGGAAAATTCGGAAAACTGGGGGGATGTAAAAACTTTGGTGAACCATGGTTATGATTACCGCATGCGGGTTGGGAATTATCGTGTTTTGTTTGATGTTTGTGAGGATGGAACGCTCCGGGTGGTCTTGATTAGGGAAGTTAAAAAACGGGATGAACGAACTTATTAAGGAGGTTTTTATGCCAGCTCAAATCATTAAATCCGGGGATCAGCCCCTTTTTGCGGTCATTCCTTACGAGGAGTACGAGCAAATGCGGCGTCAATTGGCCATTGCCCGAAGGAGGAAGGACAACGTTTCCATTCCGCTTGACGTAGCGGAAAAACACCTCCTGGAGGGCGTTCCGTTAATCCGTGCCTGGCGGCTTTATTTGCGAAAAACGCAAACCGAAATGGCTGCCGCCATCGGGATTACTCAAAGTGCCTACTCGCAAATGGAAAACGCTGAAAAAAATCACGGGGAAACACTCGAAAAAATCGCCACTGCACTGGGGATTCAGCCTGGACAACTGGTGCTTGATTGATTTTGCCATGTTATTCCTCCTCTTGTTCTTGTTTCATGCCTTCGACTTTGGCCACGATAACGGCGAGCATTCCTACCGTTTCTTCGAGCGTTTTCAGCGATTTGGTGACGTCGGCCAGTGCACGAGCATGGTTATTGGTCAACCGCTCCACCACCAGGCACATCACGCCCCACGGCCCAATCGTCGTGAGCCAGCCGGACATGTCCATCTGTCCGCCTGCTTGGGCTATGAACGCTGATGCCTTTGTACGTTGTCACGTCAGCCATTTTCGTTACTCCTTGATTTTCAATTGGTTAAACAGTGTTACGATGCGGTTTTGGGTGTCTGCGATGGTCTTCATGGTGACGGCATTTTCGACGCCCTGTTTTTCGATGCTATCCAACTTAGGGGCCAGATACCGGATCATCAGGTAGATCACTCCAATGCAGACAATGATCGCTACACCGAACTGTGCCCACCAGGGCGGGGTTGTGCCTGTCATGACATCCACGGTAGTTTGAGCGAGGCAGACACTCCCCACTCCTCCAAAAATCCAATCCAAGTTACGCACAGCACACCTCCGGATTCAGCGTCGGGACAATCGTATTATCGTAAGGGGATTCGGCGTAGAGCACGAACGCCAAATCGCAGAATCGCGAACTGCAAAATCGGTTCAGTGTCTCCATGTCCATCCAACAACCAAAATCCGGGGTACCGTCGTCTGCGGGGTAAATATCGCCATGGCTATTGATCCAAAAGACATATTCCACGCCATCCACCTTTTGCCAGCCGCCAAACGCCGTGGCGTGACTCCACGAACCTCCGAGTTCGGCGACCATGACGCCACGGGAATCCTTTCTGGTTCCGGCGACTGCGATACCGTTGCCGATCACTATCGAGTACCCTTTTCGACAGGCCTCCATGATATAGGTTGCCGCCTGAGTCGCATCATCGTCGTAAATAGAAAAGCATACCTGATACGGTTCCGCTTCGGACGTCATATTCTTCCATTGACGCCAGTTACTGGACTGGTCGTACTCTCCAACGATACGGCTGGGGAAATTTCCGATGTTCCGTCCAGCTTCCATAATGGCGGAAATAGTTTGACCACCCCAAAGACTTCCTCCCTTGGAAAGTACCCAGGTTGCCATGGGATTCACTTTTTCGATGGTCTGTTCGGAATATTCCTGCTTTCGCTGAATTAACAAACGAACCAAAAACGCATTCGCCATTGCGAATCCGGCGCAATTGGGCCGACTCCCCTGGGAGGCGGTGAACAACTTTGCAACGTCCACCCCGTCCCACCAATTTTTAGTTGGCCCGCCGTCAATATCCATCAATCGTGTTTTAAAACTTTCCCAAACCACCACGGGCGGAAGTTTTTCCGCGTCCCAGGGAGCTGCCAAAGCCAGTACCCGATCGTGATCGGACGTCCGTCCACACTGTATGGCCCATTCCGCTTCGACGCGATCGGGAATATATCCATCCTGAAAATACATTATCGAACCTTCCTTTATTGTTTAAGTGTCGTTGCAATTTCTACAAACCCTTCCCTGATACCGTCGAGGGTTGTGACATCCATTGTTTTTTCCCACTCGGAAATAGCGTTTGTTACTGGGGCTGGCAGCGTGCAAACACCACCATTACAAACCATCGTGCTTCGGAAAATCATATTTTTAAAAGTGCTTCGTGCTCCCTGGGGTGTCCGGATGGTTCCAGCGTCGATTCCGGCAACGATCGAATCCATCGTTTTGGCGATGATATTTTTTTGAGTATCAGACAACCCGTTGGGAACAGGATTTGGCTTTGGGTTGGGGTTGGGGTTGGGATCAGGTTCTGGGCTGGGCGTACCGTTGGAAAACTCGAAAGTTGACAAAATTGGTTTACCGTTTTTTATTCCACAATGGATCAACGTATAAACTTTTTCTGTTGGGCTTGCGAAAAATAGTTTTTTTCCGCCACTGTCCACGTCCCAACACCCTTCGGCACGCGGGAGGATGTTAAACGACCCGTCAATATCGCTTTCGAACACCGCCAGCCGGCCAGCCGGCACCACGTCCGGCCCGGTAATTTCGGCGAAACAGCACGACGACACGGCAAAGATGATCGCAATACCAGAATGCCCTGTAAGCGGCATGTAAAATGTGGTAATTCATTCGTCCGCCTCCTCAAGCACCTTCCACGCGGCAAAACAGGGGGTGAGTTCCAGCATGAGCGTATCACCGGGGCGGCTCGCCTTGGGCGGAGCGTTAAACAACACCCCCGACGACGACATCAACGCCTTGATGCCGGCCACAAAACTCTCCGCCGCCTGGTCGGACAATGCGTAAGGTTCCATCGTGTCAATGACCCAATCGTCCAGCTTGGTATCCGTGTTCTTCGCCCACGCCCGGAACTGCTCGAGCGTGCACGCAAACACTTTCTTCACGTTTGCTGGTGTGAGCTGTTCCGTGATCATCGACCGGATGTTCGCGAGGATGATGTTTTTGATAATGGCGTTCATGGTTCGTTCCTTTCGTAAGTTAAGTAATGGGTGGCCGGGGACGACCACCCTCCGTATAAGGCCACCCTTCGTATTAAAAAACGAGCCAGACGGTCATGGTAACGCTGCTGGCATCGGTGGCGATGGCGTTGGTAGAGGCTTTGACACGGGCGTATTTTTTCACGCCGGTCGGGAAACGGTAACGAATCTCCTGAGCGTCGGAACCTCCGGACGTCCCCCCCTCAATCTCTTTGACCGTGAGCGTTTCGGCGGCTTCCCACCCGGTCGCGTCGTCCGTGTCGGTCGTCTGGACTTCAATCGTAATCTTTCCCGTAGCGGGAAGAATGGTCGCCGATAACGCCGGAACGTCGATTTCCAGTTCGCATTCCGCGTAAAATCCGCCCGCAATATCTTCACCGGATTTCAGCCGAAATGCGGCGGTCGTCACACTGCTACTGGCAGCAGACGGTAAAGCAATCGTCTTTTTCAGAGCCTCGTCTTTCAAACTCAATTTGGCCATGATGTGCTCCTTTCGTTAAATGGCGGTCAGCCCGGAAACGACCGCTTCCGTGCGCTGGATGGACATGGTTGTGTGGATGGGAATACCCCCAACATCTTCGGGAGTCGGTGCCGGATTACCGGTCGGGGTTGTGGCCGTACGGCTTTGACGCAACGTTTCCAATATCGCTGGCCGCATGTAAATGCAATCCGGCACAAAACCCTGCTCCTCGCACTCCGCCAACACGTGATGAAGTTTGGAATCGTTGATACTCTCGACGTTGCAGATACGAGCGATACAGTTCGGACGCGACACCGCCACCATGGGGTACATCCGCAGATACGACCACTTGTGCGTTGCTTCGCCGTTCGCCGTCTGAACCAATCGCGGCATCAGTTCCGACCACGAAAAATTCGCCCCAATACCACCACCATAAATTACGCTGGCATTCATCTCTCCCCACGCAATCAACCAGATGGACGACTGCTTATTCGCGGTCGTCCCCCCAGCGGAAAATTCCAGATCGCAACTCGGCGTCTTGCCCCCATTGTTTCGCTTGCAGGACAGGATATTCACCAACCCTTCATAACCGTCGGCATTGTTGGACTTGCCATAGTAAAACTGTTTTCCAAGCGTTCTGTATGCGCCGTCGATTACCGACGCTTTCATCTTCATCAGCATTTGCCCCGCCGCTCCAGGGTTGGAATTCATCATGTCCTCCAACACCACGTCCACATCGATGTGCGGGTTGGCAATGGCGGGCGTGAATCGCCGAATGTCGAATTCCGGAAGCGTGGTCGTAGCCACGCCGTTGACATTCCGAAAACCAATGTCTCCGGACTTCGTTTCCACCAATACCTTGTATTCCATCTCATCGATGGTCTGGGTATGGGCGTCGAAAATTTCTCGCGGATTACTTACCACCATAGAGGTGTAGGTTTTGCACTCCCGGTCGGTAAGGGCTTCCATCAGGGTGACAACAGCCATTTCATTTTCCTTTCTGGGGTCTCCCCCACTTGATTATCGCCGAGTGCCAGCAAGTTTGGCGGATTCCAGGGCGATCAGGTACGACCGATCGTCCGCGTATTCTTTCTTTTCCACGCCTTCCATCGGATCGAATCCCATACGCGTGTTGGCGTACATCTTGGCGACCGTCTCCGATACCTTGGTAATGGATTCTTTCAGCCCGCCAATTTCGCCACGAATTCGGGAAAATTCCTTTTTCGTTTCTTCGTCCTTCGGGTCGTCTGAGTTTTCGACTTGGCCGGGAGTTCCCGACCCCGCCGATTCCAACGCGTTGATTTTTGCCGTCAATTCGGCAACCTGTTGTTCCAATGTCGCGATCTTCGCGTCCTTTTCGTCGGTCGGTGGATTTTCTCCACCACCTTCTCCACCCTCCGAACAACCCTGTTGGTCGTCCTTCTTCTCCTCCGTATCTTCGGCGTATTTCTTTTTGCCAAAAATGCCCATTTTTTCGGTTCCTTTCCCGCCGTTTCCGACGAACTGGGTACTCATTTGAATCGGGGTAATTCCCGTTGTGTCATCCACACCGTAGCAACACACGGCCACGCTGTCCAATTTCCATTTGCGGAAAACGATTAACGGACCATCTTCCGTCTGTCCGTTGACCTCCACGGTGTATTTGTCCGGAATCTCCTCAATGGCTTCCGGAGAAAACAGGATGCTGGCCTGCTGCGGCACGCCATTTTTCAACACGGGCCAAATCTCGGACGCTGCGGGAAGGTCACGGAATAAATGTCCGTCCATTTCCAGCCCGAACTCCGTCAGCCGGATGTTGTCGGCGTATCCGAGGATTTTCCCGGAATCATGGTCTCGATCCAGCACAATCCGTTCCGGAACGCTCATTCCGGCGAAATCGTGAATCTGTCGCTCTCCCCAAAATTCCACTACCTTGTGGCCCCTTGCCTTGATGGCAATCAGACCGTGATTCGCGTCCACTTCCTGCACACCGCTGTACATCACGGTCGCCGCCATGGAATAACGTCGGGGATCATTGGTTTTCTGCTGTGTCATCGTTTCGTTCCTCAATATCCAGAGCGTCGGCAATGGCGGCACTCTCATCGGTTTTCAGGGTAATCGGTTGGCGGACACTTCCCGTGGCTTCCCACGCCCGGGCCACTTCCGGCGTCATGGGGGGTAGCTGTAGTTCGTCCCGCACCATCGCCTCAATTTCCGACGACGCAGTAAGGAATCCACCTCGTATCGCAATCCCAATCGCGTTGTACCGATTGAGCATTCGTTGAGACGGATCGCCTCCGGTTTCGGTCAGCCCATCTACCGGAACACCATGCTCCGTGGCATAGGCAATCGCTTTGGCCGTGTCGCGAATATTGTCATAGTACGATTCCCCTCGTTTGGCAGCCATTTTCTGCGGTGTGGAGAACCCCATGCGAATTTGCATTTGATCTCCTTTGGCCTCACGGTCTTCGTCCAGTACCGAATGAATTTCCGGCATGAACGCGAATGGCACCTGGCTGGCCAACATTCCACGCGGCAGCTTAAATTCCCCATTACGGTCGGCGACGGCCAGACGCCAGCGGAAGTATTTCGTGTACCGCTGCCAATTCCCGTAAACGATGTCTTTAATGTAATTCTGATACAGCCCGTAAGCGGCCCGGCTACAGTAATAATTGCTCAGATTCTCCTGATAGATGGTCAACGGGATTCCCAACGGCTTCAACACGGCCTGTACCGCCATCAGGAAAAACTGCTGGA
Source organism: Planctomycetia bacterium (assembly GCA_030535245.1). GTDB lineage: Bacteria > Planctomycetota > Planctomycetia > Pirellulales > Thermoguttaceae > RGIG3701. The sequence continues at coordinate 16,552 of JAUNBJ010000014.1, read as the reverse complement.
ACGTCGTGCTGGGCGACGTCTGCATAAAATTGGAAAGCTCGTCGTTCGCCCCCAGACGCAGGATGTTGACCATCTCGTCCATCTTGAGTTGCTGACGCCGCCGGCCCGTGACGACGTTTCCGTTCGCGTCCACCGTTCCGACAACCTCCCCACCCCCCGCTGTGGCAGGCTGAGCGAGTTCGGTCGGACGATACCCCAATTCGCTTTTCTTCGATTTTATGGCCAACCCAAGACGGGATTCCAGCTTGATTTTGGAGTACATGTCCACCAAAATTTCATCCAAATCCTGATATCCCGTCAGCGACGATAAAAGCGGCGACACGCCTCGGTAAGCGTCCACTTCATAATCGTAGTACGCGATGAAGTCGGCATACTTTGCCGGGATGTTATAACAGACCCTTTGGCCACGGGTCGTCTGCCGTTCCACATGATACCCCGTCGTTTTCCCATACGGATCCAAATACAACCCCTGAACGCAGTTCACGTCCGAACTATCTTCCACAATCCAGTTCGATTGAATGGTCTGTAAACGTCCGTCGTCCAACATTACGACCAACACATCCCCATCCAGAACGCGACGATGTTCCCAAACGTCCCAAAGTTCCTCAAACCGATAACGTCCCGCAATGTCACACGTCTCGTTGAAATAATCGTAAAATTCCTGCAATGCTGCATTGAACCCCTGATCGTCCGACATCGGCCGAAAACCAAACGAGGTTGTATTCAGGCAGTGAAAATCTACCGCCCAACGCATGACGTTGCATTCCTTGAACAGATCCCTGGCAAGCACCATCGCACGACGTCGCTTGTGCATGTCCAGCGATACCGACTGTGGCTGCACGTCGCTTCCATGGTCACGCCGACGCCCCGTTCCTGCCAATTGGGGATAGGAGTATTTTTTCTTTCCTCGGTTCGTCATGTTTTTTCGTCTGCCCATTAAAATAACCGGATTCCCTCAAACGTGCCGTCCGTGCCGTCCAACCGCGAGTACAACACCGATAACTCCTCGTTAATCGCCGCTAACCGTGACTCCATCGCCGTGTGGTTGTATGTCCGCGAAATGCCAAACGCACTGGTGGACGGTTTTAATAATGCCGCTTCCAATTCCGTTTTCTGCGATTCCAATTCCGTAATGCGTTCCTGTATCGTTCTCATGCACGCATTATCACCCCACCCCCTTTTTCCATCAATAGCGACAGAACGATTTTTTGCACTTTCTGTCCGCAATGCGGACAAAAATCCTGGCTACGAGACAAAAATCTTCCTATCTTGACATTAGGGGGAACCCACGGTATAACTGAGATTGCTTTGAAGTTCCGAGAAGGAACGATATTCTCAAAATGATGGATACGCCCATGAATTCCAACAAAAACAACGGGATCATTATTTATCAAAGTAATGACGGTAAAATAAAAATTGACGTTACGATGAAGGGAACGACGTTGTGGCTTCCCCAAGCTCAAATTGCTCAGCTTTTTGAGCGAAGTATAAGTACCATTTCCAGACACATTAAAAACATCTTTGAGGAAGGGGAACTGGACGTGGAAAGCAATTTGCAAAATATGCAAATTGCTTTTTCGGATAAGCCGGTCGTTTTTTACAGTCTGGACGTCGTTATTGCAGTAGGGTATCGTGTCAAATCCTCACGAGGAACACAATTCCGGCAATGGGCAACGCAAATTCTTCACGAATACATTCAGAAGGGTTTCGCCATGAATGACGAATTCCTGAAGAATATGGGGGGCGGTCTGTATTGGAAGGAACTTCTGGATCGTATCCGCGACATTCGGAGCAGTGAAAAGGTTCTCTATCGCCAAGTTTTGGAACTGTTTGCGACCAGTCGGGACTACAATCCGTCCATGCCGGAAACTCTTGAATTCTTTAAGATTGTACAAAACAAGTTGCACTACGCGGCCAGCGGCCACACCGCCAGTGAAATCATCTTTGATAGAGCGAATGCGGGATTGCCATTTATGGGACTGACCACTTTCAAGGGAAAACGCCCTGCGAAAAGGGAAGTTTCCGTCGCCAAAAATTACATGTCAGAAAAAGAACTTTTCGCACTACGGCGAATGGTAAACGTCTTTTTCGATATGGCCGAACTCAAGGCCGAAAGGCAACAGCCCATGTATATGCGTGACTGGCTCGAAATGTTGGATAAGTTCACACAAAATTTTGGCTTTGGTGTTTTGGAAGGTTCGGGAACCGTAAGCCACGAAGTGGCTGTCGAAAAGGCATATCAGGAGTATGATACCTACCGGAAGGGACTACCGGACAATCTGTCGGATGTCGAAAAGGCCTACCTGAAAGTTTTGACAGACATGCAAAAACGGCTAAAAGGTGATGGAAACGAGTAACTGAAGAAACGGCATTGCTGCTTCACGTTTCGTAAATCCGGACGATGTAAACCTGCCCGCATTTTCGGCATTTGGTGTAGGACAGTGTCACTTTGGTGTAGTGAATGCCGTCCATGTAAAGGGAACAGTCTAACGTCCGGCTACGATTCCGTTTCTCGCGGTCGGTCGAACCGCACCGAGGGCAGGACGCTTTCTTTTCCGTTACCATCGTTCGTACAATTGGGGGAGCTTTTTCAGTCGTTGTTTTTTTGGTCATGGGGGATCCTCTCGTTTCGTCAGGCGACAACTTCCAGTTCCAATCCGTCTTCTTCGCGGGGCATGGCCGGAGTGAGGTTCCGGTTCCAAACACAGCCCCCGATACTCGCAGCACCCAACGCATACACCGTCGCGTCGAGCAGGTGATTTTCTGTGTTCGGGATGGAGTGCCAAAAATCCATCCGAACACGTCCCGTTACCGTCTCCGGGTACTCACTGGCCAAATGACGCAGGAACATCGTGTGACGGTCTGTGTCGTCGCCCCACAATACCAGCGATCCCGGCTTGTCGCTTGGAAGCTGGCACATCTGGGAAAGTTGCGTTTTCCACTCGTTCGTGTAGAGCGCCACATATTCGTGTTCCAGCGTGCCCCAGTTCGTGTTGGCCGCACCCTCGCACAATAGAAGATTATGCCCCACCGTTTCGTTTTCCCGTGGGCGACGCTCGCAAAACTGCTCCCGTAACATCCCCGGAGAACGACCGAACACAGGATAGAATTTTTCGACAAACTCCGGCTCAAGAAGCAACGGAATCACCGAATCGTAACCTTTGTACCCAGCGTCCACCAACCCGCCTGTAATCGGAACCTTGCGACCGTCCGCCGTCTGCCAGCGATCTTGAAGGCGACGCAACAATTCCCGTAATCCAGACTGAATGCAATCTTCCTCCGTTCGCATGGGGTCGAGCCATGAACGTACCTTTTTCGCGTCATACCAAAAGTCCTTCCTCCGCTGCTCTGGAAACGTACCCCAATCCACGACCGCCGTGCGGAAGTCCGAACGACACGCCAACACCACGTAATATGCCAACGCCTTCTGAACGTCCACTCCAACGTATAACCCATGATCGGCCCAATCCGGTATCTCACACCGCTTCACCCCGGAAAGGTTCGCAGGATTGAAACGGATTTTTACCGTCGTGGTATCGTCCACATACGGCTCGTTCTGCTGTTCGCTGAAAAACGCTTCCTTGTCGTCCAGATACAGATTCATCGCGTACTGGAGAGCGTCCACGTCCACCCCTTTTTCGTAGCACGCCTTCCACCCAACCTGAGCACCTTCCAACATTTCTTCGTGATGGGCCTTGTAGTATGCGTTGGCCAGCCGGTTGTCCCCAAACCGTAACAGGCTCTCATTCATCAGGTCGGAATACTCCCCCTCCCATAGATCCATCCGCTTCGGGAACGCGTACAACAACTTGCTTTTTTTCCCACGCCATTTGGGGCTGCGCTTGTGATCCAACAGGATGTCACACAGATCGCCGTTCACGATGACCGTGCCGATAAACAGCATGGCCATGCGGCCCCCCTTTTCCCCAAGCCCGGCAATTGTCTTGTTAATTACCTTTCGGTATTTCTCTACCTGCTCTGGAGAGTTCGCCATTTCGTCGCTTTGCACGTCGTCCAGTACACACAATTCAGGACGCGATGGCTTCCCGTTGATTCGCTTCGACCGACCCCGAATCCGAGATGTGATCGACTTCACCTCGATAATCGCTTCGCTCGACTGCACCACCTCGTGGTTCCGGAACGACGGAAATCGAATGCTCTCCGTTGATAATACCAGCTTCGTTTTCTTCCCATTGATCGTTTGCCCTCCTTGTTTTCGCGGCTCTCCGTCCAACGCCACAAAACATTTCAGCTCGGGAAAATCCTCCAATAATAATTCGTTGTCCTGAAGCTCGTCTGCGATCATCCCCAGAAAATCTATCCCCAACCCAATCTCGCTCGTGATAATCACCACGTATTTGACCAGCCCGTACAGGATCGCCCACAGAACGCAGATTCGCATGATCGCCGATTTTCCATAACCTCGCGGCATGGCGAACGCATACCATCCCTTTTTTAATATCGCCGTCTTAACATGCTCCCACACGTCTTTGTGGTCGTCCGACGACTTCCGATAGAAATGGTCGGGGAAATACGTCAGCCCAAACTTCAACGGACTACGCCGACACGCAAGCCGCCGTTTCCAATCGCGTACCTCCTCAAGCGGCCCGATGTCTCGTGCCTCCTGGCGTCGTCTTATTTTCTCGTCATACTTCTCTGGCATACCACCGGGGACAAACTACATCCCCGCGACTAGTTCGTTTGGGGTTCTCGATCGCCCCACCCAAAAGAATTATTAAACGTTTTTCATGTTCGGGGGGGTACTAATCTGATTATCGCATGAGAATCTCGGATTGTGAAGCCATGTGGCGGAAGGTACCTCCCAGATGTGGGTTTTTACCGTCATTTTTCGGAACTTTTTGGAAATTCCTGTTGTTCTATCCACCGGCTCACATATCCGCATTTGCAATTACTACACCTCCGCCGTCGCACAACAACCGCCCCACAGCGACTATATGTGTCGATGACGTAGGCCGGGGCACCACACTTCGGGCAACGTACTTTTGGCTCTGATCGTCCTGATTTGGAACGTTTTGTGCTGTTTTTTTGACGTTTTGGCATGGTTTTTTAACATTTTTCCCCTGTTTTTTAACCGTTTTTGGGTAATTTTGAACGTGGAATAGGTTCTATTCCTCCTCCAATTCTGCCTGATTCAGGGCCTTTCGGAACAGGTCGTCGAAGCGGTCGCAGGCGGATGGGTGTTCGTCCATCCAGTCGCCCCAAGGCTGGTTGTACTCCGTCCAGATTCCACCATCGTAGCCCAGAGACATCCACACATCGCACTCAATCTGTTGACGTTCGGACGCGGTGAGTTTCCGGCGGCGAATCGTGGGTTTATAGACGGTGTTGATTCGCCCTTCTTTCCGGGTCAGCTCCAACGCGGCGATCGCGAACGCTACGCCGTTCTCCTCGGCCCAGAGCGAGAGGGTACGTTTGAAGATTTCGTTTTTCGCGACCACCCCCAGATTATCCGCCCGCCACTGGACGAAGCTCTCCCACGCTTCCCTGAATTCGGGCGTGTCGAGATTTTCGGGGAGCGGGTCAAGCAGTGGGAAAGACATCTGCCCCTCGGGTTGCGGAATATGGCGACGAGCGGGCACATGGCGAGCGGTACTTCGCATGGTTGGGGCTGGCTTGGGTTTCGCGACGGGGGGACGGATTTCCACCTCGCTGGGAGTCAAACGTGGTTCGATTGTGTGTTGTTTTTCTTGGTTTAAATTAATATTATTAATATTATTAATAACATCACACACACAACACACACCCTCCCGCGAAAGGCGGCTTTGTTGCGCAACGGTTGCGATTTGTTGCGTTTCGTTGCGGTTTTGTTGCGCAACGGTTGCGGTCGCGTTGCGTTTTGTTGCGGCGAACCAGCCCTTCATGTACTCATCACTATCCGGTTCGGCGGCGGGTTTCCCGGCCAGAGCTGCCCGTCGGCCCCGATAATAGGCCGCGTCACGTTTTGCCGTCATCTGCTCCGTGGCTGGTTTTGCCGTTGGCTTTTGGAACAGGAAACTCAAGAATCGGTAAATCCATTTTGTAATCATAGCGTGTACCTTCCTCTCCGGAGGGTGGTCGTCCCCGGCCACCCCATTATCCTTTTCGCGTGTTCCAGATTTCGATTGCCTGTTCTGGTGTTTCGCACCAAGTGGTACGAGCAATCACGCCGCAATTCGAGTTTTTGCAATCCACAATATATTGGAGTCTATTATCGCAAGTCCTATGAACAATGCGTGGTTTCTTCCCGCACCACGGGCAGGGCCGCAGCTGCTGGTTGTTAACAACCGGGGAGGGAGACGGATCGGGGGCAACAGACCCGGGAGCGGAGGGAGAGCGTTCCTCCGGCACGTCTTTTTCGGGTGCAGGGCCTTCGTCGTCCCCGCGTCCGTCCTTGTCCAGTCCGGCTGATTTGAGGATTTGGGTTCCGGCGTTGTCGAGCTGGCGGGAGTGCCATTCGTCGTGGCAATCGTCATTACAGAAAATCATTTCCGGCGTTCCGTCCAAGCTCATGCCGATCGAGACGACTTTGCCATCCTCGGCCCAGCATTCCGCCTCGGTGATTTTTCGCCCGCACGCCAAACACCTCGCTGTCCAGCCCTGGTCGGGTTGTTCTTTCGTGGGCTTTTTTCGTTCGCGGGGATATTCCTTGCCATCCTTTCCCGTGACGGTTTCGGACAAATTCAGTGTGCCGGATTCGGCACACTGGCGGCGGATGTCCCCGATCGTGGAGCGAGGGATTCCCAACGCTTTCGCGGCGGCCACATCCGACATATCAGGATGGTTCCGAAACCACGTTTCCACGGCCTTTCGGAGTTCGGCTTTGGTGAGGCGTCGGCCATTGGCGCAATTGCGTCGCACCCCGACCGTTCCCCAATCGGTTCGCGGGATGTCCCAAACCCGCACCCAAACCGTTTTCCCAGCCCCCATCGCCGCCAGCCGTCGGTGGTGTCCGTCAAGACAAAACAACGTCCCTTTGGATTCGCCGCAATCGACGAACCGCAACTCGCAAATATCTTCCCCTTTGGGGAGTTCCTCCATCGCGTCCTGAAGTTCGCGGACGTACTCATAATCCATCTTCTCGCGGACTTGCAACTCGTCCAACACCTTAATCGTGGACGGGTCAACGCTCTCTTTCCACGTATGCCACTGGGGATGTTCCATCGCCTACCTCTTGCTGTTAATCTTCCTGTTCCGATTCCAGTTCTTTGATTTTCTTGCCCAACTGGTACACGAGCTGTTTGGCAGATTTGATGTGGACGATGTAGCTGGTACACCTTCCACCACAATCTTTCCAGACACACCGGGTATCCTCGTCTGGCGGCATCTTTTCGCCCAAAAAACCGGGGCATTTCCGCTTGTCTTCGGCTTCGTCGATAAAACAATCGACAAAAAACTCAAAATGGTCGCCGTCATCAATTTGAGCACACCGGTAAATCTTCATGGCTCAAATCTCCTCCTTTGTGGTAATATGAAACTTCTCCATCAGCATTTTGGCAGTTTGCAAATACATCTCTTCCGCTCCGGTGGGGAGGTCTCGGAAATCTGCCGCGTCGCATTCATGCCGGATGGCGTACAACTCGGCGGCCAGCTCCTGTTTGGACACCTCTGCGGAATTGTCGGAATAATCTCTCCCTTCAAAAAATTCCAGCACGGCATTTTGTTCTTCCGAGGTGAGCGTCTCGTCGCGTGACACGATCACGTTTCTTCCAGCTTGCACGCCAATTCGGCCACGATCGGATTTCGTTTGCGTCAAGGTGATGCGGACGTATTCGGTGCCGTGGGGCATTTCCATTTTCAGTATCACAAATTCACCAATTTTCCTTCCAAGTACCAGCATATCGGAATCCTTCCGTTTAATGAGTCACAGGCCTGTGGTTTTGTCCTCCACACGCGGCGGCACGAGCGGCCAACACCTCCTCGAATCGTTGGATTTCCCCGCGTGATGGGGAGAGCAGGAATCCGGGATATTTGCCACCACCTCGGAAGATGATGGCATCAGGGGGTGCTACGGTTTCGACATTATCTCCTGGCCGGTGGTTTGAGGGGTATTGTTTCCATTGTTTCCTTCGAGTTCTTTTCCAGCGTTGGTGGGCCACCCTCTGGCAGGTTGTTCCGCAATATTTTTGAGACGCACTTTTCCTGTCAACGTGGCGACCGCAGATGGGGCATGTGAGTGTTGCCGGCAGTTGCTGCAAGAGCTTGCGCTGATTGTATGCTCTCCTGCATACTTCGGAACAGAACAGGTTTTTCCAGGCCCTTCCGCTTTGATAAATTTTTCCGCACACGGTGCAGGTACATTCAAATTTTTTGGTTATCGCCATGATCGCTATCTCCAGTATCTCTTGTCAAACGCGTTGCCATCCTACCAGTCCGGTACACATCCCCTGGCCAGTGGGGATGCTCAGCGTATTTCTCGCCGATCTACCGGATTCCGTAATAAATATTCGGGCGGTGGTGGAGGTGCCTTTCAGCGTGTCGTACTCTATGAGGATCAGGAGTAGTACCAACCCCTCCACCACCTATGTCTTTTCCGCCTCCCTGCGGTGGTATCCCTCCGGTTGGAGGTTTTTGGGTATCTTGCCAACTCCTTCCGGCTGGGGTAGAATGAGAGGGCTGTCAGTTTCCTCAACTCTAACCCCGAACCGAAAGGAATTTTTATGAAAATGGACTTCATTCTTGTTAAAAAAATTCTTGCCAAGGCTCTTGAACAAGAGGATTTTAAGGCATTTCAACCTTCTGAATTTGATTGCGACGATAAGACATTTCGTCGTATCGTTCACCTTTTGTATTCTGAAGGCTTTTTAGAAGCTCGAACGAAACGTTCCGAGCTTCGGTTTCGCAAACCTGATGAGACTTCTATTCCCTTGCTTCCGGTGGAAATAGGGCCTATCACACTTCGCGGTTACGAGTTTTTTTGTAACATATCCAAATTTTCCTGAATGACCGAAAAGGGAATTTCGACGTGTTCGTCAACGCGTATCAACGCATAGGCATCACGGAGTTTTTCCGCAACGACCATTCGGTTTCCGAGGAGGTCACGAATACTAATTCCATCTTTCCTTTTGGATTTCAGGACATCCAAAAGGTGAGCGGTTTGAAACGTTCCATCCTTTCGAGGCATTCGTGGAACGACACATCGGATACAACGATCCCGAACATCCAAAAAATAGATTCGTGCGATCGTCATATCCACAACGATTTTTCCGCGAAACAGTGCGGAATAAACTTCTTCGGGTTCCAGGAGTTCCAATGTCATTTTATCTGAGTGTTATCTGAGTGTTTCGTTTTTCATTCCTTTTGAATTGGGCTGAACGCTTTTAAGGGCTTGAGGGAGTGCATCGCGGGTTTTGCGAAGCAGGGTATGCAAACGGCGGAAGTATCCCCGCGTGGTGGGTGGCTGGACGGAAAGAGCCTTTTGAAAACCACGATCGACCATCCGTTGAAGGGACTTCTCCAGCCTGTTTTCCATGAGTTTCGCGGCCTGATACAACCGCTGACGATACTTTTCAGAATCCATTTTGTACCTCCGTAAGTCAGAATTACTGAGGTTATTATATTATGGATACTCCATAATGCCAAGAGGGGAGTTATGGTTTTTCCATAATTGTTATAGAAATTTATTCTTGTGGCAGAACGTCTCGTACCATTGATAATTTGTAAGAAGAGGCAATGGCTGGATATTTGCTTGCTCTTGGCAAGTTTTTGCACGATTCCCAATCGTAGATTGTGATCGTTGCAACTCCGATTTTTTCTGCGGCTTCCTCGGCGGTCAGTCCAGCCTTCAATCTCAACTCTCTCAACCGCATGGCAAAGCGACCTGCATAAGTCGACTTGTCCGGCTCTTTTCTTGCGGGTGTCATCATATTTTCCATCGTCTTTTTTTTCAAAGCACACATCTAAAACCTCCATTTTATCATAAACATTCATCATCGTATACCCCGGTTTGGTTAAAAAATCGTTCCTTTTTTCGGTTAAAATTCGGGTTGTCTGAGTGTTTCGAGTGAGCTTTCGACGGTTGCGATGCTCTGGTAGTGCAGCCGTGTGGTTTCGGCGGTTGTGTGCCCCAAAACTTTTTGAGCGTTCGGGCATGTGGTACCCACGAGCCGGCGGATGGCGTGGAGACCACCCCGCTGGTAGGGGATTCCGGCGGCGTCTAAAATTTGACACTGCCAGCGGCGGTAGGTTGTTTCGCACCATGGAAATGGGAAAATGTAGTCGTGCGGATGATTGCAAGGCAGCATATAAAGGGCTTCCATGGCGTGTTTCGTGAGCGGGATTATTTTTTCCATTTTTTCCTTTTCCGTTCGGGAGGAAATCACGTAAACGTTTTGTCCGTCCCAGTCCTGCACATGTTCCCAGCGGCCAACCTGTAGGATGTCGCCACGCCGCACGCCCGTGTTGTAAACGAACAGGTAGAGTGCCCGCCACCACGTTCCCGGTTCGCACCCATCGAAACGCGGCCCCTGTGCGGCGTCGCAATTCCGGAGGATCGCTTCCAGTTCGCGGAGCCGGGGCGTTTTTGGGGAAACATCTTTCGCGACCCGGATTTTTGGGAAAGCGGGCGGGGCGGGAATTAGTTCGGCGGCGTTTCGGTATTCCGGCGGAATTTTCGAGCCAAACTGCTTTGGGCCGGCCATGGTCAAAATACTGGCCAATGCCATGCAATCTTTGCGGATACTCGCGGGGGAGTGCGGGCGGCGACGGTTGGACGTGCGGCTCCTATACCACGTGACGAACTGCGTCAGTGTCGCGGTGTCGATGTCTCGCAAGGCTGGGTCGCCAGTGGCTTCGGCCCAATATCGTAAGGCTCGTTCTCGTTGTTCCATCGTGTTTTTATCCCTGTCGTTCGCTACCGAAACATTGGGCTTGTAGTAAGCGGTGTAAAATTCGGTGAGTGTCATTTCGTCGCTCAAACCGTTTTTCTCTTTCGGCTCCGTCAGGCTTCGTATGAGAGCCGCCGCAACTTCGGGCCGAAGGTTCACCAGTTCCAAGTGTTCCGCCAACAAATCACCGAGTTTTCGGTATTTTGTCTTTTCCATTTTTGTTTCTCCTCGTGATAAGCCACATTTGGAAAAACGTCCCTGTTGACAATGCACATCCCTGCATTGGAAATTTACCACAAAAATAGGCAAAGTCCAAAGGATTCAGGGATTAGGCAAACAATACCGGTACAAAAACGCCCGGAATGCTCCGGATGTTCCGATTGTTCCGATTATTGTTTTGGGGCAGACACCCCCCGGCAGATTGCCGCAGAGCGTCTTGTGGTTTGTGAGTTTCGGAGCACTACTCCCGATTCCCACGGTTTTCGCCGGGATAACGCCCCCGGCAGGGCGGTTGAGGTTTATAAATTTCTCAGGTCATTTTTGATGTAATAGTTCGCGTGGTATTTGTCCAGCAAATCCTGAACCTGCTGCCGGAATGCCTTCCAGTCGATTCCTTCTTCCACGGCTTTCATGTGATTCAGCTTGCCGACTTTCCAAAAATCGACAAAAGGCGTGGCGGTTCGGATGACGGCGAGGGCTTCCTGTGGGTCAATCACCGGTTCCAAACTCACCCAAGTATAAATGCCCATTTCGTGAGCAGCTTTGAGCGTTGCCAGCCGATCCCGAACGGGTGCCGCTTCCGGTTCCCATTCCTGCCTTTTGGAATCGTCCATGAAACAGAGGGTGACCCCCAGTTCCGTTCCCGCGTCCTTCATGAGTTGCAGGTCTGGAAGGATGTATTTTGACAGTCCTTTCGTCAACACCTGACTTTTCAGGCGGTAAAATTTCACAATTTCCAAAGCCTGCCTTGTGAGGTGCAATTCTTCTTCCATCGGCTGGTAAGGGTCGGATAAAAAACTAAACAGGATTTTCCGTTGGTCGCCACGAAGCGACTGAGCATCTTTGCGGAATAAGTCAATAACGTTTCTTCGGGGCGTGGTCGCGGAATGCCACTGGTCGGGCGACTTCCGCATACAAGCTGGAGCGAAACAGTATTTACACCCATGAGGGCAGCCCATGTAAAGATTGCACGCAAGGTCGGAATACTCCTTTGCTCGTCCTTTAGGTTCGTAAATAACGTTCATGGTTCCCTCCTAGAACAAAGTTCCTTGCCCATTTGGGGCGTATTTTCTTGCTTTATTCCAAAAATCCAAACCTCTGGGATTGGATGTTGCAAATAGCAAGTTGTAGATGTTGTCGATACCTACCGTATCCTGATAGATTAACCCCATCCGTTTCAAACTGCCAGCATAGTCCTTCCGAAACAATTCTGAAATCCGGTCACGGTGACTGAATTCCGCAGCATCTCGTACGTCCGATCGTGTAAAAAAATGGGAATTTCCAAGAAATCGTTGGTATTTTTCTCTGGCTTCTTGAAAATTGGAATTTGTCGTGGCTTCAATGCAATTACGATGGAAATCCGTTTTTCGGAAAAAGGAAATGATGAAGTCACATTTTTGGTTGGATTCATTGTAAATGGTTTGAATCGTATCAAAAGGAACGGAGCAGTCCGTCGGGTCCACCAGACACAACGTTAAACCATCAAATCGCCTGCTCCGCATCGCGGCGAGAATGGATTGAGGATTGTTATAATCGCCCAAATAGGCTTTTGCGTTAGAAATGGAGAGGTTTTGAATTCGCTGGTTCAGGGTGTCCACGACATCCTGATTATAGTCAATGAAAATAGCGTCTGCGATATTTTCATAATCAGGATGGTTCAGAATTGCCAAAGCCGTCCCGTCTTGCTCCCATCCATCTCTGGTGGAACACCTTCCCGGCCCGGAACAGAGTTCGATGTAACGAAGCGGCAAAGCATCCAGTTCAGATTTTATACAACAAATTCCATCACTGGAATTTTGTTCCCGTTCCTCTTTATTTTTACATTCTTTGCATTCCGGGAATTTCCGTTGTCGGATATCGCACACAGGTCTCATCACTCATATCCTTAAAAATATCATTGTAGTTTAATTTTCGTGAAAGGTCAACGTCACTTCGCTTTACTCTACCGCCGGGATAACGCCCCCGGCAGGGTGGTTGGATTAAAATCAATCCGCTTGTTCATTTCGGACAAAGTAATTAGGATTGGATTCCAAATCTGGGAAATAAAAAAACGGCCGCATGGCGTCGGGACCATGTAGCCGCTGGAATGGGATTGCTGCAACAATGCCCATTTTTTCGGAACGTCTCCCGACGACGTTTATTTTTGGTTTGGTTCAGACACTTTCCGGCAGATTACCGCAGAGCGTCTTGTGGTTTGGGGTTCGGGGCACTACTCCCGACCTCATGGTGTGGAATATACCCCCTTGCCGTCCTATCGTCAATAGCCCCCTCTTTTTCGGGCAAAAATTAGAGGGGTTTAATGCCGGGTGTATTTTGCCAATTCTGCCTATTTTAATGGTTATGGGTGTTTGTCCCATGTTTATTTCAAGAAATAAAAAAACCCCTGCGTACCACAAGACGAAAAACGCAGGGGCTTTCGGTCCGCTACCAGATACGTACCAACTTTTGGTTAGAATTTCGGGGTAGTGAATCCCTACTCGTATCTCACCCCGCAAAATACGGGACGTGCGGATAGTGAGAATGATGGGACTTGAACCCATGACCTACGGATTAAAAGTCAGTTGCTCTACCGACTGAGCTACATTCTCAAACACTGTAACGGAGCATTCTAGCACAACCCTGTTTTTTAACAAGGGGGAGGGGGATGAATGGTTCATGGCGGTTGTGTGGGCCGTTCTTTTTCATGGGTGGAGGTTTGGTCTTTCCAAAATTTTGAGAAATGGTATAATACGAAGCGTTATGGTCGTGGTCGACAGCAATTCCGTAAAATTTTATTGCGAAATTTCCAATTCATCCTTAGTTTCGTAGAAAATGCGTGTTCCTCTTTTCTATTCCCGAATGATTGGCTGGGCCGGGGCGGCGGCGTACTACCGGTACATGTCCACGTTGGACGCACGATACTGGTCTGCCGACCCGTCGATGGATCCCAAATCCGAAGCCTCGTGCCAGCCGCTTTTGTACGCCTTTTGGCACGAATACATTCTTCTACCGGTGGCGTTTTTTGGAAACTGCCGCGTGGCCACGATCACATCCAAACATCGGGATGCCGAGATCGTGTCGCACCTGGCGGAGTTCATGGGGTTCAAAATCTTTCGTGGTTCCACGAATCATGGCGGAACGGAAGCGCTGCGGCAGATGTTGTCCATCGGGAAGGCGGGATACCACCTCACGCTCATGCCGGACGGTCCCCAGGGGCCACGGCGTCAAATGACGCTGGGGACGTTGTTCATGGCGTCGCGGCTGGGGGTACCGATCGTGCCGACGGGGATGGGGTTTTATCGACCGTGGCGTATGAACTCGTGGGATCGGTTCGCGATTCCGAAGCCATTTTCGCGTGCCCGGCTGATTTTTCCGGAAAAAATTCAGGTGCCCAAACTGAAAATGTCGGAACTGGAAGATTACCGTGTGATGTTGGAAGAAAAATTGCGTACCGTCACCGGGGAGGCCGAGGAATGGGCCTGCTCCGGGACGATTCGGGAAGGGGAAAAGGTGCTGGATCACCGCCCCATGCTCCCCGACAACTGGAAAGAAACGGTTGGAGGAAGCGGTTTTTAGAAGGTGCCATCATTTATTTTCCATCAAATCCTCAATCTTCCACAGCCCGAACGCTCCGTTTTCGTACACCGGTTTCTCCGGGAAGTCGCCTTTCACACTGACGACGTATTTCACCTGATACCGTTCTTTCATTTTTCCGAACCGTTCTCGTGGCAAAAGTCCGAACGACCGTAAGCGTCCGTAAGCATGAACGGGAGACGTCAAATCCAGTCCGTAATATTGCATTTGCATTCGGTTCCACCACGCAACCAGATGGGACGCGTCCTGCGGAATGTCTTTCCAGACCCCTACTACCGGACGATTTGTATACCATGTAAACGTTCGGGTGGTGTAGGGAACGGCAAAGATGTCGGCAGGTTCCGTGTTGTTTTTCACATAATCGCACAGAGCCAGCCAGTCGGTATATTTCGCGGCTCCGGAACAGCTTCGTGGAGGTGCGTTTTGAGCCAGCCGTCGCAGGGAATCGGTCATTGCAAGGCAGGCGAGGAAAAGCAGCGCCGCCGTCAGGATTCCGCGTCGTAGTTTCCAGTTTCGATCGCCTGGCATGGTGGTTTGGGAGCAAAACAGCACTCCGACGACCGCCACCCCCATGGGCAACGTCACGTCCACCAGCCGGAACCAGTAAAACCGCAAAAGTGCCGCGACCGTGGCGGGATGCGTGTTGAGAAACAGATTGATTCCCCACCCACACGCCATGAACATCAAACTGGCGTAAACGAACGTTCGCAGGCGCATGTCGGCGTCGGAAAAACGTGGGCGGCAGGCCAGGTAACTCCAAATCAGGAACAGCCCGCCGAAATAGATCAGCTTGTCCGGCGTCCTTTGCGCAATGAAACTCAACAGCAGGTGGTGCGGCAAACGCTCAAAGACGTACAGTTTGTCGGCGATCTCCACCGCCTGCGACGGGACGTCCCGATTCAAAAGCAACGCGGGAACCAGCGCCGGAAGCGAGAGCAAAAACGCCAGCGTCAGCCACGGGAGCATGGAAACCAGTTTGGGGGCTTCCCGGTCGCCGCCGTAGTTCCGCAAAATCAGCCAGGAAACTCCCACGCCCAAAATCGCCCAGCCACCGACCAGAACGTGGAACATCGCCGAACATCCCAGCAAGACCCAGCAACGGTTCCAGTGCCCGCGAAACCACGCTCCCAGACCGAAAAACATCAACGCAAACGCAAACCCCTTCGCCTCGACTCCACCGACGACCCATTCGCCAGCAAACGAAAAGCGAGACTGAACGGTCAGGAAAACCAACGCGCTAAACAATCCCATTCCCCATTTTCCAAGGATTGCCCGCGTCATGGAAAGCCACCCGGCAGCCAGCAGAAGCCAGGTCAGAACGCGTCCGATCCATGCCACGGTGTTGATGTCGAAGCAGCGTGTCAGCCAGCCAAACGACAGGTAAAACACCGCATGCGCATCGGGCGACGAGAGGAAAAAGTCGTTCGGGGCATAGTCCGGATTCCAGAAGAACGCCGCTTTTCCAAGATAATGCGCCTCGTTCACGTCCGGCACCGCATACGCGCCAAAAAGCGCAAACGCCGCGAAAATCAACAGTGCTTCCAACACCCAAAGTCGTTTTTCCATTTTCGCTCCTGTCTTTGAATTTCTAAAGGACAAAAAACATTGTACCGGAAAACCGCCTTCCTGACAGCGCCCCCCCTTCCTGGTGCTGCATCCATGTCATAAATAGGATAAAAAGAAAATAAATATTAATAAAAGCGAACGTAGTGAGCGTACTAAAAGTTTTTTGAAGGAGAGTTTGAGAGGAAACAATTTTTCAAAAATGTTTCCTCTCAAAAGGCTGGAAGCGCGATAGTTCTAACAATCACACTTCCAGCCTCTGGGGAGGAACCCTTTTGAAAAAGAGGTTCCTCCCCAGACCCCACCTCCCAAAACTTTTTACTAGTGCTGTGTCCAAAAAATAAACAACATTAGCCTAAAAGTTTTCGGAGGGG
>JAUNBJ010000230.1 GCA_030535245.1 Planctomycetia bacterium | reverse complement strand
AAAAAGAAAATAAACACTAATAACATAGCGAACGTAGTGAGCGCACTAAAAGTTTTTTGAAGGAGAGTTTGAGAGGACCCGGTACGACCGGGAGCGACTACGGCTTCCGCCGGTTGCCAAAAATCCGGGAGGCAGGCGCTAACGCTTCTGGCCTCCCTATGATGTAGCAACTGGCGAAAAGCCGTAGTGTGCCGCCCCGCACCCGGGGCAAAAATGTTTCCTCTCAAGAGGCTGGAAGCGCGGTAGAATAAGGGAGGCCAGAAGCGTAAGCGCCTGCCTCCCGGTGATGTTGCAACCGGCGAAAAGCCGTAGTGTGCCGCCCGCACCCGGGCCGCTTCCAACCTCTGGGGAGGAACCCTTTTGAAAAAGCGGTTCCTCCCCAGACCCCACCTCCCAAAACTTTTTACTATGGCTACAAAGATTTATTTTCGGGACAAAACACTACGAGCGTGGAAACGATCGGCGATTTCTAAACCTCTGGAGAGGAAACCTGTAAAAGGGTCTCCTCTCCAACGCTCTTTTCAAACTTTTACTACGGCTTGCACGATCAATGGAACGCTATTTTTTGTTCTCGGCCGGCTTTTCTTCCTCGCGCGGGGGAACATTCTCATGGATCACCATGCGGTATTTCAGCGTTACGGTCTGACCGGGTTGGATCGTGTATCCGTCCAGATTCGGCCAGCCGGTGGAAACCAAACCATAATGCCGTATGGCCCACCCTTCCGAGGGGAGATTCTCCTTGTCGGGATAAATCGCGACCCCGGATTCCGGCTTGTCCTTTCCCTGGAACGGATAAACGTAATCGACCCACTCGCAGGGCAGGTAGGAATCATCTTCCGGGATCTGTCCCTTTTCGTTGAAAATCCGCGGTTTCAACCCGTCCGCAACCACGGCAAACCGCATGGCCAACGACGCAAACGCCCGTTTCCCCGCCTTGTCCCCCGCCAGCCGCATTTCGTATTTCGTCGGCGTCCAGGAATATTCAAAATCCATCTTCCGGCATTTGCCGAACTTCGGGTCTTGCTCCACCGCATACGTCGTGACCGTCAATTTCTCGTCCAGGTAGTTTTCCTCCGGAACCGGAACCAGCGGATTCTCGCCATACCGACATCGGAACCACCCCAAATGCACCGTAAACCGATAATATTCCGGCGTCGCTTCCTTCTTCTCCCACGCAATGAAATCCTTCTTCAAACGCGTATGATCCATCCAGGTGTTGTACGACGTGATTTTCCCGTCCGCCTCACGCACGAAAATATTCATGAACGACGACCATATCCCATGATGGTGCATGTGGTATTTCTCCGCCATGCTGGAAGTCAACGTCTCGCCATGAAGCCCATACACCGGATGAAACCACCCCGCACTGGCAAAACGCTGACGCGACCCAAACGTCAATTCAGGAAGCTCCTTGATCCGGTAGGCAAACTCCCAAACCGGTTGGTCGCCATCCTTCAGAACCACCATCTCCCGACCCTTTTCTTCCAGCCGAAAAGGCGACGCCTCCTCCCCGAAAACGGACACTCCAAACGACAGCAGCAACATCACATACCCAAATCGTTTCATGGTCTTTCCCTTCCTTATGAACCGGCAAACTTTCTTTAAAATGGTAAACAACGCTTTGTGGAATTGATAATTGATAATTGATAATTATTTCTATTCAAACCTTTTTGTGGGGGGCGA
>JAUNBJ010000001.1 GCA_030535245.1 Planctomycetia bacterium | reverse complement strand
CCCCGTCAGCCTACGGCTGCCACCCCTCTGAAAAGAGGGGAATTACCCATCTTGCTCAAACTCGCAAGGAAGTTTGATCGCACCCACCCCCTTCGGGGATTTCTTCCGTTTGCTTGACAAATGAATTATTGGTGCTACAATAAAGCGAATCCAAATCGGTGATGAAACCTCCATGAGGGAGGTTTTTTCAGAAATTATTCGTTGTCAAACCGCTGGTACGAAATATCTTGTACCTTTGGCCTCATGGAAGTTCAAAAAGATTTAACGACCGGCAACCCCTCCCGAACGCTCGTGTCGTTTGCGATACCGTTTTTCATCGCCAACCTGTTGCAGGCGCTTTACGGCATGGTCGATCTGCTGATCGTAGGACGCTTCACCTCCGGCCCCATCGACTCGGCAGCCGTGGCGAACGGGACGCAGGTTCTCATGCTGGCCACGTTCTTCCTCACCGGCCTGACCACGGGAGCCACGGTCGTGATTGGAAACTACTTCGGCGCGAAGGATTCCGACAAACTCCGTAAAGCGATCGGGACCATGCTGTCCGGTTTCTGCCTTTTTACCCTGCTGTTAATGGCCTTTCTGTTTTATTTCACGCCCGCCCTGGTTCGCTTCCTGAATACCCCCGCCCAGGCCGTGGAGAAAACCGTAGAATACGTGGAAATCTGCACCGCCGGACTGCTGTTCGTGTATGGATACAACGCCTTTTCCGCCATTTTACGCGGGGTGGGGAACTCCTTTTTGCCGATGGTTTTTATCGGAATTGCCTGCGTGTGCAACATCGTCATCGACCTGATCCTCGTCGGAGGCTACGGCATGGGGCCGGCCGGGGCCGCGTACGCCACCATCGGTTCGCAGGCCATCAGCATGATGTGCGCGTTCGGCTACCTGAAATATCAAAAGACCCTGTTCGATTTCAAACTCGCCAGCCTGAAAATCGACCCCCGCACCGCATGGACGCTCTTTTCCATCGGGTTCCCCCTGGCAATCCAATCGACCATCATCGACCTGTCGTTCATGCTGATTTTCGCGTTCGTCAACAAGTTCGGCGTCGCGGCGTCGGCAGGCTACGGAATCTGCTGTCGCCTGAACGGAATCCTCCTGTTGCCCGCCGTTTCGCTGGCCATGGCGCTGACCCCCATCATCGCCCAGAACCTCGGCGCCGGAAAGCACGACCGCGCGTTGCGATTCCTGAAACTCAGCGCCACGTACGCCACCGCCGTGGGAGTGCTGCTGTTTTGCTGGATGCAGTTTTTTCCCGAACCGGCCTTCGCGTTGTTTACCAACGACCCGGAAGTTATCCGGCAGGGTGCCCTCTACATGCGGGGTTTCTGCTACGATGCCCTGGTGCTTGGGTTCGTCTTTTCCGGCAACGGATTCCTCAACGGCAGCGGACACACCCGTTTTTCGCTCGTGAACAACCTGATTCCGACGTTTCTGGTGCGTGTGCCGTTCGCGTGGTACATCAGCACGATGCCCGAAGCGACGCTGTACGGCATTGGGCTGGCCGCACCGCTGGCGTCGTTTCTCTCCATTTTCATCACGCTGACGTACCTCGCCACCGGACGCTGGAAGCTGTCGCGAATTTAGGGAATCGCCTACGGCAACCGAAGCTGCGTTGAGCAATCAAAAACCGATGTGGAATCAACCATTTAACAGGAACATAACTTCCTTCTCCGATACCGCAGCAACGCAACCATGCCCAACAACATCATCGCCCAGCTGCTCGGTTCGGGGAAGCCGTAGATTCCTTTTCCGGCTCGATCCGCCCATTCGTAACCCAGTGCCTGTAAACCGGCAAGGCTGAAATGAATGCCGTTGCGTGAATTTTGACCACGGAGATATTCTATCAACGCATCGGAATCGGGGCCGAGAAAGACGTTGTCATATTTATCAATGACCGCCATTTGTGCGGCCCGAATCTGCGGGTGAATCTCTCCCGTTTTATCGGGATTCTCAGCGGTATCGTTCATGGTTCGGGAAACCAACGCGACAAGCCACGGAATTTCCCAACCCGCTTCCTCCCAGGAGGCATTCACGAGGCTTTCCAGAAGTGTCTGATAATACTCTTGCGTAGAACCCGCATTGGATTCCCCCTGGTGCCAGAGAATCCCGGCGACGTTTCCGTCCAATTCCTGAATCGCGTATGCCAGACGTCCAAAAAGGGTACTATCCGTTGGGTTAAAGCCTGCGGTATCCCAACCCTTTACGGAAGTATCGACGTTTGCCGGATTCCACTGTTGGATACTGGAACCGCTCCACCCCACCGAAACAATCCCGACAGGAACGCCGAGCTTTTCCGAAAGTGCGTCGCCAAACGCGGGCCAGGTTGAACCTCGACTGCTCCCATCCGTGCGGCCATTCACGGTCGTTGGCTGCGGGTCGTTGGCCGTTTGCCATTGCCCCGTGGCCAGGTTGAGGGAAACGACATCCCCCGTCAGCGTCTGGGTCGCCGCGTCGCCGCAGTTCGTCGAGTTGGACTGTCCCGCCGTGATGAAAATATCGCCAACACCGATTTTCCCGGTCGTGGTGGAGGTCAAAACCTGGCCCCCCGCATCCAGGGCACGGACATCCACGTAATGCCACCCACCCGACAAATCAATCGAGCCGTTGTACGAACCGCTGGAATCAATCGTCAGATCCACCCAGTTCGTCCCATCCGCCGAGGCCTGGATTTTGTCAATCGAAACTCCGTCGGCGGTCTTGAAACTCCCGGAAATATCGACCGCAGCGGTATTGCTTCCGCGATCTCGCTGATAGAAATCGACACCACTGGTCGCATCCATGGTCGTCAGAACCGCGTCCGCTTCCCGGACAAACGTGTAGATGTTGGCAATTTTGTAACCACTCTTGCTTTGGTCAAACGTCCAGTCCAACTGGGGAACACCACCCGATCCACTCGTCGTCGAACCGTTCGGGTTGGTTCCAATACCGTATTGCTTTACTCCATTGAAGTGATTCACCGCAAAGACCGTTTCGCCCGTATCCAGATTATGCACCTGCATGGAACCATGCCCACCACTCGTACTCCAACCAGAATCATTGATGTCAAAAACGACACCGCTTCCTTCACTAATGACGCTTCCCTTCCCTGAACCGTAATTCGACGGCCAAAATTCCAGATAACCATTCTTAAACGAACCGGTCGTCAGGATACCTTCCGTGGCCGCGACGTTACTGGAAACTTCCAGATTCTTCACCGTCTGCTGGTACGTGAAGCCCGCCGTATTGGTTGGAACGCCGATTTTGCTTATATCGTCCGTAAACGCATCCATCGAAACAAACACGTAGGTAAGTGGCGAATCTTCCGTCGCGGCATATTCCATATAATATCCCACGCGGTCAAACAGTTTTCCGCTGGACTGCATGGTAGAAACATTGTCGACAATATCGTACTTCAACCCATTGTCGTGCCAATTGGTCGACATTTGAGAAGTCAACTTCGCTCCCTGAACCACCGAATATTCCGCGCCATTCGCCACACTTTCCATCCCCGGAGCAATCGCCGCTTCCGCCAGGACGTACAACTTCACGTCGGAATAGTTTGTGGCAGTCTGTGCAAAGGTCCAGTCGGAATGCTGTGCGTTACCCCAGGCCCCCGGTTGCCCCGTATTGGGATTGTTCCCGATTCCTACGTTGGCATTGTTGGAAGTCCACTGGTTCAACGCCATCACGGTTTGCCCTTCCCCATAGTTATGAATCTGGAAAGAACCATAACCGCCGCCTGTGTTTGGGCCATCTCCAAAATCGTGCGCTGAATCACTGGCACCAGGAATATTGGCGCTATTTTGGGTACCGTAATTCGTTCCCCAAATCTCCACATTTCCCTTCGCAATTCCCGTTCCGTTGACGACCCCCGCCACATTGGACTGCACCGTCATATTATCCACCGTGGTCTGGTGGGTAAACGTCGAATATGTCTGTCCATCCGCACTGTACGTTCCCGGCAATCCCGTCTTGGCACGATTGTTCGTCAACGCGTCGAAAGAAGCGTACGCATACGTTTTGTTTCCGGCTTTATCCGTCAACTCATAATAATACCCCGTCCGTTTCAACGGCATGCCTGCCAGAGTGCTGGTTGTGCTGGCAGAATTGTCAATCAGCGTCGTCGTTCGACTACTTCCGTCCGTACCAACATTGTACTTGTACACAATTTCCATGTTGGCCGTTTCGCCTTCAATCACCGCACGTTGATCCTTATCCGTTACCGCATCGAAATTCAGCGTCTTGACATAAACGCCCAACTGACGCGTGGTGTAACTCTTCGCATTGTTCGCAAACGTCCAGTCCGGGTTGCTTCCCGTATAGTTTCCTATTCCAATGGCTCCTGCGTCTGTTCCACCCCAATGATTGTAGGCAAAAACGGTTGTCTTATTCTGATAATCATGCACCTGCATGGAACCATGACTACCACTAGTATCTCGGTTGTCGCCAAAATCATAGGTATCAGCATTGGCATTTGGGATACCCGCAGTATTCCCTCTGGAATAATTCGTCGGCCAGAATTCAATATTGCCCTGCGAAACCGTTATTCCGTTCGTTGCGTTCAGAGAGCTGACATTCGATTTGTAATAAAGGTTTTGCACGTAAGTCTGGAAAACCGCCCCGGAGTCCACCGTCGGAACGCCGATTTTTGTCAAATCGCTCGTAAAGGGAGTCATGGAGGTGAAAACCCAGTCCGTTTTCGCTGTCGTTCCTGAAACGCTCCCCAGCACCAGGTAATAACCTACACTCTCGACCAGATTTGTCTGCGGAATCGATGCGGAGTTATTCACCGTATAGGCCGGTTTTGTGGTAGCATACCCCGCATTGGTGGGAATATTCAGTTCATAGACCACCTGATACCCATTCAGAGCGCCTCCGGTATAATCCGTAATTTCCGCCCTCGCAACAGCACACCAACCCAACAGAGAGACCAACCCCAACGCCACGATTCTGTTAAATCTGTTAAATTGGAAGGGAGGGGTAAATTGGAAATTTTTCATAGCAACCCTTTCTTCTCAGGAAAACCATTCGCAGTTCAACCACATGAACGATATTGTAACCCCACCCTTCGTAAATGTCAACAAAAAAAGAAAAAAAATGGAAAAATTTTTAAAAAAAGTGTCAAACATCTTTTCCTTCATCTTGCTCGCTTCAACAAATGGAATAGGGATACTTGACATTTCCGCTGAAATGAATTATACCTTATCTATCGTACAAAAGTTGCAACAAATTTTGCAAAATTCTAAAAGAGAAAATATCCCCACGAAACACAGATATACTGAGGAAAAAACATGGAAATTTCAGGGAAGTACGGTACGGCGAAAATTTTCAACGATGGAACCCAGGACTATCAGGTGATGGGGCAGTTGCGGCAAATCATGAATTCCATGCTGGCCGAGGGAACGCAGGTGCGGGTCATGCCGGATGTGCATACCGGGAAAGGGTGCGTGATCGGCTTTACGCAGCGACTGAATCGGGAGGCTCCACGAATCAGCCCCAATATCGTGGGGGTCGATCTGGGTTGCTCCGTGACGACCGGCCGCCTGAAAACGACCCAAATCCCCGATTTCGCGGAATTCGACCGCTTCATCCGGCAGAACATCCCCCTGGGGGCCGGTGCCTACCTGCAAACCATACAAAAAACCTGGACGAAAGTCGATCGTGCAACGTTCCGTCATGCCGACAAGGTGTTGTTCGAGGAAGCCGAGAAGATTCTCGACGAAGACGCCCCGCCGCAGCTTGCCCTGAAAACCCCGATTTTGCAACAGTTAAAGTCGTTGGGGTCTGGAAACCATTTTCTGGAGTTGGGGAGGGATCCTGAAGGTCGGCTCTGGCTCTCCGCTCACAGTGGGAGCCGCCAATTTGGAATGACGACCGCCAATATTTACCAGTACCATGCGGAAAAGTATTGTCGGGAAAAAGGATACTCCATTCCCGGAGACCTCTGTTTTCTCGACCCGGAAACGCCGTACTGGAGGCGGTATCTGACCTGCGTCGCGGCAGCCCAGCGATTCGCCACGATCAACCATCAGATGATGCTGCGTGATATTCTCCAGAACTTCTTCCACGAGGAAGCGTTCGAGGAATGGATCACGTCCATGCACAATTACGTTGATCTGGACGAAATGGTCCTTCGCAAAGGGGCCATCGCCGCCCACGAAGGGGAAGCGTGCCTCATTCCGTTCAACATGCGCGACGGGCTGGCGGTCTGTCGCGGGAAGGGAAACGACGACTGGAACTTCTCCGCACCCCACGGGGCCGGGCGGCTCATGAGCCGTTCCCAAGCCAAACAGGTCGTGCAGCTTGCCAGCGTCAAAGAGGATATGGCCCAGCATGGCGTTTACACGACGTCGTTGGAATACGCTCTGGACGAGGCTCCCGACGCCTACAAACCGATGGAGGGGATTTTGCAATGTATTGAGCCGACCGTCGAGGTCGCGTTCCTCATCAAACCTTTGTACAACGTCAAGGGACGGTAAGGATAATTGATAATTGATAATTATTTTTATTCGACCCGTTTTTTGCGGGAGTGAGTAACATTCTCATTCCCCAGAAAACGGCCCGCACAACCCCATTAACCATTAACCATTAACCAATTATTAATTATCAATTCTGTACCACGACGCGGTATTTCAACGTAACGGACTGGCCGGGCTGGAGAGTGATTCCTTCGGTTCCGGGCCAGCCGGTAACGAGCATTCCGTAGTGCCGGATTGCCATGCCGCCGGGGTGGGTGGGGTTGGCCGGATCGCTGTAAAGCGTGACGCAGCTGCGGGTTGAGCCATCCTCACGATAGCTGGCCCACGGCGTTTCGCAGCGGAGCGGGTCGCCGACAATTTCCCCCTGGGGGCCGGTGATGATCGTTTTCTTTTCCGGTTTTACGAAACGAATGGCGAGCGACGAGAAATTCTTTCCGTTCCGGCGGTCGCCCGCTAACGTCACGGCGTTGTCGCAGGCGGTCCATGTGTATTCCAGGTCGAGGGTTCGTGTCGCACCCTGGTTCGTGTCTTTTTGCGTTTTATGGGTTGTGGCTTTCAGCGTTTCGTCCAGATATTTCCGCACCGGCTTGCCATCTTTATAAAGAAAGCAGGCGTTGTGAACGGTGAACGTGTACGCGTCGTCGGAAGCGATTTTTTCACCCCACGAGACGAAATCCTTTTTCACGGGGCCTTCGTCGGTCCACGTGTCGTATGCCGTTTGGGAACCGTCTTTCTCATGGACAATGAATGTGAAGAACGACGTCCAAAGCCCATGATGGTGCTGGTGATTATCCCACGTGCTGGCGTTGTTGGTCAGCACCTCGCTATGAATCCCGTAAAGCGGATGAAAATAGCACCCGGCCACGCGTCGGCGATCGGTGGGAGCCACCCAATCATGGACTTTCTGGCGATATTGATATACCCAAAGGGGGGCGTCGTTTTCATAAAGCGCGATCGCCCCGCCCTCCTGTTCTTCCACGCGAAACGGCGTTTCCGCAAAAAGCGTTCCGGTAAAAAAAATCAGTCCCATCCACCATACGTTTTTCATTTTGCCCTCCGAAAACCAATTTCCATGAACCATACCAAAATTCCCGCCAGCAGGAAATACCGCCAGAACCGCAACGTCTGCCACACGAACAGCGACGCTTCCGCCGCCTTCGTTTCCTCCTGGATTTTTTCAAGTGCCGGCCGTGCGTCTTTCTGACGGTCGGGGCGGTACTCGCTGGTAAACGTCGGCACGGTCGTGGCCTTCCACGTAAACGGGCCGGTGGACGCGACGCCCCGTACCGCTACATCGTATTTTTGCGTGAAATCGACCTGCCTTCGCCCCGCATAAAGCCCCGGCGCGACGTTGACCAACCGCGTTTCCTCCTCGTTTACCTGCAAGAACGGTTCCTCTTTCAGCGTCACGCCATAGGGAACCCCCAGCGTCACGTTCATCCAGCGGTCGTCAAACGTCACGTTCACCCGCATGTCGCGGCCCGGATTCCGCATGGCGTGCGTGACCAGTCGCCCCCAGAACCGGGAGAAATCGTCCCAACCGCGGCTCCATGTCTCGATCCAGTGCGATTCCATTCCGGAAGTAAACGCAATCACCTTGCCCCGTCCCTGCTTCCACCAGACCAGAAGCGGGTCGCCGGCGGCACTTTCAAAAATCGTCCGACTTCCCGGTTTGGCTCGCGTCTGCACGTAGCCCAAAAGCGGCGGCATCTTCGTGAAGTCAAAGTTCAAAAATCCCGGAATCGACGAAATCTGACGCACCGGAGCCTGCCCCTCCATCACCCCCAACCGGGCCGCCGACGCCGTTTCCGCTGCGAAAATCTGCGGCATGGAAGCCGGGTCGGTGCAGAGGTACGCGTTCCCCTGACCAATGCTGGCAATGTCGGCCAACACGTTCGGTTCCGCCTCGTCCCCCAGCGCAATCGTCGAAATCGTAATCCCCGAATCGTGAATCCGCTGGGCCAACGCTCCGAAATCGTCCGGATTGGAAACGCCGTCCGTCATCACGATGATATGCTTTCGCGGCGCCGACGATTCCATCAGGGCATAATACGCCTTCTCCATCGCCGGAGCCATGTTCGTCACGCTGATCGCCTTCAGTTTGTCGATGTTTTCGTAAGCCTGGCTCTTGTTTGTCTCCGTCATGACGCACATCGGAACCACCCAACCGCTCGTGTCGGCATACACCAATACCCCCACCTGATCCTGCGGCCCCAAGACCTCCAACGCACGCTTTACCGCTTCCTTCGCCAGACCAATGGCATTCCCCGCCTTCATCGATTCCGAACGGTCCACCACCAGCACCAGCCCGACACCCTCCCGTTCCCGCTTCGTATCCTCGACGCAAACCACCGGCAAAATATCCTCCACCGGCGTTAAATGATAACCGCCCGACGTAAACGCCTGATTGCCGCCCAGCACCATCAGCCCACCGCCATATTTCGTCACAAACTCCCGCAGTGCCAGCATGGAATCCGTCGGCACCCGCGACGCTGGAATGTTGGAAAGAATCACCAGCCCATAATGCTGCAAATCCGACAGCTGCGTGGGAATCTTCTCCGGCAGGCAGCACTCCACCTCCATATATTCCTTCTTCAACGCACGCACCAGTTTCTCGCCAAGCATCGCCTCACGCTCCACCAACAGCACCCGCTGATGCGGCACAATCCGCGTCACGGCGGAAAGCACGTTGTTCTCCCGCTGCTGATCCACCGCTTCGGAAGGTGCAATCGTCACCGTCCAATCGGTCTGCAACGTGCCCGGTTTGGGCGTCACCGGTGCCTGAAAACGTACCCCGCGTGTCCCCGGTTTCTCGAATACCAGCGTCTGCGTCTCCAGCGTTTCCCCGTTGCGGGCAAGCGTCAGTTTCAGCTCGCCAATGGCATCGGTCGTCTGCACGAACGCGTCCATGCCAACCACTTCCCCCTCGCAGGCCGACGGGGGCGTTTCCAGTCGCGCAAGCCACGTCTCCGGATGCCCGTTCTTCCCCGCCGGATGACGATGCACGACCTTCACCGGAACCGACCGCGTGACACTCCGTGGCTCGGAACCGATGTTGTACGTCCCATCCGTGTACAGCACCACTTCCGGAACGTGATCCTCCGGAGCCAACGCCGTCGCCGCCGCCAGCACCGCCGACAAATCGGTCGCCGACGCGTCGGAAGAATCCAACGCCAACTCCGACGCCGTATCGGACGTCTTGCCCACCGTCCGCGCATATGGCAGATAAACCGCCCGATCCCGACTTTCCGGATCGGCAGGCGGGAACATCGCGGCGTCCTCCAAATCCCAGAACGAACGGCTCGAACGAATGCTGCCGCTAACGTCCAGCACATGCACGACGAATTTCGACATGTTCTTCCACGTCACCACCGGCCCCACCATCGCCACGGTCAACAACACCACCATCCCACACCGCAACAGAAGGATCAGCCCGCTCCGCCAACGCGAATACCCCGCCAAACCCCGCCGCCAGTAAATCACCACCGGAATCAGGACAAACACCCAAAGAATCAGGTAAATACGCTCGGTTAAAAAGGTCATTCGTCTTACTCCATCCAACGCCGCTGGTAAAGCGCCCATTCCACCATCATCAAGGGGACAAGCAACGTGACAAGAATCAACCACAGCGGAACCACATCCTCGCCCGGAAAACGAAACACCTTCTCCGGCGCCGGCGGAACGTTCAGGTTGCAGTCCCGCGTGTTGTCCGCCACGTTCCACTCTGGTTCAAATCCATCCTGAATCCGCTTGCGCGACGCCTCCGACCCCGCCAGCCAGTCCAGCGAATACCGCAAAAAACGTGGGAAACTGTCCGACAAAAGCCAGTCGCTTTTCGTCAAATCGCACGAAACCAACACCGCTCGAAGCGGCTTTTCCACGCCGGAACCGCCCGTGTCGATCCCCCAGACCAGCTCGGTCATCGCAACCGTTTTCGCCCCCTTCGCGTAGTTTTCTTCTTCCCCCGCCGCAGGAGCTTCTGCCACCTGAAGCGCACTTTGCGAAAACAACCACGGAACCGACGCGACTTTCGGCGTCAAACGGTGCGTTTCGTTGAATCCCACCCCCGCCACCGAAACGCCGTTCTTCCAACCGTCCAGCCACGGCATCACCACGTAATCCCGCGTCTCCTCCGCACGCTCCCAAAGCGGCGACGCAGCTGGCGGAGCGATAAAAATCACCCGCGCCCCCGCCATGTTCTCCGATTCGAAATCCTCCGGAAGCACCCGGTCGTACACCACGACAGGATACTGCCGTACCCCCTTTGGCGTCGTCCCCTCCTGGCAGGAAATCGCCTGGATTCGCTCCTTTTTCGTGAATTTGGAAATCAGCCGCACCTCCGGCAACGTCTCGAACGCCTCCCGCAAAAGTGCGTTTCTCTCCCCACGCGAAATCAACGTCACCTGATAACAAAACGCCTCCGGCAACGTCGTTTCCAGCAGGTTGTCCTCCAGAAGCGCATCGCCCGTTTTCGTGGAAAACTCCGCCGTGACACGATGCTCCCTGGGGTCTTTCCCTGTGAAAATATGCGTCCAACGCCCTCCGTTGGGGGCCGCTGGAATTTTCAGCACTTCCGTGGCAAACGGCTGGTCGTCCAGCTTCAGCGATACCGAACCGGAAACCTCCGCGTCGGAATAATTTTCCAGCGTCACCAGAATCTCAAATTCCTCCGGGGCCGCCGTGTTACGACGCGACGCCACGACATTTTCCAGCTCCACATTCCCCACCGACGTTCCCACCGGAATCCAACTCACCTTCTCGTCGGCCAACACCGAATCCGCATGAGGAAAACAACCGTCGCTCAACAACACCACATGGTTCGTTTCCGGGTCAAACTCCCCGCCCGACGCCGCCGTAATCAGCGAAACCGCCATGGAAACCGCCTCCTGAATCGACGCTTTTCCATGCCCCAGCTGAATCGGTTCCAGCAGCTGCGCAATCGCTTCCCGGTTGTTCGACATGCGCGACACGATCTGAATCTCGTCGGCCACCGCGATCACCGCCATGGAATCGTTGTACCCCAGCCGGGCGACCAACTCCCGCGCCTTCTCCATCGCCTTGTCCTGCCGCGTTCGACCGTCGGCATCCTGCACGCTCATGCTCGACGTGCCGTCCAGCACCAACGCAATCCGCTGCGGACGCCGCCAGCATGGTTCCGCAAGCGCTGTCACCAGAACCAACAACACCAAAAGCTGCACCACAAGCGACACCACCCATCGCCACGGCTGCCACGCACGTCGGGGATGTATCAACGGTAACGCCCGCTGCCAGAGAACCCCCGTGGTCGTCTCCACCTTCGTCGGACGCACTGGCCAAAGGTAAAACAGCAACAACGGAATCGCCAGCAAAAGCCAGACAAACGCGTAGGGATGAATGAACGTAATCATATTTCAGGAAGTTTTTTTCGTAATGTATTCGGCCCACGGATTCACCCGTGCACTACCCGCCGGAAGCCCCAGCGCCGCCAGACACAGGGTTTCCTCCGGAGCGTTGGCCCAAACTCGCGTGTACCGAAGCCCATGGTCCGTACTGTATTTTTTCACCCCCTCCAGATACCCGTCGTAAAGTTTCTGGTAGGCGTGCAGGTCCCGCTCGGTCAGCGTAATGGCCATGCGATACCCACGATTGTCGGTAATCATCACGTCGCCCGTCTTGCCGTCCGCCCGGTTTTCAGGAACAATCAAATGAATCAAATGAACGCGATACCCCTTCCGGTGAAGCTGTAAAAGCCCCTCGGAATACCCCCCGGCAAACGTCTCCGCAGCACCAAAAAAGTCGCTCACCAGATACACGTCCCCCACCGGCACGTTCCGGTTCAAAAACGCCGTCACGACCGCCGAAAAATCGGTCGCCTCGTCTTTCGGAGCCGTTTGTGCCAGCGCTTTGGCAATCCGACCCGCACGCTGCCTGCCCATCACCGGCGGAAACAGCGAAAGCGTTCGCGCAAAGGTCCCAACACGCACCACCGCCCCGCCATAAAGCAGACCGTACGCCAGCATTACCGCCGACGTCCGTATCGCTTCCAGCGTCTTTTTCCCCACCGACACGGCATTGGAACCATCCACCAGCAGGTACGCGTAACGCACCGCCGTTCCCCCATATTCCCGCGTTCGCAGCTCGTCGTGCCGGGCACAAATGTTCCAGTCAACTCGCTTCGGGTCGTCGCCGGTCGTATAATCCCGCAGGCCGGTCATCTCCGTCCCCCCCGCCGGTAACTTTTGCGGACGGTACGCCAACATCCCGCCCCCCACTCGCATGGCAAGTCGGGCCAAAAGCCGAAGCCGTTTTTCAAACTCAGGTTTCCATGGATATGTCATTGCCGTTACCGTTTCACCACCTCGTCAATGATGGCGTCCGTCGAAATTCCTTCCGCTTCCCCGTTGAAATTGAGAAAAATACGATGCCGCAACGCCGGAAACGCCGCCTTGAGCAGGTCCTCTTTTTTCGCGTCCAACCGCCCCTCGATCGCAGCGTAAAATTTTCCCCCAAGCACCACCGCCTGCACGCCTCGCGGCCCAATCCCGTAACGGACGTAATCCTTCACGATCTTCGCCGCCTTTCCAAACGTCGGCTGCGAATAATCCAAAAGCTCCACCGCCCAGCGGCTCACGTCCGCCGGAACCGTCACGTTCTTCACGATTTCCCGCATTTTCAGAATCCGATTGCCGTCCAGAATCCGCCGCAACACCGGACGCTGCGAGCCGGTCGAACGCTCCAGAATCGTCGCCATTTCGTCCTGCGTCGGCATGACCGTTTTCGTCTGGAACAAAAATCGATCGATCTGCGCTTCAGGAAGTGGATACGTCCCCTCCTGCTCCAACGGATTCTGCGTCGCGATCAGGCTAAACGGCGACGGCAGCTTGAAAAGCTCGGTCGAGACCGTGATCGCTTCCTGCTCCATCGCCTCCAACATCGCCGCCTGCGTGCGGGGCGTCGTCCGGTTGATCTGATCCACCAACACCAAATTCGCGAAAAGCGGCCCCTTCTGAAACTCAAACGCCCGACGCCCCTGAGCCGTTTCCATAATCACGTACGTTCCGATAATATCCGTCGGCATCAAATCGGGCGTACACTGGATACGGTTCATCGACATCGAAACCACCTCGGCCAACGACGTGCCCAAATGCGTTTTCCCCGTGCCCGGCAACCCTTCCACCAGCACGTGTCCCCCCAAAACCAACGCCGCCAGCACCGTGCGAATCGCCTCGCCCTGCCCGACGACCGCCTTGG
Organism: Planctomycetia bacterium; assembly: GCA_030535245.1. GTDB lineage: Bacteria > Planctomycetota > Planctomycetia > Pirellulales > Thermoguttaceae > RGIG3701. The sequence continues at coordinate 102,352 of JAUNBJ010000001.1, read as the reverse complement.
ACATTTCCTGTTCCAGTTTTTCGTAATCCGCCACAAACCCCTGAATCAGGGTCGCCATTTCTTCGCGTGTCATTGCCATAGTCTCAATTCCTTGTTTCCTGGATGGTTTTTCAACTCCAAAACCATTATAGCCAATTTTCCCCCAAATATCCACACCCCCCCCATGGCAAACGGAGGGAGTTTTTTTAGAATAAAAAGAAATACGAGGTTCCCATGAAAAATATTCTGACCCAATTAATCATCCTGGCTCTGTTGGTGCTGTCGGCACTGGGGCTTTTCGAGTTCCAGCGAAACCGTTCCGATTTTTACCAGAAAAAAGTGGAAAAACTCCGGCTTGAAAACGACGCACTGCTCCAGCAAAACGAAAAACTTTCGCTGGCCAACCGGTTGTTAAAAGTCAACACCCGCCGCGCCCGCATCGAGGTTCTCGGACAGGAAAAAGAGCAGGACGTCGTAAAAACCTCCACCATCCGATTTACCGAGTTCGCTCCCGAAGGAAACATCGTCGCCGCCCCCAGGGAATTTACGCTTGTCGGCGACAAAGTTTACGTCGATGCCCTGGTCGTTAAATTCGACGACGAGCATGTCGAAAAATCCGATCCCCTCCGTTCCCGGTCGCTCTGTTCGTTTTTGCGAATCTTCGGCGAACACCAGAACCCTGCCGACGGATTCCCCATCGACGCGGAAAACACCATTCCGTCGGTCTATCGCAGTTCCGACCGGGAACCCTCCGCGTTTGAAAAAGACCTCTGGAAAAATTTCTGGGAAATCTCCAACGCCCCGGAAAAACAACGACTCCGTGGCATCCACGCCATCCACGGCGAAGCTCCCAGCCAAAAACTGGAACCGGGCCGCATTTACAACGTCGAACTCCGTTCCAGCGGCGGACTGAGCATCACCGTGGAATAACCGCGTCGCCGCCGATTCCCCGCCCCGATTTTTTTGGCGACTCCTGGTCAAAAACGGTGGGAATGCTTGCTTTGGAGTGGGGGGTATGCTATATTAAGGGGATATGGAAGCAATGGTTTTTCAACATCCGGAATACCTGTGGGCCTGGATTCTCTGCGGCGTGCCGTGGGGGATTTGGTGTCTGGTACGGCGTCGTGCGCGGCGGGTGGACTGGGCGGCCATGCGGTTTTTACAGGAAGCAATTCAGGAAACGCGGGCTAAAAACCAGCGTCGTGAGCTGTTTTTGGTCGGTCTGGAAACGGCGGCGGTGCTGTTTTTGGTCGGGGCGCTTGCGGGGCCGGGAGCGGTGCGGTCGAACCTCTCGGTGGCCGACGGGGAAACGGTGCTGCTGGTGCTCGACGATTCCGGGTCGATGAATGCGCAGGGGCCTGCGGACGCGACACGATGGGAAACGGCCAGGCAGATTCTGCGTCGGCATTTCGCGGAGGTTCCCAACACGCAGACGCTGTTGCTTTCAGGGGGGGAACTCACGCATTTTCCAACACGGGGAACGCTCGATGATTCGGCCATGCGGACGCGGATTGCGGAACAGGTTCGTGCGCTGCCGAAGCCGGTTCATCTGTTTCTTTTTACCGACGGACTTTGGAAAATGGAGGGGGCGTCGGCGTTTTTAGAATCGCTGGAGGCGACAACGACGGTGGTGTCGCTCTATTCGCGTCCGGAAAATCTGTCGGTGACGTCGTTGCTTCCGGCGTACGCTCCGGTGCTTTCAGGGGGAGCGGTCGCATTGCGGGCGACGGTGGAGAACTGCGGGGAGGTTTCGCGGCACGGGGTTCCGGCGGCGTGGTTCGTTTCGGATGGCGAGACGGAAACGCTGCTTTCGCGGACGTGGCTGGACGTTCCGGCAGGGGGGGTGACGGAAACGGTGCTGACGTACGTTCCAGATGGGGAAAAAACGGTAGAATTTCGTCTGGAAACGCCCGACGGCAACGCGGCGGACGACATGCGGCGGCTGAAAATCGCGGCACGGGATTCCATACGATTCCTGATCGTGGAAACGTGGCGGCAGGAATTTACCGAAACCGAGACGGCGGCGGGGAGTTTTTACCTGCGGGCCGCGATCCAAAGCCGCTACGCGGATCGTCTGACGGCGGGACAGCGGGAAAAGGTGCGGGTGGAAACGATGCGGGACGCCGATTTGTCGCGGATTTCGCTGGAGGAATTTGACGTGGTATTCCTGCTGGGGGAGCGTTGGCTTCTGGAGGAGGAGGCCGACGCGCTGCGAAAATATCTGGAAAACGGCGGTGCGGTGGTACGTTTCGCGGCCCAGGGGGACATGCAGCGGGCGGCGCTTTGGGGGAAGGTGCTCCCCTGCCTGCCGGGAAAAGAGACGGTTGGGGAGGTGAAAATCGCTCCGGGGGAGTACGTGCATCCATGGCTGGCTCCGTTTCGGGGGCATGCTCCGACCGGTTTGGAGGAAATAACGGTTTCGGCATTTTCAGAAGCGACGCCGCAGGACGACGCAACGGTCGTGCTGGCACTGGCGAACGGGCGGCCGTTGGCGGTGGAAAAAAATCGGGTTCTCTGGGTTGCGACCGGCGCCGGGGTGGAGGAATCCCCCCTGCCGCTTACGCCGCTTTACGTTCCGCTTTGGGACGGTTGGATCACAGGGCTTTGTGCAGATTCCTGGAACGTTTCCGAGAACTTTTCCCCGGACGAAATCCAACGAAAAGGGGACGTGCCATTCGCGTGGAACGGAGCGAAAATCGAGCCGGACGCCGGGCTGGGTGGGGAGGCGTCGGTTTCGCCGTGGAAAGCGAGCGGGTGGGCGTTTTTGGCCCTCGTGTGCGTGCTGCTGGAAACGACGTTACGGATGATTTTTCGAAAAAGGGGGGTGCGTCATGAGTGAATGGCGTGTGGAATGCCTCCCCGTCGAGCCGCTTGGGGTGCTGGTGCTTTTTGCGGGGATTCTCTGGCTGGTGTGGCGGGAATCGCGGCAGTTTTCCGGGAAAAAACGGGGGGCATGGAATACGCTTCGGGGGGTAGAATGCCTGCTTTTTTTGGGGATTCTGCTTCGGGTGACGCTGGTCGAAACGATCCCATCGCAGCCCCGGTTGTTCCTTTTGCTGGACGGATCGCCGAGCATGGCGTTTCCGGATGGACGTGGAGAGGAAGGAACGCATGCGGCGGGCGTTTTTTCAGAAAAACTCGGAGCGGCTCAGAAAACGCTGGTCTCCGGTGCCACGTCGCCATGGGGGGAGAAGCTGGTGGAAACGTTGAAAACGGAGGCTCCGGACGCCATGATTTTCGTGTCGGACGGGATCGTGACGAACGGCCTTTCGTTGGAGGAAGCGGGGCGTCGGGCGGCGCAACGTGGAGTACCGGTATTTCCGATTCTTTGTGGACGTACCGAACCGTTGCCGCGTCTTTCAGCCCGACTGGAAGAAACGCGAATGCACCTGCAAACCGGCGAACCGGCGGCGTTTACGGTTTATGTGGAAGCGGAAAAACTGGCGGGGAAAGCCCTCTTTTGCCGTCTGGGAGATGGGAAAAAAACGTTGACGGAAACGACGTTGACGCCCGAGTCCGACGCCGTTTCCGAACTCCGGACGACGCTGCGTTGGACGCCGCCTGAAGCGGGAGAATATTCGCTTTTCCTGACCGTTTCGGTGGGGAAAGCGACCACGCCACGCTTGTGCCGCATCCTGCCGCTGACCTTGCGGGTAAGTGAGGGAACGCGAAACGTTTTGCTGGTGGCGCAAACGCCAGACTGGGAATACCGTTACCTGCGGAATCTGCTGCGGCGGGAAAAGGGATTCGTGTTGAAAACGTGGCTGGCGTCGGCGGGAAACGATGCGACGGAACAAGACGAAACGGCGCTGGAAACGTTCCCGGACGAAACGGCTCTGGAGACGTTCGACATCGTGATTCTGGACGATTGCGACGCCTCGCTCGGTGGGGACGCCTTGGCCACGTCGTTGGTTCGTTTTGTGGAAAAAGGGAAGGGAAAAGCGCTGGGGGTGCTTTCCGGACGGGAATCGCGACTCCGAACATGGCGGGGCACGGCGCTTGAAAAAATCCTGCCGTTTTCGCTGACGGGTGCCGTCTGGCACAAGGAACCGGCGACGATTCGCCCCACGTCGCAGGCGGTGAACACCCCGATTTCGTCGCTCAAGGGGTGGCAGGAAATGCCGGAGATTCCCTCCTGGTGGGAGTTTCCACACGTCTATCCCGGTGTTCGGGTGCTGGCGGAATGGACGCAGGGGGAAAAGACGTTTCCCGCCCTGCTTTATCGACGTACCGGTAAGGGAGCGGTGTGGGTTCACGCGATGGGTTCCACATGGCGCTGGCGATGGCGAAACGACGAAGATTTTTACCGGGAGTATTGGATTTCCATGCTCCACTGGCTTGCTACCGGGGAAACCTCCGACGCCCGGCATGAAGCGACGCTTTCCGCTTCTTTGGAGGAGGTTTCCGAATATGCCCGAACCGCCGCGGACGAAACGGCGATGCGGAAACTGGCGGAGCGTTCCGGCGGACGATTTTTTCACGCCTCCGACACTGCGACCGCCGCACGGGAGATTTTTTTGACGCTGGAAAATCGTCCCCATCAGGATACGGAAGGAACGCGGTATCCGGTGGGGGAACATCCGGCGACCTTCGGGCTGCTGTTGTTTTTACTGGCGGTGCAGTGGGGCATTCGCCGTTACGCAGGATCATGAGTGAACCGACATGAAACCAACCCTGACGCAAAAATTCGACCGATTCCGGCGTTTCTGCCAACGTCGCGGATGGGAATATGCGCTGGAAACGCTGTTTGCGGCGGTAGGAGGGGTGTTTCTGTCTGCGGTGTGGCTCGATTACCTGCTGTATCGGGAATTTTTCTTCCAGTCGGCAGACGGGCGGGCGTTTCTTCTGGCAGCGGCGGTGCTGTTTTGGGGAATGCTGATCGGAAAACTTTGGAAACGGCTCCGGAACGTTCCGAAAACCGACGCCGAACTGATCCGGACGTTGCGGCAACGGGACGCTTCCCGGCTGCCGGAATCGCTGGAAAGCGCGTTGTGGTTTGCGCGGCATCCGGACAGGTCGCAGGAGTCGGCAGAACTGCGGCAAACGGTGGTGGAGCAGGCGGAAAACAACGTGGAATCGCTCGATTTCCGGCGGAGTTTCACGGCGTTTGCAATTTCCAAAACCCGAACGGCGGCCATGCTGACGGGGTTGGCGCTGTTGGGAACGCTCCCCCTGCTTCCGGTAGGGGGGACGCGGTTTTGGATTCCCTGGACGCCGTGCGTGTGGGACATTCCGTTTGCGGTCACGTGGAAAACGCTCCCCAGAGAAGTGACGGAAGGGGAAACGTTTTTGGCAGAACTGGTGCCGCCGCGACCGTACCGGTGGGTGAACGTGCGGGTGGAGATGGAGGGAAACGCCCTTATCCGACGGGTGCGACCGCTCGACGGACGGTATTTTTTGCAGATTCCCAACGTGCGAACGTCGTTCACGCTCACGCCATTTCCGGAAGGACACGAGGATTTACGCAGCGGGGCGACGTATGTCACGGTGCGGCCGCTTCCCAAACTCGTCGGGGCGGAATTTCATATCGTGCCGCCGGAATATTCCGGACGCTTGCCGTATGCGGGGAGCTGGAATCTGGACGATCTTCCAGATTCGCGGGTCGGGCTTTTGATTCGCGTCTCGCAACCTCTGGAAAAAGCGGAAATCGTGCTGGCCGACGGGAAGCGAATCCCCGCCAAACCGTATCGGGACGTCGGTTGGCTGTTCGCCTGGACGCTCGACGAGGCGACGACGTACCATCTGGAACTGACGAACACCGAGGGCCTGAAAAATACGCTGGAAACCTGGACCATGCGACTTCGCCGGGACGCGGTGCCGGAAGGGAAACTGGAATCCCCCCCGGACGGTCGCCCCGTGCTGCCGGGAGTCTGCCTGCCGCTGGTGGTTCGGGCGTGGGACGATTTTGGGCTGGATTACGTGGGGTTCCGGTGGCTGGCGGAGAATCCGAATCATCCGGTCGCTTCCCGAACGCCACGGTGGACGAATTTCCTGCTCTGGACGCCGGAAAAGGAAACCGCCACCCCGGTCGCCGTGCTGGAAAAGGACGTGTCGTATCGTTGGAAAACCGAACCGCTTGCCCTTTCAGCAGGAACGACACTCCGCCTCCAACCGGTGACGCAAGATACGCCGGGGGGATTGGGCGAAGGGAAGGAAATCACGCTTTACGTCGTCACACCTGCGGAAATGAACCGCCGTGTCACGCAGGAGTGGGTCGTGGTTACGCAGGAATTTCAGCAGATGGCCGCCCACGTACAGGCGATTCGGGAAAACGCCGCCCGGCCTGCCGACGCGATGGCTGCCATGGAAAACCTCACGCGACAGACGAATCGGGAACTGGCCGATTGTTTTCTGCCGACGCTCGACGCACTTACCCGCGACGTATTCGACCATCCGCAAGCGTCGTTGCCGGTGCCGAAAGAACGGCTGGAACGGTTGCTTGCCGCATGGAAAAAACTGGAAACGGAACGGCTCCCCCCCCTGCTCCAGGCGGTGACGCGTGCGGTTCGGGAAGGGGGCAACGGCGAACAGGTTGCAGCTTTTGCTCAGGCGGTTTTGGAGATCCTGGAACCGCTTGTGCAAGAGTGGCAGCAGCAGGCGTCCGACGCGGCGTTGGAAGCCCTTCGCGAGGAAATCGTCGGACTGTTGGAGAAGCTGCCCACTGCGGACGAAACGACACGTACCACGCGGGCCGCCGAGATCCAGGAAAAAACGAACCGCTATTTTCGTCGGTATCACGAGCTGCACGATGTGCCAGAGTCGCGTGCCGAGCGGGAATTGCAATCGGAATCGGTCTGGATTCTGGAAAAGGCGCAAAACCACGAAGCGGTCTGCACAACGTCGCTTTTGCGGCACTGGGAGATGTGGAACGCCGCCCCCATGCGGCAGGCTCGTGGAATGCTGGAGGAGGGGATGGCGATTCAGGAAATCATCCTGCGTCAGATGCCCGAAATCAACGACGCACTGGCCCTCTTTTTCTGGCGTAGCGAACAGCAAAAATTGGCCGAACGGCTACGCAATCCGGAAACGAAACTCCCCGTGTCGGTCGGAATCCTGTTCGACGAGCTGGCCGGGCAGGTTTCGGAAAGTGCCGGGAAATGGAATGCGTTTCGTCCGGAAAACGTGGCGGCGTATCGTGCCGAACAGGAAACGCTGCGGGAGCGTTTTCGTCAGCTTCGGACGCAACTTGCGCAAACGTCGGACCTTGCGTCGCGCATTTCCAATCGCCCCGCCAAGGCCCCCCAGGACGCCCCCCAGACGTCGGAAAAGGAGAAACCGTTCGACGCTCAGGCCGAGGTTCACGCCGCCGACGTGCAGGTTCTCATCACGCTCCAACAGGAGGTTCTGGATCAGACCCCCACCGCGGGCGAAGCGGAAATTCCCCATTTGGAATCGCTGGAAAACAGGATCCTCCAGATCGCCCAATCCTCCGGTTTCCGTTCCAATGCCGAGGGACTTTTCGCCGATATTTTGTCGAAAATGAATCAGGTCGCGTTCCTGTTCCACGAAGGAGAAACTGGCCCGATGAACACCCACCTTCAGGAGGAAATCCTCGCCGAACTCATCGAATGCCTGCAACCCCAAAAGGAGGACGACCCGTCGGTTTCCCTCAGCTCCGGAACCCCGGAGAAGTCGGGGGATTTGTCGAAAAACGTCGATTCGCGGGCTGCGGAAGGGGGAACGACCACGACAGAAGAAACGCCCCCCACGGAAACGCCGAAAGACCCGATCTACTCCGAGCTGAAAACCGGGCTTTGGGGAGAACTTCCGGAACGCGTCCGTCGGGAATTGGAACAGACGTCCCCCGAAAACCGTCTGCCGGAATACGAGAAGCGTCTTGAGGCATACTGGCGTCGGCTACTCCAAAAATCGGGGAACGAATCCGCGTTGTAAGGAGGATTCCGAGGTTAAACTTCCCGTCTTTTTCGCAGCTTAACAGCGTATGGTAGAATTTGTGAAAAAATGGGTTTCTCGGACTTCCCAAGGGGGGGAAAATGATGTATGTTAGGGGAGATTGGTTTTTAGTCCGACCCCTACAGGGAAGAAAAAATGTCTCATCCTGAAGAAAAATGCGATCGGTTTTTGAACGCTCCGTTGCGGTGGTTGATCCTGCTTTTGCTGGCGGTGCTTTATGGTTTCATTCTGTATGGTGCGAACGAGGCGAAAAAGACCAGCTCGAACCGGGTGATCGACTGGTTTCCAACGACGTTCCCGGAAACGCGGAAGTGCCAGTGGTTCTGGGGGCATTTCGGGACGGACGAGTTGCTGATGATCAGTTGGGACGGGCTGGGGCCGGACGACGAGATTCAGGAAATGCTGGCCAATCGCCTGATGGAGTCGCCGGGAAAAGACGCAAAAGGCAAACCGATGGCGTCGTATTTCGCGCGGGTCATGACGACGCGGCAAATGCTGGAGAAGCTGGAAAAGGATATTCGTGCTGCGTATGCTGCTCAGAATCTGGACCCGCCCAAACGTCCGCGACTTTTGGCGGAGGAGCGGCTTTCCGGCTGGCTGATCAGCCGCGACCGCAAGCAGGGGGCGATCGTCGCGGTCATGTCGCCTGTGGGGGCGCAGGATCGGCACGCGGTTCTGAAAAAGGTTTACGACGATACCATGCTTTTCACCGGGCTTTCGCACCAGCAGATTCATATCGCCGGTTCGAGCTGCGACAGCGTGGCCATCGACGACGCCAGCAACACGTCCCGGCGGACGCTGCTCCCCATTTTCGCGACGGTCTGTTTCTGCCTGCTGGCCGTCTCGCTTCGGAATTTTGTGCTGACGGTAACGGTATTCTCGCTGGCTATTCTGAACGAGGAATTTGGCCCCGGACTGATTTATTTCACCGGGTCGCATATGGATTCCATTTCGCTTTTGGTGTCGTCGCTGGTGTTTGTGCTGACGCTGGAATGCGGGATTCATCTGGCCAACTACTACCGGGACGCGGTGCGTGAAACGGGGGAAAAGGGGGCCGTGATGAGCACCCTGCGGAAGGGGTGGCTTCCCTGTTTTCTGGCGACGTTTACCACGGTGTTGGGGATGGGGTCGCTGGCGATCAGTCAGGTGACACCGATTCGTAATTTCGGCATTTACTCCTCCTTGTCCCTGTCATTGGGAACCCTTTGCCTGTTTTTGTTTTTGCCGTCGTGGTGGGAAAACGTGCCGCCGTTTCGCTATACCCTTTCCGGGATTCACACCGGGGGGCAGGAAAAAAAGCTGGCCATGAATCGAAAAAGCGACCGGCTTTGGCACATGCTGGCCCTGTTTATCGCGCGAACGCACTGGGGGATCATTGCCATCGCCCTGATTCTTTTGGGGCTGGCACTTCCCTGCATGTTCCAGATACAGCATACCGACGCGGGGCCGGAGCTGGAATGCACGTTGAAAACGACGGTTTCGCTGCACGGGATGCTTCCGGATAAAAACGAAGTCATTATAGATTATAACTATCTGGAGGAGAAATTCGGCGGGCTGGTTCCGATCGAGGTGATCCTGCGGATTCCGAAGGCGGGGAATGAGGATTGCACCTGGCTGGAGCAGTGCGAGTTGGTGAAGCTGGTGGACGATGCGGTTTCTCAGGTCGAGGGGGCCGACGGGACGATGACGCTTTTGGACTTTCTGCCCGACCTGCCCAAGCTAACCCGCCGAGGTTCGGGGGCCGCGATCGCCCGACGGAAAGCGAACACACAGCTCGGCGAGAATATCGATGCTTTGAAAGGTTCCGGCTATTTCTACGACGCTCCGGAAGAATGGCTCTGGCGTATCAGCCTGCGGGTTCCAGCCAACCTGCAAATGGATTACGCACCCTTTTTGAAGAAACTGGAAGGGGTGGTTTACGAAACGTTGTACGACGCGGGAATCGATTGCCGTATCGCCGAACAGCGGGTGAAGGATTCGCCGCACCTGGCCGCCATCGCGAAGAAATTTGCCGAACGGAAAAATTTCAAGCCGGAAAAAGGCCGCCCGCATTTGCGTGTCGAGGAGGTTTCTACCGTCGTGACCGGGGCCATTCCGTTGGTGTTTCAGGCACAAAAGCAGCTTTTGAAAGACCTGATCGACAGTTTCTTCATGGCCTTTGGGCTGATCGTCGTCACGATGATCGCCTTGCTTCGCGGCGTTCGTGCCGGGATTGTGGCCATGCTGCCGAACATCTTTCCCAGCGTCGTGATTTTCGGCATTTTTGCGTTTCTGAACATCGAAATCGACATTGGTTCCATGATGACCGCCAGCGTCGCGTTGGGAATTACGGTGGACGGAACGCTCCATTTCCTCACGTGGTTCAAACGGGGGATTGCCGACGGACGGGAACGACGGGACGCCGTGATTTACGCCTACACGCACTGTGCCAACGCCATGCTCCAGACCGCGTTCATTTGTGGTTTTTCGTTCCTGGTGTTCTGTGCAAGCGGTTTCATGCCGGTAGCACGTTTTGCGTGGATGCTTTGCATTTTGCTGGTGACGGCGGTTCTGGCGGATATGTTCCTCACGCCGGCGCTTTTGATCAGCCCTCTGGGGAAGGTTTTTGTCAAACGGATTCGGAAAACGGGAGAAAATTTGAATCCGGCAAAGAACGTGCCCCAAGCCTGAATCCTCCCGAAGGGGTATCCGGGGGAGAACGGCGCTTGCCATTTTTTATTTTTCCGTTATAATACTCGCGTATCGAAATACGGGAGAGTGAAATGTTGAATATCGTCGTGCTTGTTTCAGGAAATGGTTCCAACCTGCAAACCATCCTGAACGCGATTGAACGCAAAGAATTAACCGGCGTCCGGGTGGCGGGTATTATCAGCAACAACCCGCATTCGGTGGCCCTTGAGCGGGGGTGTCTGGCGGGCGTTCCGGTGCGGTTTCTTTCGCCCAAAGCGTTTGAGAACCGGAGCGATTTTCATCAGAAACTGCTCGAAATGATAGACGGTTTCCAGCCCGATCTGGTCGTGTTGGCCGGATTTCTGGTCGTGCTGCCGGAAAGTATCGTCCAGAAATACGAACATCGGATGATCAACATGCACCCGTCGCTCATCCCGTCGTTTTGTGGCAAGGGGTATCATGGGCTGAAGGTTCACGAGGCGGCCATTGCGCGTGGGGTGAAGCTGGCCGGGGCGACGGTGCATTTCGTGGATTGTGGAACCGATACGGGGCCGATTCTGGCGCAAAAGGCGGTTCCCGTCCTGCCCGACGACACGCCCGAAACGCTCCAGAACCGTGTCATGCGGGATGCCGAGCAGGTTTTACTCCCGCAGGTATTGCAGTGGATTGCCGACGGACGCGTCTATTTTCGGGATGGCAACGCTCTGGTTCGGTAGCGTCTCTCAAACCCCAACAGCTTCCCGCACGATGCATCAAAAAACGGAACAAGAATAATTATCAATTATCAATTCCCAAAGTGCTATAGAGCATCAGCCATGAAAATAACATCGCGGTCACGTCTCCTGGGGTTGCGGCCGTGGCAAAATAGAGATACATCTTCGTTAAATGGAAGAAAATCGGTGCGGAAAAACAGATCGTGTCGATTCGATCCAATATTCCCCCATGCCCCACCACCAACGTTCCATAATCACGCACCCCACGATCCCGCTTGATGGCCGATAACGTCAACGAGCCGCCAAAGCTCATTACCGCAATCACAAACGACATGATCCCTGCCAGCCAAAAGGGGAACGGCGTCGCCCAATAAAGCAACGTCCCCGCCAGCATGACCCCCAGGCAGCTTGTCGCCAGCCCCTCCCACGTCCGCGACGTGTTGATCGACGGTGCAATGCAATGCTGCGTTGGCACAAACTGAAGCGAAACGTATTGGAATATCTCCGTCAACTGCGTCATCAACAGGAAAAAACAGAGCAGCCCCGCCCCCGTCGCTGCATTCTCCACCCCGGAAAGCGACGCCGACCCCCTTGCCGCCCCCTCCGCAACCGATTCCGATACCGCTGCCGCCTCCACCGCCGACGTGGGACTCGGCACCTCCTCCGGACGGGATTCCAGCGTCAACAACGCCGGCGCGTAACTCAAACAGTAAACACAAATCAAAAGTGCTGCCGAAATCTGCGCCACCCGCTCCAGATAACGCTTCGTATCCCCAAAAATGGCCATGAATATGGGGATCAGCAAAAAGACATACGTCGGTATCAAGACCGAGTATACATCATAAAGCTCCAGCCATACCAACAAAAACTGTAACGGAATGCAGATGAAAAAAACCAGAAACAACGGTCGGTGGTCGGCCGGTCGTGTAGGGGTCAACGTGATGAACTCCCGCATCGCCCAGAACGACATGCCACCAAACAGGAACACCACCACCCCATTTCCCAAAAGCATCGCGGCAGCCACCAGCGACAAAAAAAGCCACCATCCCCGCAACCGGGAACAGAATTTGTCCAATATCAGCGGATCCATCCCCGGTACGGACTGACGCTGTAAAAGCGACGCCACTATCGACGCGCTCCCCAAAAGCGCCAACACGATCAATACCAATCCCAGTGTCCGGTAATCCACGAATTATTTTCCTTTCAAATCCAACACCGCCTGCCGCGCACGTGCCAGAAAATCCTGCTTTTTCTCGTTTTTCTCCAGCCACAACGGTGGCCCAAACACGATCCGACTTAAAAGCGGAACCGGAAGGTACGTTCCACGAGGCAGAATGCGATTCATGTTGTCAATATATATCGGCACCAACTCCAGCTCCGGTCGGTGTTTGCACATGTAATACAAACCACTCTTAAATTCCGCCATCTGGTCGGAAGATTGCCGCCCCCCCTCAGGAAAAATAATGATGGAGTATTTGTCCTCCATTTCGTCCAGCAGCCCGGCAACCGGATTCCGATGCACCGAAACGTTCTGACGCTCCAGCAAAATCGCGTTGAACAACCGCTTGGCAATGTACCGCCGAATCGGCCCCGCCGACCAGTAATCCTTGGCCGCCACCGGACGAACCACCTTACGCACATACGCCGGCAACGACGCCCAAATCACCAAAATATCTAAATGGCTCGTGTGATTGGCATAATATACCCGCTGGCACGTGTCCGGTTGGGACTGGTACCATCGTGACGACGCTCCGCTGAGAAACTGTGCCAAAAGCGCCAATATCGCACGACCAATAATTTTATCCATAAATTTGCCAACAGGCGTGGAGTACCCTAAAAGGAATTCTCTTACGAAAAGGAACGCCCTCCATTTTAACCTTTTTACCAGCGGATTCAAGGGGATAAAAGAACTTCCCCCAAAATTTTTTACACCACCTTCTAAAGGCTCCTTCTAAAAACCGCTTTCGTAGGCCAAAACGAGGGATTTACGCTTTCCAGCAAGACGACAGAAGCCGTCGTGTAAGACTTGTATCCACACCGCCTGGAAACGATAAAAATCGGAGGATCGCCACGCTCCCCGAACCGTTATTTTTTTAGTTCTTTCAACTTTTCTTTAGCCGGCTCGTTTCCCTGCTCTGCCGCTTTGGTAAGCCACTCCACCGCTTTGGTGAGGTCTTGTTCAACCCCCTCGCCATAGCAGTGTTGCGTCCCTCTTATAAATTATGGCAATGTCTACGGAGGGGTGGGCGTCCTCGCCCACCAAAAAAGGCGTTAGCCTTTTCCTAACCTTTTGTTAGGGCTTACGCCCTAATGGGTGGGCGGGGACGCCCACCCCTCCGAAAACTTTTAGACGAATATTATTTATTTTTTGGACACAGCAGTAGTAGCAAAGCCCAAGATTATATTGCGCCAGAACATCTCCCTGTGCTGCTTCGACTTGTAACGTCAAGACCGTGTAATTTTCCATGGCATGATTCAAATTAAAGACATTGGGAAAATCCCATCCAGATTTTCGCACAAATACAAGCCCCGATATCACCACGACCACCAACAAAATCACGACCACCACCCCAACCCGCATTTTTTTCATCGTACGCCTCCGTTAACAATTGAAATTCACAAGAGATATTCCTTTTATTATGGTACAAAATTGTATTATGGCGCAGGGAGGGGGTCGCGATTCCTTAAAAAGTCGCCTTTCCTGCAATACGCATATTCCACACAGCAAAAACGGTTAAAATCGGAGGATCGCCATGCTCCCCGAACCGTTATTTTTTTAGTTCTTTCAACTTTTCTTTAGCCGGATCGATTCCCTGCTCTGCCGCTTTGGTGAACCATTCCACCGCTTTGGCAGGGTCTTTATCGACACCTACGCTGTTTTGGTAGCAAACCCCAAGACTATATTGCGCCGGAGCAAATCCCTGTTCGGCCGCTTTGGTGTACCATTCCACCGCTTTGGTGAGGTCTTTATCAACGCCCTGGCCATTTTCGCAGCAAAACCCAAGATTATATTGTGCCAGAGCATCCCCCTGCTCGGCCGCCTTCGTCCACCATTCCATCGCTTTGGCAGGGTTTTTATCAACCCCCACGCCATTTTGGTAACAAACCCCAAGACTATATTGTGCCAGAGCACTCCCCTGCTCTGCCGCTTTGGTGTACCATTTCACCGCTTTGGTGAGGTCTTTATCGACACTCAGGCCGTTTTCGTAGCAAAACCCAAGATTATATTGTGCCAGCGTATCCCCCTGTTCCGCCGCTTTGGTGAACCATTCCATCGCTTTGGCGGGGTTTTGTTTAACCCCCTCACCATTTTGGTAGCAAACCCCAAGATTGTATTGTGCTTCAGGACTTCCCTGTTCCGCCGCTTTGGTGAACCATTCCACCGCTTTGGTGAAGTCTTGTTTCACGCCATCGCCATAATAATAGCAAGACCCCAGATTAAATTGTGCCGGTGCATTCCCCTGTTCCGCCGCCTTGATGAACCATTCCACCGCTTTGGCAAGGTTGGGTTCGCCCCCCTGGTCCTCCCCCTCTGCATAGTAAAGACCCAGGTTATATTGTGCCTCGGCATCTCCCTGTTCCGCTTTGGCCTGCAAGGTGCGAACCTTGCTGGGAAGCGCTGCGACTTTCTTCTGATTCGAATCTTTCTTTTCTTTGGCGATTCGGGCACGGCCTTCGGTCACGTATTTCTGGTCCGCTTCGGAAAGTTTCTCAAACGAATATTTGAGTCGTTTCCCCTCCTTCAGCAAAAAAACCGTTTTTTCGTCGGGATCCTTTTCGGAATCCCACGCTGCCTCGATGATAACCTTCCCTTTTTTGGAAGTCCATTTCCTCACCGGTTCCTGCGCCAACGCAACTCCCGAAATCATCACCACCAGTAACCCAACCAGCATCCTTTTCATCTTCATCATGCGACTCCTTTAATCATTGAAATTCCAAGAACATATTTTTTGTTATTGTAATACAAAATTACATTATGGCACAAGGGGGGGATGCTCGAGAAAAATATAAATATTGAAAAGCGTAGCGATCCGAGAGACGACATAACACGAACGGGGAATACCCAGAGTACGCCCCGTTCACGCTCAATCCAATCCAATCCGGGCTATTTTTTCAACGACGCGATCGGAAGAATGGTCAAGCCGCAGTTGCGTTTCGTGTGCTGGCCCGTGTAGCTGACGTACAGCTTGCCGTCATGCTCCACCGCACATGGATAATGCGACAGGGACTGCTTCGTTTCCGTGGTGGGGTCGGAAAGTTTCCAGATTTTCGTAAACGCCTTCTCCCCCGGCTGGGCGGTGGCAATAACCAGCGTATGACGGTTACGATTGAGCTTGTCCAGCTGCGGTTTTCCCTGGGCGTCCCGCGGAAAATGCGGCAGGTTGTAGAGGATATACCGCACGCCGTTGGAGAGCGTCCCCGCCGCAAATTTCGAGCTACAGGCCAGGAACGTGTTGTTCGCCAGCTTCCGCCACGTTTTTCCAAAGTCGTTGCTTTCGTAGAAATTCGGATACGGCGACGCCTCCAGCCGCGTCACGCCGAGGATATTCGCCCCGTTGACCACGATTGCCGTTTCCGCAAAAACGTTGACGTACTCCGTGTCCATCAGGTACCGCGTCCACGGTTTGGAAATCTCTTTCCCCTGCGACACGTAAACCACCGGAATCACCCCGTTGTTCGCCCCGTCCCGGATGTTGTAACTCCCTGTAATCACGTAATTTCCATCGTCCATCAAAATCGGCTGCTGCATGGCCAGAAACCGCTTGCAGACCATTCCCACATCGTTCCATTTTTGGGCCGCTTTGTCGTATTCCATCAGCAGGCAGTCCGCGAGGCTTTCGGAACCTTTCTCAAATTCCATGTTGGAAAACGCGTAGAATTTCCCATCCTGCTCCAGAAACTGAATCCCCACGTATTTCATCGTATCCTCCGGAACCCCTTTGACCAGCTCCGGTTCCGACCAGGTTTTCCCATCATCCCGCGAACGTCGGGCACGCTGAATCGTCTTGCCGTTCAATTCGTGTTCCCGGTTGTTATACCACGCCACCACCAGCTCGTCGCCGCAAAACCCGACCGCCGTCTCGTGCAAAAATTTCCACTCCGGATCGGTATCGCAGTCCTGAACGACCACATGCCGCAACCCCTCCGGAAATTCCACTTCCGACGCGGCAGGATACGGAAGGCTCTCGTCCCACGGCTGCAAAAAAAGCGACTTTTCCTGAGCCATCACGACCGAGGCAAACCAAACCAACACGACGGGAAGCATCTTCTTCATAAAAAACTCCTTCTGGAAAGGGGAAAATAAAACGCAGTCCATGCGGTAAACATCATTGACTGCTGATCTCTATGGTAACATTTCGCGTCTCTTTGTCAATGGTGACGCCCAGACCGCTTGTGGCGTATTCCTCGTAACGGAGCGGGATGAGCGATTTTTTCACCGAGCCAACCAGTTTGTAAAACTGAACCGCAACCTGGAATTTTCCCAGGGGGCAGCCATCCTCCACCCCATAATTGCCGACCTGGAACGTTCCGTCCGGATTCAAATTAGCATACGCATCCCGCCCCCCCGATTCCGGGCGAAACGTGACGGCTGCCACACCGATAAAATTCTCCGGAAGCTCCGCCGGCTTGCCGTCGATAAGCAGCGTTCCCATAACGGGATACCGCCGAGGACGACCATCCCCGCACCCCACGCAAAACCCAATGGCCAAAAAGAGAATCAAAACCCGTTTCATCATCTGTCATTCCGTATAATTGACCGTTTCATTCCCCGAACGCGTCGCCATGGCCTGATAGACCGTGGTGTCGATTCCTTCGTTGATGAAGGTGACGTGTCCATCCCCCATGGCAAAGTGTGCACCGCCGGGATGCTCCGACGCAAACGCCCCATTCGCACGATGGTTGTAACTGCTTTCGTAGGTGCCGGACGGGAGGTTGTCGTACTCGCACGGACGCGTCCCAGGACGCGAATTCACCGGATTGTACGTCCACCGAAAACAATCCCGCTGACGACACGCATAAAACCAGATATTCCGCCCGTTGTTCGTGTCGGAGCAGACCACTTCCCCGATGAAAAAGGTTCTGGAAAGCCCGTCTCGAATCTCGGAAAGTTGACGGCGAATGTAGTAGCCAAACGAACCGTCGGTCGTCATTTTCATCGAACATCCCGAACCAGGCTTGTTCCCACAACAAAACGCGTAACTCCCCGTGGCACTCTCCTCAAATACCGTCCATTCCTTCGTGTACGAACGAAAACTCGCCCCCGAAGGGATCGTCGGCGCCGAATCGTCACTCGGACACACAAATACCGCCGGACGCTCCCCCGCAAATCGCGATACCTCGCTCTCCACATAGTCCGACGTCGTTGCATCCTGCTGATTCGGCAAAATCTTCCCGAAATTCATGCTCTCGTACAGTGCCTGCTGCTCAAGGTACGGGCAAATCGTAAGGAAACCGCTCGAACCGTAGCGGTACTGGGCCTGGCTGTTCGGCGGCTGGTTATTGCAAAACTCGTTATCCGCCCCCAATCGCCCGGCGGGAAGCCAGCGTTGAGCCGATTCGTAGTTCAAAATCCCCAGAACGATATTTTTCTGGTTGTTCGTACACTGCATCCGGCGGGCCGCTTCCCGTGCCTGCTGCACTGCGGGAAGAAGCAGCCCCACCAACATCCCTATAATCGCTATCACCACCAACAACTCCACCAACGTGAACCCTGGCCCCGGGTGCGGCCGGCACACTACGGCTTCCGGCCCGGGTGCGGGCAGCACACTACGGCTACCGCCGGTTGCCAGTGGCGTCGGGAGGCAGGCGCTAACGCTTCTGGCCTCCCTGCCCCAAGTGCAGGGCGACACGCTACGGCTACCGCCCCACGGGAAAATCCCTACAACATTTTCGCTCATCTTTTCCCCCAACGGAACCAATGGAATAAAAGCAATCATTAATCATTAACCATTAACCATTATTAACCATGAATCCTCCGTCGGCACCAAAGCAAACATCCCAGCAACATCAGGACCCAGGTCGCCGGTTCCGGGACGGCTGCGGTGTCGATATTCGCGTAGAGATTCGTGCCGTCAGCGGAAAAGTTGAAGTAGTGATTCGCCGTCGCGCCAAAGAGTTTCGACCAGTCGCCCCCCACCAGATCGGACAGTGCCGTCATGGAGGCCGTACTCGTCTGGAACACGGTAATCTCCGGCGTTTCCACGGAAGGCTGGTACGCCCCGTCAAACAGGAAATCCAGCAAAACATCCTCCGAAAGCGTCAGCGTATCGGCACACAACAACGGTGTCGCAAGTTGGGATTCGGAGCGAATGTGCAGGTTGATCTCTCCTTCGTCCATCTGGAAAACGGACGTTCCGCTTTCCGTCATCGCACCATAAAGGTCGAGCGTTCCGCTCTGGATGGAAAGCGTGGCATTGGAAAGACCGGACGTTCCCAGTCGAATCGAATCGGCCGACAGGGAAACATTTTCGCCCAGCAAAAGTTTGCCGGTATACGAACTTCCACCCCCATACGGTGCGATGGTCAGGGTTCCCAGCGTCAACGCTGCCGTGGCTGCGTTCGTCAAATCGACCGTGGAGGAATTCGCCATTCCAGTATACCCTCCATTACGACCCACGGACAAATTCGCTTTGGAACCTGCCGTTTTGCCACCGATAACGACCGATGCGGTTTTCGCGTCGTTTTCTCCCAGCCGGACGGAAACCTCCGCACCGCCAATCGTCCATCCACTTTTGTAACCACCCCAGATAATATCGTTCGCCTGAATGATGTTATTCCCTTCACCGAGTACCAACACGTTGTCGTCGTACAATCCGGCCACGGCATTACTGTCCGCAAAACGGAACGTATCGACCACGATCGTATTGTTGGTTCCGAACTGGACATTCGCTCCGCAACTCCAAGTGCCATTCCCATTGGCATACGCAATATTCAGGGCGCTGGCCGTCAGGGAAACATTTTCCACGCCCGACAAATCAATCACGGTCTTGTCATTCGATACCCGGTCCGTCCCGGCAACCTCCCCTGCTTTACATGCCCAGCTGAGTGTCCCGGTACCACCGTTAACCGTCAGCAAATCGCCCTCCATGGTGAATTTCGTGGTCGTGCTTCCCGTCGTGCCGATTTTGTTGTTGACGCCAATATCGAGGTCGGCCGTGGTGACGGAACCGTTGATCGTGACATCGGAAACCTTCACCGCCGACGTCCCCGCTTCCTCAGTCGTATAAACCCCCACGTAAAACCCTTTCGCGTCCACGTCGGCACCGTTCAGGGTCGCCTTGCCTCCCCGAATATTCGCCGTATCCGTCACACGGAACGTCCCGTCGGAAGCGTTGGAGAACGTCCCTTCTTCCATCAGGAAATTGGAAACGCTGGCACTTCCCAAAAGAACCGTTCCCGCACCCGTTATGCTCAGCGTGGAATTGGTCCCGCTTGCGGTCGTGACGGTCACGGTGGAGTTGTCGGAAGTCTGATCCGACGGCGTATAGAACACCAATGCCGGTTTGTCGGTTCCGTTGGCCGCAGAAGAAGTGTAATCCACACCGTTTGTATTATCCAGAGGAATCACCGCGTTGGAATCGAACGTCACCGTACTGTTCGTTCCCAATCGGCTGGCACTGGCGGAAAGCCCCAGCGTCGTGTTGGCCGCCGTTCCCACCGTCAGCGTTCCCTGGCGAATCGTCCAGTCCACCTTCCCTAAATCCGCGTTCTCACCGGCCAACAGCACACCGTGGCCGTTCTTCACATTGGCCATGAAAAACGTCCCCGTTCCTGTCAGCGAATCGGCAAAGACCAGATTTCGAAAACCTCCCGTTCCCCCCTCATTGGCCCGAGCATCGAAAAGAACATTTCCCGCGTTAAGAACACCTCCTGCGTTCGTCCCGTCGCCAAAGACGATATCCCCCTTAAAAACCGCCCAATAAGGGAGCGACGGAGAACCATCGGGGGTGGTCCATTGATTGATCCGCAGGTTCCCCATGTACATTTTCGTAAAGGTGACGGTATTCACCTGCGAATTTCCCTTGGTACACATCCGGGCGGTCGTGTCGGCATACGTCAACGTGCCGGTTTTCCCGTCGTCCTGATACCCGGCGTAAAGTGTCCCGCCAAACGTGAACGGACCAATCAACCGAGTGGTCGCATTATTGGCATCCGTTCCGCGATCCAGAACGTACGTGTCCGTTGACACAAAAGATGTCGGATGACTTCCGCTGGAACTTGTCCAGTAACCCGTCCCCGTGATACCGTTATTGAATCCACTATAATAGTAGACCTCCCCGGAACAGACACCGGGAAAAACCAGACAGGCCGCGAGAAGCGCCGCCCGAAGAAAAGTCGCTATTTTACCCCCCCCCCGCAAATTAACACGAAACGCAATCGCATTGATTTCTCCATCATTTTTTCTCCAAGCATGAAATTTCCAAAAAAGCCACGGAAGGACTCCCGACCCTGCCGTTGCGTTGAACAAAGCACAGGCCGACAACGTTACGGGGTCATTATAGCACCGGATCGCCCGCTTTGCAACAATCTTTTTAAAATTTTCCAAAAATTTCTTAAAAAAGATAAAAAACGGAGGCTTTCCAATGGAGTGGGGAGCGTCGTTCGCGATGGCCTTTACGCCGATCACGTCGATTTTCGCAGTGCATCGTGTCGTATCCATGTATAAAATAAACACTCATAACCATAACATAGCGAACGCAGTGAGCGCACTGAAAAGTTTTGGGAGGTGGGGTCTGGGGAGGAACCTCTTTTTCAAAAGGGTTCCTTCCCAGAGGCTGGAAGCGCAATCGTTAGAACTACCGAGCTTCCAGCCTTTTAAGGCCGACGCCAACTTTGCATGTTTTGGCAAACGCCTTGACAATTCGGCCCCGACAGAGTACCATACAGAAAACCTTCCCCACCTTTGTGTCGGAAACGCACACGATGGGCACACAAATTTCGAGCCGGGTTGCGGCGGATGAAGGCCCCCCCTCACCCCTTCAATTTTAAGGAGAAACCATGAAAAAATGGACGATTTTACTGGCCGTTTCCCTCTGCCTGCCTGCCATCGCGGAGGAATCCATCACCGTTCGACCGCAAGATAACGGAAAAGCGCTCCTCAACCCCGACATGGGCTGGACGATGCACTTTTACTCCAACGTGCCGGGCAACTACGGCAGCAGGCTGGAACCGTCCGATACGCTCGACTGGTTCGAGGGGTGTTCGACCGTTTACCTGCGGATTCCCTGGACGTATCTTGAACCGGAGGAGGGAAAATTCAACTGGGCCATCCTCGACACCCCCGCACAACGCTGGATCGCGGCAGGAAAAAAGGTCGCCTTCCGATTCACCTGCTCGGAAAGCTGGCTGGAATACGCCACCCCCCAATGGGTGTTCGACGCCGGTGCCCAAGGAACACGATACACATGGTCGAAAGGCCCCGACCCGAACGGCGACAAAGTGGACCCGGTATTTGACGACCCGATCTATCTGGCCAAGCTGAAAAACTTCCTCACCGCCGCCGGACGACGCTACAACGGCAATCCCAACATCGCCTTCATCGACGTCGGAACCTTCGGCATGTGGGGGGAAGGACACACCGGAGGCAGCAGTCGCCTCAACAAAGAACAGACGTTTGAAATCGTCAAAAAACATATCGCCATGCACTGCGAAGCGTTTCCCGACACGTTGCTCTGCATCAGCGACGACGTGGACGGCCCCGGAAACGTGACCGGCGAATACCCCTGTACCGATTACGCCCGCACCCAAGGAGTCACGCTGCGGGACGACAGTATCCTGGTCCAGAAAGCTCCCCGGCAATGGTATCACGCCGATATGGCCGACCGTTTCTGGCGAACACTCCCGGTTATTCTGGAACATGAACACCGCGGAAGCTCCGTTAAAAAAGAAGCATGGGACACCACCCTGCTGGAAAAATCCGTAGAGGAATACCACGCCGCGTACATGTCGATTCACTGGTGGCCGCAGGAAGAATGGAAGCTGGACAAGGACGTAATCCAACGCATGAACCTCCGCCTCGGTTACCGAATCCAACTTCGGGAAATCACCTATCCCAAAGTCGTCCAACGCGGCGAACGCTTCACCGTCCGAACCGTCTGGAGCAACGCAGGGGTCGCCCCATGCTATCCCGGCGGATTTTTCACCCTGTCGTTCAAAGATGCCCAAGGAGGCCTGGTCGCCGTGCTGTCCGACGAAACGCTGGACATGAAAACGCTCCCCGTCGGCCCTCCAAACGCCATCCCAACCAGGGAACATACCTCCGAATTCGTCGCCGGACTTGTGGCTCCCACGACCCGACCAGGGGTGTACGACGTGTACGTCTCCGTTGGACGCCGCGACGGTACCCCAACGTTAGAACTTCCCTACCCCAACTCCGACGGCCAAAAACGTTACCGTATCGGAACCGTCGAAATACGCTAAACACCAACCTCCCTATGGACGGGTCGTAACGCTCCCCCCCCAAAAATCAATCCGGCAGCCTCACCTGCACGTTCGTCCCGTCCGTATACCTCGCCCCGTCGTTCCGAACCCCCAAACAATAATGCACCTTTGAATCAATGCTGTAAACCACCCGATGCACCGAACCATCACACATCGCCATCCCAAATCCCCCCGCATGACAACTCCCAAATCGATAATCGTCGTTCCCATAACCACTGCGATCCTGCATCGGTACCGTGTCCGACGCCACCTTCGTACAACGACAATTGTCCCGATCCGCCCCAATATACGCCCCATTGTCGTCATTCGATGACCCGTTCGTCTCGTACGTGTCCGAATTGTGATACTTCTCCCCCACCAAATACGTGTTCGTCAGCCCGTCTCGAATCTCCCCTACCCGCGTCTCACTGCAACTGAAAATCACCCCGTTCGCCTTCTGCGTCGGCCACGAATTGTTCTTCTGATACGTGTTCGCCTGCGTATAATCCGACGGATGATACCGAATGTCCCCTGGATTGGACGAATACCCCCCATAGTTTGCCGCATAGTCCATCTTCGCCACGTACGCTACCCCACCCTCCTTCAACGCCGACGATGTGCCGTTCACCAACGAATCATTCGCCCCAGGATACGTCTTTGCCGTACGACGCGACGGACAGTAAAAGATCGGTAACGGCATCTGCAATACCTCCGTTAGCTTCGTCTTGTCCGGCGTGTCCGGAAGATTGTTCGATCCGTACATGTACATCGCGTTCTGCTCAATAAACGGTAATATCGAAAAGGACCACCCCCCAGGCTGCGTTCGACCCAAACCACGATCCGGATCCCCCATAAACGTCCACGTCCAGCCCGCCGACGGGAACTTCCGAAGCTGACTCTCATGATTCAAACACGCCAACGCCATCTGTCGTAACTGATTGTTACACTGCATCTGACGCGCCGCCTCCCGCGCCTGCTGCACCGCCGGCAATAACAACCCCACCAACATCCCTATAATCGCTATCACCACCAACAACTCCACCAACGTAAAGGCCGGGTGCGGCCGGCACACTACGGCTGCCGCCGGTTGCCAATGGCGTCGGGAGGCAGGCGCTGCGCTTCTGGCCTCCCTGCCCCGGGTGCGGGGCGGCACGCTACGGCTACCGCCGATTACCAGTGGCGTCGTGAGGCAGTCGCTAGCGCTTCTGGGCCCGGGTGCGGGCAGCACACTACGGCTACCGCCGGTTGCCAGTGGCGTCGTGAGGCAGGCGCTTACGCTTCTGGCCTCCCTGCCCCGGGTGCGGGGCGACACATTACGGCTGCCGCCGGTTGCCAGTGGCGTCGTGAGGCAGGCGCTAAAGCTTCTGGCCTCCCTTACTTTCAGAACGGCTTCCAGCCCGGCTACGCCTACGATTATTGAGTCGGTACGACCGGGTGCGGGCGGCACATTACGGCTGCCGGGTCCGGGTGCAACCGCTCCGGGAGAGAGGCGTTCCACTTCTGGTCTCCCTCTATCCAGATCCCCCTCCGGGCCTTTTGTCCCCTGCACACGCGGTAAAATCCTTTTCATGCCTTCCCCGCCTTGCCATTCCTACGCATCAGAAACGCCAGCCCCAATAACAACAACGACCACGACGTCGGCTCCGGAAGGCCGTAAAGCTGCGTCCCCAACAAAAACGCCCACTGTTCGCCCAACACGTTCAGCCCATAATCGTTGAAATGAACATTCGTATCACTGATTCGATAAAGCAGACTGGACAACGCGTCGGAATCGGGGCCAAGATAGGTGTTTTCCGTATTGGCCACGGCACCCCGCTGGGCGGCGCGAAGCTCCTCGTCCGTCATGCCATTGAAATAGCTGACCAACGCCACCATCCAGGCCACTTCCGAATCGGAAAGCGTGGAAGTAAGCCCTTGCGTCGCGGTGATGAGTTCTACAAGCGCTTCCTGGTACTGCTCCGGCGTTACCGAACTGTTATTTCCCGCCGAGTCGGTTTCCCCCTGATGCCACAAAATCGCGGCGACCCGCCCATCCATCGCTTCGATAGCGGCCTTCAGACGCGCATAATTCCCCCCACCATCCGGATCCCACGAAAGAATGGAAGAACCCCCCACCGCCGTGGAGATCACCCCGACCGGCACACCCCCCAACATTTCGGAAAGGTTGTCCCCCATCACCGGCCACGTGCTACCTCCCGTACCGGTCGCCCCGGACTGCGGATCCACCGAAAGCGACCATTTCCCCGTGTTGACGTCATACTCATAAACATTGCCACTGCGCGAATACTGCGCCGCACCCCCGTAGTTCGCCGCGTTCGATTGCCCCGCAGTGATGAAAATCTCGCCAATTCCGATCTTCTCGAACGTGGATGTCAACACGTCGCCCGACGCGTCCAACGCCCGAATTTCAACGTTGTGCCACCCCGTTTCCAACGTCAACGTTCCCGAATACGACTTCTCGTCGCGGTTGATCATCACGCTCGTCCAGTCCGTACCGTTGGCGGAAATCTGTATTTCAGCGATCGTTTCGTTGGAAATCGCCTCCCACGTTCCGGCAATCGTCGCTTCGCCCGTCGAACCGTCCCGCTGGAAAAGCTGCGTACCGTTGGTGGAAAGCACCGCGTCGGCCTCATGAACAAACGAATAGAGATTCGCCACCGCGTACGTGCCGTTTTTAATCGTGCCGGTTCCCGTCCAATCGGTTGTGGGAATACCAGAGAACGTATTGTTGCTGTTCCCAATTCCTACCGTCGCGTAGTTCGGGCCGTTGCTGCCCCAACCACTAAACGAGAAAAGCGTTTCCCCTGTCGTGGCGTCATGAATCTGCATGGAACCGAAACCGTTTCCCCCATTCATGCTGTCGAAACCGTTGTATTGGTTGTCGAGATACTGGCCGTAGTTGCCCGCCCAGTATTCCAGCTTGCCGCCCGTATTCAGGGTTCGCGAAACACCGTTGACGGTAGAAACCACCTGCACGCCGGTCAGCTCCGTACCGTTGAACGCCTGATATCCGCTGGCGTTGGCGTTGGCCGGGACGCCGATTTTGGAAGCGTCGGTAGTGAACGCGTCCATCGTGATGTACAACGTTTGAAGCTGATTGTTCTGATCCAGCAGCTCGACGTAATACCCCACCTTGTCAAACAGTTTGCCACTCAGGGAATCGCTGGCGTTGTACGCGTACGGTACGCCCGTGCTGTTGTAAGATTGGGTTTTAGCGGTCGTCATGTCCAACGCATGCACCGGTGTCATCCCCGCCTCAATCGGTGTCGAGGGGAGCTGAACCATCTGCACGTTATCAATCGTCAGCGACGAATCCACCCCGGCCGCCGCCGTATTGGAAAACGTCAGCGTGGCATTCTCCGAAGTCGCCTTGAAAACCCCGGAATATTGCTTGAAATTCGTTGTGGGAGAGACACTCGCACCACTCTGGAACGTCGTGGTGCTTGTACCGTCGGAAAGCGACGATGTAAGTTGTGCCGTGTTGCCCGGTCGCGCGTTGTAATGGTACGCGATACCGTAATATTCGCCGGTATCCATGCCGGAAATGGTTTGCGAAATGCTCGCCACGGCGGGTGCCGTCTCGGAAGTCGCCCTATAGCTTTGCAACCCGGCAACATACGTGCCGTCGGGGATGGTCTGTCCCAGGGCAAATGCGTTGCTGGTCGTTCCACGCCCATAAAAACCCGCCGGACATACCCCAAACTCGCTGGTGGTTCCTTCCGTGGAGAACTGCCAAATCCCGCTCCCCTTTTCAAAATCTCCCGTACCGGACTTGTGGTTGGGCGACCAAATGGTATAAAAGCCGTTTTCTGTTTGGTAGTTTCCCGTCTCAAAGCTGCCGTCTCGCACCAGGTTCGACGCTTTCTGGGCTGCCGCAGCGGTCAATCGCACGTTGTCCAGAAATACCGAGACATCGTTAACCTCCGACGACTTGTTCGCAATGGAAAACGTCATGGTAGAATCGGTTGCGCAAAAAAGGCCGCCGTAAGTCTGGTAAAGGACTGTGTCGCCGGGATTGGAGATGGAAGCTGGGTTCTGAAGCGCAATGGAACCGCTGTCCGAGTAAATGGAGGAAGCGATATTGACGGTCTGGTTCTTTCGCGCTTTGTAATCGTACTGGACGAAGTAAAGTTTACCAGGCGTCAGGGTGTTTACCGTTTGCTCCAAACTTGCCGTACCGTAACCATTGTTATTAAAATTCTGAATGAATGCCGCATACGTGCCATCCGTCGCGGGTTGGCTCGTGAACATATTCTTCTGCTCATCATTAGACAGATCAAAACGCCCGTAAAATCCAAGGGATTGTGTGGGATTGGTACCCGTCTCGTCCACAGAAACCTTCCATTTCCAAAATCCCACGTTATCGAAATTCCCGGAGGCTTTGTTTTCAACCAGTTGCTGATTCGCCCCCCAGATCACATAACCATAGGTCGCGCTACGGATCGTATAGGTGGTTTCGACCCCTTCAAAACTGCCGTCCTGGATGTGGTTCACCACCTCCGCCGACGCAAGCGAAACGGTCCAAAACAGGACAAGTGCTATCCCCTGAAAACGGAATACGCGAAGCAGAGTCGTTGTTAAGGGCATGGTCTGTTCCTCAAAAAAAAGATTGGTTCTTCAGGAAAAATCCCTTTTCACAAAGGAATCATTTCCCCATTATAATTCGCGTCATTGGCTCTGTCAACAAAAAAATCCCTCCTTTTAAAATTTTTCGGAGAAAAAATCTCCCCGCTATCCCCCCCACTTTTCCCCGCAAAACGTTTTTAATACGTAAATCCGAGGGGAGGCCGTGGTAAAGTTTTTGTAAAAACCATGCCAGAAGTTAGAAGTCGGTAAATCTCCACCCTTTGGGGCGTTCTGGGTCTTGTGAAAATCCGACAAGTGGACATAATGGCAGCATAAGCCTCGGGGAGAGGTGAACTCAAATGTGTGTGTGTTCCCCGGGTTTCCCCTTTCAAGAATGAGTGAGGTTCTACGATGAAAGCAAGAAATGATTGGAAATGGATGATGGGTTCCCTCCTTCTGGGAACGCTGTTTGCAAGCGGAATGATTCCGGCAAACGCAGAAGAAAACGCAGAAGGAACGTGGGAAACGAAGAATATTGTCGTGGGAAGCGACAATGACAATACAGGCACGTATTACGGCGGCCTGTTTAGCGGTCAGAACATGACCGGATGGACGAAAGGAGAGGATTACACCCTTTCCGGTTCCCAGGAATTCAAGGATGCCGAGATTTCTGTCGGAAAAGGTACCGAAGGTACGGAAAGTTTCACGAATGCCCGTCTTATAGGAACCGCCCTGAACGGCAACACTCTGGTGCTTACAGGCGATGCCAACACCCCAATAACGTTCTCTGGAAACAACATTACCAGTTACCGAGAGAACAGCAACATCAACAGCTTGGGCATTGGCGGCGGGTTGGTTTACGGTGGCAATTCGATGAATCTCAGCAATGTCGTTTTCGATAGGAATACCACGACCATCACCGGCGGTTACGTCATCGGCGGCGTGGCGGGATGTTACCTCAACAAGGCTTCGGGACTGCACAACGTCGCGGTGACGAACAATACAGCGAACGGGCTGGTTGCCGCTGGAGCCGTTGCCGCCATGTCGGGCGACGATAACACCGCGACAAGCGGGCGGTATTTCGCACTGACCGGAACAACAACATTTGACGCGAACACCAGCACCGGAACGGCGGCGACTGGTACAATCAGCGACGGCCAGACACGCTACGCGGTCGAGGGGGGTGCTCTGCACGTGGAAGCCAACATGTATCTGGGCGGGCTGGACGGCAATGGCGGCGCGACGCTCACGTTCTCCAACAACGAAGCGAAGGCCACGACGGACAACAGCGGCGTTGCGGGCGGTGCCGTTTTTGCGAACCGCTCGACGTACGTCAACACCGATAACAACGAGATTACCTTCTCCGGAAACAAGGCGACGGGCAACGCGACCGCTTACGGCGGAGGACTCTACGCGGGCCGTTCTTCGGTGAACGAGGGAACCACCGGTTATGAAATCAACTTCGGCGGAACCGGAAACACGATTACTTTTGAAAACAACTCCGCAACGGCTGCGGATGCTCGTGGCGGTGCGATTGCGGCTTTGAAGCAAGGCTCCATCCCGGTGGACGTGAAATTCTCCGGCAGCAATAATACCGTAACCTTTACGGGCAACTCAGCGACTGGTACCAATAGCAAGGGCGGTGCGATTTATACCGATAGCAACGTGATATTCTCCGGCACCAACAACACGGTAACGTTCTCCGGCAACACCGCAGCGGAAGGCAACGATATTTACGCGGGCGGTTCCGTCTCCATCTCCGGCACGGGAACGTACGTGTTCGATGGTGGAATCACCGCCAACACTCTGAGTATCGACGGCGCTAACGTCACCTTCGAAGCCGGTTCCATTTCGTCGGTGAACAGCCTCTCGCTGAACAACGCCACGCTGAACATGAAACTCAGCGACGCCAGCAGTTTCCACACCGGAAGCCTTTCGCTTACCGGAGAGAATCAAGTGTACGTGTACTCCTCGCTGACACTCGCAGGTACGCAGCAGCTTTTCGCCAACGATGGAACCGAGGACTGGTCGGGTTACGGTGAGAATTGGAAAGTTTTCATGCCGGAAAATTCCAACCTGATCGGTATCGTGACGACCGACGCGGGCAATCTGGTTGTCGAGGCTAAAACGGTTGAAAAGGGAAAGATTTATGATGCCACGACCGGCGAAGTCGTTACCGGCAGTTTAAGCGACGTCAAGGCCAGCGCCAACATTCTTATTCCGGAAAACCAAACCGCCGTCGCCATCAACATTGAAGGAAGAAGTGAAACCAACCTCACCCTCCAGTCCAACGATACGACCGTGAAAACGATCGCCAGCGAGGATGTCGCCATTGATACGAATGGCAGCAGCCTGACCTTGAATCTGGACAATATCCAGTTTAATGGCAAAGCGATCAACGCTGGTGCGGGAAATGTTGTCATTACCGGTACAAACGCTGCGTTCATTCACACGGGTGAGGATATCCAGGAAAATGCCGTGATCACCGCAAAATCGATCAAACTGGCTGGCGGAAACTTCACCATCGGAAGTATTATGGTAGGCGATACCACCATCGGCGATGAGGTTGAGGGCATTACCCATCTGACCGTAGGAGCGAGCAGCTCTGCCGCTACAGATTACGAGATTGTCGGGAATTTCTCGACCGAAGCCGCCCAGATTAATCTGGACATCCTCAGCGAAACGTCCACCGACAAGTTGACCATTACCGGAACCACCACCTTCGGCGAAAACACCGTATTCCATTTCTCCTCGGAGAACTACGACGTCAAACTCGGCGACTCGTTTACCATCCTGACCTCCAAAGGACTGATTCAGGGAATCGAGAACCTGATTGGAACCGGAGCCTGGGGAGATCGCTGGGCGTTCAACGTAAGCGGAAACGAAACGGAGGGCTATTCCCTCGTCGCCACGGCTGCCATTCCGGAACCCGCCTCGTGGCTGATGTTGCTTCTGGGATTCCTCGGCCTGCGGTTCATTCGTAAAAGGTAAGTTGCCTACAAACGGCAGCACCTGAACCTGCCCCCTGTAAAATCCTCCCGAAACATCGAAAGAGGGGTTTTACAGGGGGTTGGTATTTCTGGGCATTCAGGAATGGTCTTTGAGTTTGCGATAGAGCGTCCGCTCGCTGATCCCCAAAAGCCGGGCCGCCTCCTCGCGGTTGCCATGGACATATTCCAGCGTCTGACGGATAAAATCGGTGTCCAGATCATCCAGCGTTTTCCCCAAATACGATTGCAGCGACGACTGCGGCGGCGTTTCCTCCCGCTTCTCCGGCGGCGGAAGGGGAACCGGATTCCCCACGCGAAACTGCTCCCGCTCCGCATCCGTCACCAAACCTTCCAGCTCCTCCGGAAGATCGTCGATGTCTAAAAGACCATCGTAATCGACCACCACCATGCTCTCCACCAAATTCCGAAGCTCCCGAACGTTGCCGGGGAACCCGTACCGCAAAAAACATTTCCGCGCCGGGCCGGTCATGCCACGAATCGGTTTTCCATGCTTCTTGGCAAACGTCTGAATAAAATGATCGATCAAAACCGGAATGTCCCCCGAACGCTCCGAAACCGTCGGCAACTTCAACGAAACCACCTTCAGCCGATGATACAAATCGCTGCGGAACGATCCACTTTCAATGGCAGAGACCAAATCCCGATTCGTTGCCGAAAGGAGCCGGACGTTTACCTTGATGGGGGTATTCGCGCCCACTCGCGTGATTTCGCTGTCCTCCAACACCCGCAGCAGCTTGATCTGCGTCGGCAACGGCATGTCCCCCACCTCGTCGAGAAACAACGTTCCGCCATTGGCATACTCAATTTTCCCCACCCGGTCGCTCGTAGCGTCGGTAAACGCCCCCTTGACATGCCCGAACAGTTCGCTCTCCAGAATATTCTCGCTGAGCGCCGCACAGTTCAACCCCACAAACGGCTTGTTCTTTCGCGGACTGTTCTGATGAATCGCCTGCGCCACCAGCTCTTTCCCCGTGCCCGTCGCCCCCTGAATCAACACCGTCGCGTTCGTCGGCGCAATCCGCCGCAGTTTTTCCACCAGCTCCATCATCTCCGGACTGTTGCCGATCAGCTTCTCAAACCCGAACTTCTCGTCCAGCCGCGTTTGCAACTCGACATTCGTCCGTTTGAGCACCGCACTTTCCGCCGCCTTCTCAGCCACCGCCCGAAGCTGCTTCAAATCCAACGGCTTGAGCAGGTAATTGAACGCCCCCTGCTGCATGGCCCGCACCGCCGACGGCACGCTCCCATGCCCGGTCATGAGAATCACCGCAGCGTCCGGCAGGCACTCCCGCGCACTTTTCAACACGCCGAACCCGTCGATGTTGTCCATGATAAGGTCGGTGAAAATCACGTCGTAACGGCCATCCTGGATCTTCGCGACCGCCTCCTCGCCCGAAACCGCAATTTCGGTATGGTAGCCCACCCGATCCAATGCCATGGCCACAATCTCGGCATGGGGACGCTCGTTATCAACAATCAATAGGGAAATTACTGGCGAACTCATCCCCTTATTATGGCCAAATTTTCACAAATGGGAAGGGGGTGGCTGGCCGCACCGCCCATGAAAATCGGTTCCGGCTTCCACTCCAAAAGCACCACGTACCCCGCCAGGGAGAAAACCAGATAAAGCACCAGATACGTCATTTTTTCCCCTCCGAAGGGAGCTGCTGAAGGGCGGGAAACGCAATGGTGAATTTCGTTCCGCGACGCAGTTCGCTCTGCACCTCCATCACGCCATGGTGTGCTTCCACAATCTTCTTCACCGTCGGCAAACCCAGACCAAAACCATGCTTCTTCGTGGTATAAAACGCGTCGAACAGCTTGCCCATCGTCATGGCATCCATCCCGCAACCGTTGTCGATCAGCTCCATCGCCACCCCGTCCGGAACCGGAAACGTCCGCACCATCAGCTGCCCCCCCTCCGGCATCGCCGCTTCCGCGTTGTTGATCAAATTCCACAAAATGCTCCCAAACGCATCCCGATCCAGCAGCACTTTCGGTAAATCCGACGATAAATAATCCACAATCTCGATGTTCTTCTGCTTCGCCTTCTCACTGTAAAACAGCAATATCGCCCGAATCTCCTCGTTCATGTCCGACGGAATCGGCTTGATCGACGGCGCCTTCGCAAACATCAAAAACTCGTTCAGAATGTTCTCCAAACGCAAACATTGCTTCACCACCGTATGCGCCATCTCCAGCGTCCGACGCTCTCGCGGCGTCTCCGGTTCCTCCAAATCCTCCGCCAAAACCTCCATCGTCAGCCGTATGGTCGATAGCGGACTTTTGATCTCGTGCGCAAGCGCCCCCGCCAAACGCGCAATCTCCGTATACTCGTCAATCAGTTTCTGTCGGGAAAGATCACTCGGCGTATCGGGCATAAAACCCCTCCTTGAAAAAACGCAAAACGGGGAGTCGCCCCCCCGTTCGCATGAAAAACTTTGAAGTTGCCAACCGTTTCAACCACCGAAATCGTCGAAGAAGATGTTTTCCCGCTCCACTCCGAGCGAATCGAGCATCTTCAACACCGATTTGGTCATCATCGGCGGGCCACACATGTAATACTCACACCCCTCCGGCGCCGGATGATTCTTCAGGTACTCGTCGTACAACACCTGATGGATGAACCCGGTCGGCCCCTGCCAGTTGTCTTCCGGCAACGGATCGCTCAGCGCCAGGTGCCAACTGAAATTCGGATGCTCTTTCGCCAATTGCAGGAACTCGTCCTCGTAGAACACCTCCCGCAAACTCCGTGCCCCGTACCAGTACGAAATCTTCCGCCCCGAATGGAGCCGCTTGATCAGGTCAAAAATGTGCGACCGCAACGGAGCCATCCCCGCACCGCCGCCGATATAAACCATCTCGGCATCCGTGTCCTGCGGGAAAAATTCCCCATACGGGCCGCTGATGGTCACCTGGTCGCCCGGCTTCAGGCTGAAAATGTACGACGACATGATCCCCGGAGGAAATTTCGTGCCCGGCGGCGGAGATGCAATCCGAACGTTGAGCATGATGATCCCCTTCTCCTCCGGATAGTTCGCCATCGAATAGGCCCGCAAGTTCGGCTCGGTCACTTTCGACACGTAATCCCAAACGTGGAACCGATCCCAGTCGGGATGGAATTTCTCGTCAATGTCAAAATCCCGGTACGCGACTTCGTAGGGAGGACACTCAATCTGAATGTACCCGCCCGCCTTAAAGTTTACCTCCTCGCCCTTGGGAAGCTCCAGCACCAGTTCCTTAATGAACGTGGCGACGTTCCGGTTGGAACGCACCGTGCAAACCCACTTTTTCACGTCGAACACCTCGGCCGGAACGCGGATTTTCATATCCTGCTTCACCGGAACCTGGCAGGAAAGCCGCCAATGATCCCGGATCTCCCCGCGTGTGAAGTGGTCTTTCTCCGTAACGAGAATGTCGCCACCCCCTTCCAGCACCTGCAAACGGCACTGGCCGCACGTCCCCTGGCCGCCACAGGCACTGGCCACGAAAATCTTCTGGCTGGCAAGCGTCTGCAAAAGTTTGCCGCCTGCCGGAACCGTCAGCGTTTTGCTGGGATCGTCGTTGATTTCAATTTTTACATCCCCGCTTGCCACGAGAAATCCCCGCGCAATCAGAATCGCCACGACCAGCAGCATGACCACGACCGTGAACATGATCACGCCCAGACCAATCTCCCCAGCCTGCGAAACCGCGAGCAATAAATTTGTGTTGATCATTATTCTTATCCTTCAATCGGTTAATTCCGTAAATGTCCCGACTAAATGCCGGAAAAGACCATGAACGCCATCGCAATCAGGCCCACCATAATGAACGTAATGCCCAAACCACGAAGCCCGGCGGGAACATGACTGTACTTGCAACGCTCCCGAACCGCCGCCAGCACCACAATGGCCAGCGCCCACCCGGTGCCGCTCCCGAAACCGTAGCATACACTCTCGGCAAAGTTGTAATCCCGCATCTGCATGAACAACGAGCCGCCCAGAATGGCACAGTTCACCGTAATCAACGGCAGGAAAATCCCCAACGCGTTGTAAAGCGACGGAAAATAACGATCCAACGTCATTTCCAAAATCTGCACCATCGCCGCAATCACACCAATAAAGCTGATCAACGACAAAAATTCCAGCGACACCCCGTCAAACAGAGCACCCTCCTTCAGCACATGATTCAGAATCAGGTTGTTGACCGGCAACGTAATCGTCTGCACAAATACCACCGCAATTCCCAGGCCTATCGCCGTGGAAACACGCTTGGAAACGGCCAAAAAAGTACACATCCCCAAAAAGAACGACAACGCAAGGTTCTCAATGAAAATGGAACGGACAATAATCGAAATATAATGCTCCATGGTCGTCCTCCTAATCCTCAATCTGCTCCGGACGGAACGTTCGGAGAATCCAAATGAAAAATCCGATGAGGAAAAACGCGCTTGGCGCAAGCAACATCAAACCCCACGGCTGATACCAGCCCCCGTTGTTCACCGTCGGAAGAAGAACAAACCCCAGCAATTTGCCGGAACCTACCAGCTCTCGGACCGTGGCCAGAACGCACAGCACAAGACTGTATCCCAGACCATTTCCAATCCCGTCGCAGAAACTCAGCACCGGTGGATTCTTCATCGCAAACGCCTCGGCCCGGCCCATCAAAATACAGTTCGTAATGATCAGACCCACAAACACCGAAAGCTGCCGGCTGATCTCAAACGCGTACGCCTTCAAAATCTGATCCACCACCATCACGAACGACGCAATCACCACCATCTGCACAATCATGCGGATGGAATCCGGAATGAAATTCCGAATCGCACTGATCACAAAGTTGGAACAGGCCACGACCGCCGTCACCGCCAGCGACATCGTAATCGCCGTCTCCAGTTTCGTCGTTACGGCCAACGCCGAACAAATCCCCAATACCTGTAAGGCAATCGGATTGTTCTTGAAAATCGGATCGAGAATCGCTTCTTTATAATGACTCATTTCGCGTTTTCTCCTTCCTCCATAAATTTCTTCAGGAACGGCTGGTACTGCTTCAACCAGTAATGCACGGTATGATTAACCCCGTTGTCCGTCAGCGTCGCGCCCGAAATGCCGTCCACGGAGTATTCGTCCATTCCCGGCCCCTTCACCACACGCACTGCGGGAACGTCCCCCTTGAACGCCTTCTTGCCGACCCAGCCCTTCTGCCAGTTCGGATTCTCGATTTCGCCACCCAGACCTGCCGTTTCACCATGATCATAAAAAATCAGGCTGCCAATGGTGTTGGCGTCGGCGTCCAATGCAAGGAAACCGTAGAGAATGCTCCACAACCCCTTGCCGACAATCGGAAGCACGATACGCCCCGTTTTGCCGTTCGCGTCAAGCGCCACATAGACCGTGCCAAATTTGCCACGCGTCGGAAGCCCCACAGGATCGGAAATCTCCACCGACTCGCCCGCCGTTTTCGCTGCGGTACGTTCGTCGTACTGCTTCGCTTCCTCGCCTGTTGCAACCACGTCGCCTGTAGCCAAATTCACCTTCAACACACGAACATTCTCCAATCGCCGGACCACATCGTCCGCCGAAACCTTTTCGCCACGCTCCATCAGACCGCAGGCCAAAAGAATGTTTTTATTCTTGAACAGCTCCTGATTCCGCTGCTGAATCGGACGCAGTACCACCGCGGCGCTCGAAACAAACACCGAGCAGAGGGCACACGTCAGAAAAGCCACCAGAAACGTTCGGAAAATACTATCTTTTTTCTCAGACATTTCGCAGCTCCCTTCTCTTGATATTGGCCTGAACCACGAAGTAATCAATCAGCGGTGCCGTCACGTTTCCAAACAGAATCGCCAGCATCACCCCTTCCGGATACGCCGTGTTCACCGCACGTACCAGAATGATCACAAACCCTATCAGGAAACCATAAAGATACTGCCCCGTGTAGGTCATGGAACCGGTCACAGGATCCGTCGCCATGAATACCATACCGAACGCCAGCCCCCCCAACACAAAATGCCAGTGCGGGAAAATCCCCATCGTCGGGTTGGTGACAAACCCCGCAGCGTACAGGAAATAAAACAGGAACGCCGTTCCCATCGCCCCCACCAAAAGACTCGACATGATCCGCCACGAACCGATCCCCGTGTACACGAGAAGCGCCGCACCAATCAGGCAGCAAAGTGCCGAGGTTTCCCCCATCGAGCCTGGTATCAGGCCGAAAAACGCGTTAAACCAGTATTGCATTTCCGTCAGATTCTGCTGGAACGCCAACTGTCGGATACCGTTCATCCCGTCGGTCAACGCCATTCCCAAAGGGGTCGCGGCCGTTACGCCGTCCACCGGAACCCAGATCGTATCGCCGACAATCTGCTGCGAAAACGTAAAGAACAGGAACGCCCGCGCCGCCAAAGCCGGGTTGAGGAAGTTTCGCCCCGTTCCACCAAACAGCTCCTTCGCGACCACCACACCAAACGTAATCGCAATGGCGACCTGCCAGAGCGGAATCGTGGCGGGCAACGTCAGCGGAAGCAAAAGCGACGTGACGAAGAACCCTTCGTTAATCTCGTGCCCCCTGAATGCGGCAAATGCCCACTCCCACAAAATACCGACCACAAACGTCACGATATACACCGGCAGGAAATACATCGCCCCATACACAAAACAGGCCAGCCAGTTCGTCGGATTCGGCGAAAGGGCCAGAAAACCCCAGCCTTGCGTCCATGCACAGAGCTGCCCCATCAGCCAGCTCTGCCACGGGAACGAAAACCACCCGCAGCAACTGTCCGGAAGCGACCCCACAAACGGCACCCCCATCTTTTCCATCAACTGGAACGACTGAAATCCCGTGTTGTACATCGCCATCAGCACACACGGCGCCACGGCAATCATCACCGTCGTCATCAACCGCTTCAAACAAAGCGAATCGCGCACCTGCACGCTCCCCTTCGTCGTAACGTTTGAAGTATACAAAAACGTATCCATGGCGTCGTAGGCCGGCCACGCAAAATGCAACGGCTTCCCCTTCTCAAACCACGGCTCGATTTTATCCATTATTTTACGAAGCATCGCGTCAGCCCTCCTTCTCGATTGTGGTCAGAACGTCGCGGAGCTGCACCCCGAAATCGTTCTTGCCAGGGTCCACGAACGTGCAAAGAGCAAGGTCTTCCTCCTCAAGCTCCAGAGCGCCAAGAGCTTCCGCCTCCTCCAAATCCTTGTACGACAACGAACGCAAAAGACACGTCGGCAAAATGTCCAACGGCATCACCTCCTCCATGCTGCCAATCGGAATGATCGCCCGACTCCCCCCATGAATGTTCGTGTCCATCGAAAATTTCTTAAACGGAATCAGGCGGGAAATGTTCACCCACTTGAACGAGAACAGCCCAAACGCCGGCGTAACCCACCCCAGCAAATGCCGCTTGTCCCCCTCCTCCAACACCGAAATCTGATGATGATAACGCCCCAGATACGCCAACGCCCCCGACGCCGTGCGACCGTTCAAAACGGAACCCGAAACGATACGGTTGTCGTCGCCCAAAATCTCGCCGCTGGTCAATTCTTCCAGCGACGCCCCCAAACGGGTCTGAATCAGCCGAGGTTTCTTCGCCCGTGGCCCCGCCAGCGAAACGATACGGGTGACGTCCAGCGTACCGGTCAGGAAAAGTTGCCCGATGGCAATCACATCCTGATAATAAAGATACCAGGCAGTATGTTTGCGTCCTACCGGAGCCAAAAAGTGAATGTGCGTCCCCGGAAGCCCCGCCGGATGCGGCCCGGCAAAAGAAACTTCTTCGAGCGACGGAATTTCCAGCTCCTCGCCGGGAATCGTCTCGACGCCCGCCGCCCGGCAAACGTACATCTGCGCAATCCCCAGACGGGAAAGCACTTTTAATCCGGCAGCAAACGCGTCGCGGTACATGGAGATCACCACTTCCGCATCGGCAGCCAACGGGTTGGTGTCCATCGCGGTGATGAACAACGCCCGCGGGTTTTCCGCGTCAATCTTCGGAATCTTACCATAGGGGCGGGTACGAATCGCGGTCCAAAGTCCGCTTTCCACAAGCGTGTTCACGACCTGCCCGCGAGTCAGGGAAAGGAGCTGATTTTCCGCATATTTCGGAAACGTAATCGGCTCCTTGTCCTTTGCCTGTTTTTCAGGGCTTTCCAGCTTGATGACAATCGACTGGAAAGCGCGGCGATCCCCGCGATGGATCGATTCGACGGTACCTGTGCCGGGCGAGGTGAATTTGACGCCGGGATTCTTCGTGTCGGTAAACAGAAGTTGCCCGGTTTTCACCTTGTCCCCGACAGCCACCGCCAGCGTGGGCCGCAGGCCGACATAATCCGGCCCGACAAGCGCCACTTTACGCACGGCTTTTGCTTTGGATACTTCCTGCACCGGTTCCCCGGCAATCGGAAGATTCAAGCCTTTTCGAATCGTAAATTTCTGCATGGCTTTATCATTGGGTAAAGGAAACAATGGAAATAAAAGACGAACTCTTTTATATAGTAAACGGTCATTGTAACATTTTTCCCGTTTTCTAAAACCGGGGGGAGGAAGAAAATACCCCCCACGGGATGCCTGCAAATTTCGTGGGCTCGGCCGTTCACGTGGATTCTCGTTCCCCTAGGGCGTTGCCCCAGGCTATTGAATTTGCCCCGTTGGGGCAAGGGAGGCCAGAAGCGCCAGCGCCTGCCTCCCGGAGATGTATCAACCGGCGGCAGCCGTAGTCGCTCCCGGTCGTACCGGGCGGCGGATGTTTGTAAGAGGTTATTTCATGCTTTGGATCATTTTGTCCAGCCGCTTTGCGGAAACCGGCGTCGCCGTGCCCAATTTCTGGGCGAACAACGAAATCCGGTACTCCTCCAGCATCCACCGCAACTCCTCCAGCTTCGGCTCCACCACGCAGCGTAATCGATAATCCTCCGCCAACGCCTCGTACGCCTGCCGATACTTCGCCAGCTCCGCCATCTGCTCGACCCCACGCGTCAAGGCGTTTTTCATCCCCGCATTCGTCGTCCGCAACGTCTCTACCCGCGTCGTTATCCCCTGAAAATACCGCGCAAAATGCCGCAAATGCGTCCATGGCGTCGTCAGTGGAAAATCCTTCGGCATCAACGCTTCCAACTGCGCTTCCATATCCTCCAGAATCGCCTGCGTTCCCGAAGCCGGTTTCGATGGAGCCAACACAATTTTCCCCAACGTCATCTTCTCCGCCGGTTTCGGCTTCCCGGACAAAAGCCCCATCGCCTTCACCGCGTCGTGATACGCTTTCCAAAATGTCCGCAGCGGAGCCGCAGCATCCTGCACAATCAAAGAAATCCGCCCCTTCGCCTCCTTGCAAATCTTGTCGAACGCCTCACGTGTTCGCGGAATCTCCCGTAAAAGCGGTGTCATGGCCGCCAGCTTCGGAAATCCCGACGGATCTATCGCCGAGGCCGCCAGAAAATCACACAGAACGTCCGTAAACGGCAGCAAAAATTTCTCACAAAACGGCTTGGCCTGGATCGCCATTTCGTTGTACCCCGGCATCCAAATCGCCTGCTGCGAAAGCTCCCGATACGCCCCCAGCCGAAACAGCCGCGTCACCGCCTGCCGCGTCGTGCTTTCCGCCTGAAACTGCGACGAAGCCAGCCCCATCGCCACCGACTTCCCCTCGTCCTGAAGCATCGGAAATGCCACCAGCCCCGCCGACGTTTCCACCCGCACCGGCAACTCCCCAAAATCCCACGCCGTCAACCCCTTTTTCGTCCAGGTTTTATCCTCCGCCGCCGCGAATTTCTCCTCCGCCTGATTGCCAATTTTCTGCAAAACCGTATGAAAATCACGGCTCTGCACCAACG
This sequence comes from Planctomycetia bacterium, assembly GCA_030535245.1. Taxonomy (GTDB): domain Bacteria; phylum Planctomycetota; class Planctomycetia; order Pirellulales; family Thermoguttaceae; genus RGIG3701. The sequence continues at coordinate 62,254 of JAUNBJ010000001.1, read as the reverse complement.
TTTTCCCCTCGGCGTCCGAAACCCGGATATTCACCTCCAACGACGGTGGTATTTTGGACAAATCAAAATCGTTTTCCCGAATCGGGCACCCCGCCTCCCGCGTCAGCTCCGTCGCCAGCACGCTCAGCAGTTTCCCCTCGCCAAACCGAATTTTCCGACACACCCGCACCGCCGTGTCCGGAGCAGGAACCAGACGACGACGAAAATCTTTCGGCAGCGACTTGATAAGTGCCGTGACCCGTTCCACAAAAAAGCCCGGAATCCCCCATTCCAACCGCTGCGGAACGATCTGCCGCACCGTCTCCAGCGACGTTTTCAGCAGCACCCCGTCGTCCGCCGCGCCCGGTTCAAAGTGGTACTCCAGCGGAAACGACGTCACCATCCCCGGAAGCGAATCGGGAAAACGCTCGTTCAACGTCGCGTCCACCTCTTCCTCCACAAGGTCGGATTCCACCATTTTCAACGATTCCAGCGTCTTGCGGCCCGACGCATTGTCGGCCCCCAACGCCTTGCCGGTGGACAGCGCATGCAACCACTTTTCCATCGTCGCGTTGTCCACCACCTCCAACGGAATCCGACGGTCGTAAAAATCATAAATCCGTCGATTGTTCGGCAAAAAATCAAATCGACGCAACTTCGCCTGCACCTGCTCCAGCCGATACAAAAGCTCCTGGTTGTGCTTGTAAAACGCCGCTTTCGACTGCCAGTTCCCCTCCACCAAACCGGCCTGAAGGAACATCTCCCGCGACGCCTCCGGATGAACCGGCCCAAACGGAACACGACGCTTCGGCACAACCGGCAATCCAAAAAGCGACACCTTCTCGTAAACCATCACCGAATTGTTCTGCTTCGACCAGTGCGGTTCGCTGTAACTCCGTGAAACCAAATGCGTCCCCAGCCGCTCCACCCAGTCTGGATCCACCACCGCAAGCGTCCGCAGAAAACGCTTCGACGTCTCCACCATCTCCGCCGCCATAACCCACGCGTTCGACACCCCCTTCGTCGGTTTTTCCTCCCGCGGCTTCTCCTTTTCCTTCGACTTCCCCTTCAAAAGCCCGCTTCCAGGCCAAAGGTACCCCTTGCCGCCCCCCCCGGTCAGGTACTCCGGCGTTGTCGGGGACTTCATCCCTACGTTGGAAAGCAGCCCCGAAAGAAGCGATCGATGAATCGTGTCGTACTTCGCCTCAAACCCTTCCACCGGCCCTTCCGCCAGACGCACTTTGGGAAGCCCCGCCTCCTTCAACATCGGCCCCACCAACTCCCCCAGCTGGTGATACACGTCCGTCCATTCCCGCATTCGGTTCCACGAAAGGAATTTCTGCCGACATGCTTTGATCAGCTGGTTCCGCGTCAGCTTCTTCGCCAAACCGTGATAAAAATTCCAGAGCAGCAAAAGCGAGAAAAAATCCGACTTCGGATGCAAAAACTGCCGATGCGCCTCGTCCGCTTCGGCCTGCTTCTCTACGGGCCGCTCCCGCGGGTCACGTATCTCCAGCGCCGCCGCAACGATCAGCGTTTCCACCAACGGATTCTGCTCCCCTCCGTTCTCCTTCGCCTCGTCCATCGCCGCCAGCACCATCCGACCAATTCGGGGATCCACCGGCAGCCGAGCCAGCTTCTCCCCCATCGGCGTTACTTCCCCCTCCCCCGACGCTGCGGTCAGCGCCTGAAGCTCGAACAGCGTCTTGTAACCGTCTCGAATCGCCGGCGTTTTCGGCGGATCCAAAAATGGAAACGCTTCGATTCGCCCCAAATTCAACATCTTCGTCTGCAAAATCACCGACGCCAGGTTCGTTCGCTGAATCTCCGGCATGGTGTAACGATCCCGCGCGTTGTAATCCTCCTCGGAATAGAGCCGCACGCAAATCCCCGGCCCAATACGTCCGCAACGCCCCTTCCTCTGGTCCGCCGAAGCCCGCGATATTGCTTCAATCGGCAACCGCTGCGTTTTCGACCGGGCCGAATACCGAAGGATACGTGCCGTCCCCGTGTCAATCACGTAATGTATCCCCGGCACCGTCACCGACGATTCCGCTACGTTCGTCGACAACACGATCCGCCGATGCCCGCCCGGATGAAAAATCCGCTGCTGCCCCTCCGCCGGCAAGCGTGCGTATAACGGCAGAATGTCCACCGTCTCGTTCCGAAACAGCCGCGTCTGCTTCCGCTGCCGCTCCCCCTCCAACCGCTTGGCAAGCTCGTGAATGTCCCGCTCCGTCGGCAGAAAAACCAGCATGTCCCCACGCCCCGTCGCATGCCCCGCAAGCTCCCGATCCGCCAGATAATTCACCGCGTCGATCACCGCTTCCTGAACGTCCCCCTCCCGAACCTCGTCGCTTGAGTCGTCGTCCTGAATCGGCTGATAAACCACCTCGACCGGATACGTCCGCCCCGATATTTCCAAAATCGGAACCTTCCGCTTTTCCGTCTCGAAATGCGCCGCAAACCGCGCCGCGTCGATCGTGGCCGACGTGATGATCACCTTCAAATCGGGCCGTTTGTCCACCAGACGCCGCAATATCCCAAGAATAAAATCGATATTCAACGACCGCTCGTGCGCCTCGTCGATAATCAGCACCTCGTACTGATTCAGAAACCGATCCGTCTGCGTCTCCGCCAGCAATATTCCGTCCGTCATCAACTTGACGCACGTGTCTGCCGACGTGTGATCCGTAAAACGAATCTTGTACCCCACCAGCTTTTCCGGCGGTATCCGTTCTTCGTCTGACGGAGCCTGCACCCCGGCGTTCAGCTCCTCCGCAAGCCGCGACGCAATCGACATCGCCGCAATCCGCCGTGGCTGCGTGTGACCAATCAGCCGCTTCACACCAAAACCCAGCTCCATACAGATTTTTGGAAGCTGGGTGGACTTGCCCGAACCGGTTTCCCCACAAAGAATCAGCACCTGCGACCGCTGAATCGCGTCGGCAATCTCTTTCCTACGTGCCGAAACCGGCAAACTATCATCGTACACCATCTCCGGAATGCTCCGGCGGCGTCGCTCCATGTTTTGGGGAGAATTACGCTTCGTACGGGGACGACCGTCGAAAGCCCCCCCCGTACCGTAGGGTTTATTCATTGGTTTCCATCGTGATTCCACGCCCAAGCCGCTTGCGAAGCATCGGACGCGACGATTCGATTACGTCCACCGACGGTGCGTCGGCCGAAGCGTACGAAAGCAACTGTTCACGAATTTTGTCCTGTTCGACCGGCGTTCCCAGATGATCCACCGCGTCCGCAACACCTTCCAGAACAGAGCGCTTGACGCCCTGACGAATCCAGTCAAAAAAATTCATTTGTGTTCCTTTTCTTCCTTGATAGGGTTGGATTGAAAAAAACGACTTCCTCTGTCATTGGAGCCATATTAACAAAATTCCTCCCGTTTGTAAAGAGGTGTTTCCAAAATTTTTTGGAAATTCCAAGATTTACGCCATGCGTGCTTCCTGAATCAGCTTGTCCGCCCCCTCCTGAATCAGACGCTCCGCCACCTGCTCCCCCAACTGCCTGGGATCGTCGCCCGAAAGTTCCTCGTCCAGCACCTCCCGACCATCCACCGCAATCACCCGACCATGAAGCCCCGTCCCACGACTCCAACACGCAATGGGAGTTACACACCCCCCGTCCAACGCCTTGAGCATCGCACGCTCCGCCGTTACCGCCCACTCCGTCGCGGGATGATTCAAGTACGTGCGCAAAATCGAAATGGTTTCTTTGTCGTCCGAACGTGTCTCCAAACCCAACGCCCCCTGACCCACCGCAGGATACATCTGGTACGGAGGCAATACCGCCGTAATCCGCCCCTCCAATCCCAACCGCTCCAGGCCCGCCCGCGCTAAAACCAGAATGTCGTACTCCCGATCGTCGCACTTTTTCAGCCGCGTGTTCAAATTCCCACGCACCGAGCGGATTTCCCACAGTTTCGCCTGCGCTTTCGCAAATGCCAACAGCTGCGCCTTCCGCCGAAGACTGCTCGTCCCCAGAATCGTTCCGTCCGGAATGTCGTCCAGCGAACGCACCGTCCCCCGAAACGACACCCCCGCCACCAGCACATCCTCCACCGGCCCACGCTCCGGTACCGCCGAAAGCGCCAGCCCCGGAACCGCGTCGGTCGGCAGGTCTTTCAAACTATGTACCGCCAGATCGATCCGATCCTCCAACAACGCCTGCTGAATTTCCCGCGTGAAGATTCCCTGCGTACTGCGAAGCGGCTGATTCCACGAATCCGGATGGTCGCCCGACGTGGTGATCAGCACCACCTCCACCGGAATGTCCTGTTTTTTAAGCTGATTGGCACACCAGTATGCCTGCCATTGAGCCAACTGACTGGCCCGCGTTCCGATACGTATTGTTTTCATGCGTTCGTCTTTCCTTTCGCCCGTGCCAAAATCGCTACGGCGACAAATGAAAAACCCAATTCCTTCTTCAATAATCGAGCCAACGCATTGCACGTCGCCCCGGTCGTTAAAACGTCGTCCACGATCAGCGCCCGTTTCCCCATCGTGTTTCGGGAACGTGCTACGAACACCCCCTCCACGTTCGCCCACCGCTTTTCCATCGGAACGCTCCTTTGCGAAAGCGTCGTTCGACGACACCCCACCTGCGCTGCATCCACCGGCAACCCCAGCTTTTCCGCCAGCGTCTCCGCCAGAATCTCCGGACTGTTTATCCCACGAACACGTCGGTAAAACCAGTGCATCGGCATGGGAATCACCACGTCGGCCTTCAACCGCTGCAACATCCCGCCACGATACCGAAACATCAGCATCCCCATGGCCCGCGCCAACGGTTCCCGACCCCGCTTTTTCATTTCCAGCACCACGTCCCGCAGGTCGTTTACGTATTTTCCAAACGGAATCACGCGGTCGAAAAACAGTTCCTGCCGATCGCAATACCGACACCGATTTTCCGAAAAATATCCCGTGTCGAAAAACGTTCCGCAGTACCGGCACCCCGAAAACGTCTCCTGAGCCAACGCATCCTGACATGCCCCGCAGAGCGGTATTTCCGTGAAAAAACGCCGCCCTTCCGGGGTTTGCCGCACCGCCTCATCTTCCCGCAAGTCCAAAATATCCCCGCAAAAAACGCAGCGCGGCGGAAACATCAGTCGCTCGACCCAGGAAATCATTCCGCTCAGATTTCCCAACCTTTCCGATACGTCGGGTAGGTGTAGGCGTCGATTTCCGTCGTGTCGGGGGAACGGAGGGTTTCGGCGTTCCAGCGAATCCCCTCCTTCGCGCCAATCCGGTAAGCGGCATTGGCCAGCAAACCTGCCTCGGCGATTTTACCACTGTAATCGAAATTGCAGGATGCCGGGGTTCCCCCCTTGCAGGCGTCGATCCATTCCCGATGGAAACCGGGCGAGTTGGGGATCGTCGGTTCCGGTGCCTGCCACTGCGAAAACGTGTCGGATGGCCAGAGGTCGAAACGACTGTAGTCGCAGGAAAGGGTTCCCCGCGTGCCGACGAACAGCGTATTCCCCAGCTTGAGTCCCGATTCCCTGGCGAAGTTTTTCGCATACTCCGGCATTCCCTGGCCCCAGTGCATGGTGACAGCTTTGCGATTGCCGTGAGCGGGGAATTTCAGGACGGATTCCAACGCCTGGGGCGTTCGCTCGGCGTCGCGTTCGGGGCCGGTGGCGCTGACAAACTCAGGATACGTCAAATCGAGTGCCCAAAACGCCATGTCCATGTTGTGGCAGCACCAGTTCCCGGTTTCCCCCGTGCCGTAATCCCACCAGAAACGCCACTTGTACGGGCAAAGTCCGGACGAAAACTCCCGGAACGGAGCAGGCCCCACCCAGACGTCCCAGTGAACCCCTTCGGGAGCCGGCTCGAATGGCAACGGTTCGGGCATTCCGCGGCTGGAGTTGATCCAGACGTAAACGTCGGTCACGTCGCCGATCACGCCGCTTTTCACCGCTTCGACGATACGTCGCATTCCAGGATTGGCGTGCCGTTGCATTCCCAACTGCGTGGCCCGCTTCTTTTCACGTGCAAGCTCCGTCAAAATGCGGCATTCGCTGACCGAGTGCGCCATCGGCTTTTCCAGATAGAGGTGCTTGTTCAGCGACAGTGCCGTAAACGCGGGGTGAAAATGCGAGTGATCCGGCGTGCTGACCGCCACGGCATCGATCTGGTTTGCCATCTCGTCGAACATTTTGCGGTAGTCGAAATATTTTTTAGCGTCGGGGTAGGCTTCAAAAACCTTGCCACCCATCCGTTCATCGCAGTCGCACAACGCCACGTAGTTCTGGCTTTTCAGGCCGTTTACCTGGTATCCGCCCTGATTGCCCAGCCCCACCAACGCGACGTTCAGTCGTTCATTGGGGGAATCCTCGCCCCTGGCCAGTCCGGAAATCCCCGGAAGAAACAGCCCCAGGGCCGCGGTCGTTTTCAGCATGTCACGTCGTTTCATGGAATACACTCCTGCAAAAGACAAAAGTAAAGGAAGGGAAATTTTTTATCCGTTAACCGAAATTCTACCATTTCACCGCCCGAAAGGAAACCCGCCCCTGTCAAAAAATTCCAATTTCCGGTAGAATGGGGTTCTTTGGCAGGCAATTTTGGAAAGATGGATGAAAAAATGTTACGAATCATGGCACCGGCAGGGAACCGGGACTGCATGGACGCCGCCCTTCGCGCGGGGGCCGATGAAGTGTACATGGGGATTTCCGGTTTCGGAGCGCGGCGGTTTGCGAAGAACTTTTCGGTGGACGCCTACTGCGAAGCGACGACGGAAGCGCACCGGTACGGCGTGAAGGTGAACGTGACGCTCAACACCCTCCTGTCGGACGCTGAAATGACGGCGCTTTCCCCTACGCTTTCGCAACTCTACCGGGCGGGGGTGGATGCGGTAATCGTGCAGGATTTGGGCTTCGCGGAGATGCTGCGGGAAAATTTTCCCGACTGGCACGTGCATGCCTCAACGCAGCTTTCCCTGGCCACGCCGGAGGAGGCGATCTGGGCGGAACGGCAGGGGTTCACCCGGCTGGTTTTGGCCCGCGAGCTTTCGTTTTCGGAAATCGCAAAAATCCGTCGAGCGGTTCGGGCGGAAATCGAGGTGTTCGCGTCGGGGGCGCTATGTATCGCCTGTTCGGGAAAGTGTTATCTCTCCAGTTTCCTGGGGGGACGCAGCGGGAATCGGGGGATGTGTACGCAGCCCTGCCGCCAGAAATACCGGAATCTGGAAACCGGGGAGACCGGGTTTTTCCTATCGTCGAAAGACCAGTGGCAGGAGGCGGACGAGATTCGGCGTTTCGAGGAGATCGGCGTCGATGTGATCAAGCTGGAAGGGCGGATGAAGTCGCCGGAGTACGTGTTCGAAGCGGTGCGGTACTACCGAAGCCTGCTGGATGGCAACGCCCGGCCGAATCGGATTGCGAAGCTGTTCAACCGGGGATACGCCAAGGGGTACGTTTACGAGCCAGACCCCGATTTTCTGAATCCGGCATTTTCGGCGTCGTGGGGGGTGCCGTTGGGGAAAGTGGTGCGTGAGGGGATTTTATTGACCGACGCCGTGCGGCATGGCGACGGCGTGGTGTTTCTGGACCCGCAGCTTCAGAAAATCGACGGAACCAACGTGAGCCGAATCGTCCGGTCGCGGACGGGGCAGACGGTGCCGTCGGCGGAAAAGGGGGACGTGGTGCATTTTGACACGTACGTTCCCAAGGGGGCGGCGTGGGTTTACAAGACGTTCGATTACGCATTGAACAAGTCGCTGGAAACGGAGATCAAAACGACCCGTCGGTACAGCGTGGTGGAGGCTTGCCTGGTGGCGAACGTGGGGCGTCCGTTGACGTTGGAGCTGGTCTGGAACGGCAAAAGGGGAATGGCGACCTCCCAGGAGGTGCCGGGGGTTTCGGAGAAATTTCAGAACACGTGGGACTCCCTGTTCGACGCGTTGGATCGGTTCGGTCAGACGCCGTTCCGACTTGACAAGGAGCGGACGAAAATCGTGTTCGACGCAAACGTATTCGTGCCTCGTTCCGTGCTCAATCGGCTGCGGCAGGAGGCGGTCGCGCAGCTTTTGGAGACGGTGGAGGCGGTTTCTCGCGACACGTCAGGCACCGTGGCCCCCTGGACACCGCCGAAGTACATTCCGAAAACGTCGCCTCCCGTTCGGGCCTGTGCGGTGCGGACGGCGGCGCAGGCGGAAGTCTGCCGGGAGTGCGGCGTGGAGAAGATTTACCGTCTGTCGCCCCCCGTGTGGTTTGCCAGGCCCGAACCGGAACCGTTCGCGTTCGCTCCTCTGGCTGGCTCTTTGCACGATGCGGTGATGTTGGAGGAAGCGGGAACGCCATACGCGTTGGACTGGATGTTCAACGTCGCGAACAGGCGGACGCAGGCGTTTTACGAGCATGTTTTCCCGAATGCCGAGGTGATTTACCTGTCGCCGGAGCTGTCGCGGGAGACGGTTCGGAAGCTGAAAAATGGGCGGCTGGGGCTGGTCGTGTACGGGCACCTTTTCGGCATGTTCACCCGGAAAACGCTCTTTACCACGCCGCAGGTGGAACTGGAAAATCAGGACGGACGGCGATTCGTGGCGCTTCGCGAATCCCCCACCGGGAGCCGGGTATTTTACGCAACGCCGATGAACCTGACGGACTATCTCGCGGAACAGAACGGATTTGCCGAGATTCGCTACGATTTCACGCTGGAGACGCCGGAGCAGATTCGGGCGATTCTGGCGGGGCGTGCGGGGCATCCGTTTTCCTACGGTTACACGAAAGGAATTTTTTAATGCGTTCTTTTTTCTGTTGGCTCAGTTGTGTGGTTTCCCTGTTTGCCGCCGAGTTTTCCAGTCCGGAATACGCGACCTCGCAAAACGTTCCGGAGTGCGTGAAAACCGCAGCGTTCCAGAGCCGTTTTTCCATGCGTCGCGGGTATCGGCTGGAGGGGAAACTGGCGGAACTGGCGACCGACGCGAAGCTCCGGTTCGATGTGAATCAGACGATTCAGGAGCATTTTCACGAACAGACGCTGCTCCCCGAACGGAAAGCGTGCCTGGAACGGAACGAACCGTTTCGTTTTGTGGTTCGGATTCAGCCGGGCGTGCCGTTGGGATTTTTTCTGGACGACGCGTTTTGGGGGCTGGAAATCGTGTCGGACGGATCGCCACAGGCGGAACTTGTCGCGGCCAGCGTGAATCACGTGAAGGGGTTTGTTCCGTCGAAAAACCGGGTGTGCGTCCTGTCCGGTACGTTCGTGAAAATCCCCGATGCCGATTTCGATGCCGATTTCGTGACGGAAACCATGCTGGAACGTGCGACGGTGGATTGCCGGGAGCAGACCACGCTGGGAATCGGCCCGATGGAGTATGCCGAGGTGTGGATTTCCCCTGATTTTCGATTCACGCGAAAGGAAGCGGTACGGACGCTGGAGCGTTTTGTCCGGCGGGGCGGAAAAACCGTGACGCTCCCCCACCCTTTTTGATTTATTGTATGTGGAGTGTGTGTGGTTTTTGGAAAATTTTTTGAGGAGAAACGATGAACCGATGGATTCTTTTGTGGATGGTCGTTCTGGGAACGGCCCTGTACGCACAAACGCCGAAAATGCTGGCCATTAACGAGGACAACGACCACTACTTCAAACGTGACCCCAAATTCATGAACGAGGCCGACCTGCGTGCGTACGTCGGGCAGTTCAAAAACTCGCGGGTGACGCATTTCTTCATGTGCCCGCAGGGACAGCGAGCCAGCTACGATTCCAAGGTCGTGGAACCGATCTGGGCCGACATTCCTGGGATGGAAATCGACTACGGGCAGGGGACGGATGGAAAATACTGGACGTCGAATTGCCGGTCGCTGCGAGATCGGGGAATCGACCCGTACACCGTCTGGACGGACGAATGCCGCAAAATCGGAGTCTCGCCGTGGCTGACCATGCGGATGAACGACGTTCATTTTTGCGACAACATCCGCTATTTTCGTAACATGAATTTTTGGCGGGAGCACCCGGAACTGTGGCGTGTGCCCACGTGCAACCGACGGAACTGGACGGACTGTGCGTTCAACTATGCCAAAAAGGAGACGCGGGATTTTCATCTGGCGGTCGCGCGGGAACTTTTGGAACGGTACGACGTCGATGGACTGGAGCTGGATTGGATGCGGTTCTGCCTCCATTTGACACCGAATCACGAACGTGAGGAGGGAAAATACCTGACCGAATTTGTCCGGGAAGTCCGGAAAGCGGCCAGGGAATGGGAAACCAAACGGGGGCATGCGATTCGTATCTCGGTGCGCGTTCCGGTCGATCCGGAGGCGTCGCGGGCGCTGGGGATGGACGCCGTAAAGTGGGCTAAAGAGGGATTGATCGACCAGATCGTCGCGTCCTGCTTCTTCAGCACGGCAGACTTCGACATGCCGCTGGTGGAATGGAAAAAGGAGCTGGGGCCGCTGGCGGAGAAAATCCCGGTGCTGGCGGGAACCGACAACGGGGCGGCTTCCGGCACGGGGGGACGTCGGGAAATGGATTGGGCGATGTACAACGGCTGGGCTGCCAACGCGTGGTACAACGGAGCCGATGCACTCTATCTGTTCAACCTGCCGTACATGCCGAAGTTGCTGGAACGTGCGGCGGCAGAAGGGCTGGACCCGGAAGACGTGCTGCGTCGGCCACGGCGTCATGTGGTGACGTATCACGACTACATGGCAATCCGGGAAGGGATGAGCTACGGGAAACAACTCCCGCGAAAACTCGACGCGCCATGTGAAATTACGGTGCAGTTTGGAAAAAAACCGGCATCCGGAACCCTCTCGGTCGTCGCGGCATTCCAGGGCAAAGCGACACCTTCCGACGCGAAATTCTCGGCGACGCTCAACGGGGTGCCCGCCACGGGGCAAACGGAAGAAAACTCGCCGATACGTTACGCGTCGGCAGACCGTGCGATTCGCTTCTCCTTCCCGCTTTCTGCCGCACAGGATGGAATCAACACGGTACGGATTTCCCAGGACGCCGGCGCGACGCAGGAGATCGTCTGGCTGGAGATGGACGTGCACTGAGGGAACCCGCAACACGTCAACCTTTGGAGAGGAACCCTTCTGAAAAAGAGGTTCCTCTCCAGATGCTGAAAACCAACCACCGATTATCAATCATCAATCATCAATCACCAATCCCCAATCACCACTCACCACTCACCACCCCCTAACCCCCAATTATCAATTATCAATTATCAATTCAGCGCCAACCCGCCGTCCACGGTAATCGACGCGCCGTTGAGGTAGCGGGATTCTTCGGAGGCTAGAAACACCACAATGCCGGCAATGTCTTCCGGTTCGGCGATGAACTTGGCGGGGATGTTCTTCAGCACGTTGGCTTCGTAGGCGGGGTCTTCGAGCACTTTACGATTCAGGTCGGTTCGGATGGCGCCTGGGGAAACGCTGTTGACGGTAATCCCGTACGGCCCGAACTCTTTGGCATGTTCGCGGGTCATCATCCACATCCCCGCTTTACTGATGCTGTAGATGCTGCGGTTTCCGGTGGGGCGTTCTTCATGGACGGAGGAGATGTTGATGATTCGGCCCCATTTTTTTTCCATCATGGTTCGCAGTGCCCGCTGGGAGCAGAAAAACGCTCCTTTCAGGTTGGTGTTCATGATGAGGTCGTAGGTGGCTTCGTCGTACTCGGTGGAAGGGTGACGGATTTCGATTCCAGCGTTGTTGACCAGCACATCGACCGGCCCAAAGTCCTCCTCGATCGTATCGAACATTTTCTGTACGTCGCGATAAAAACCGACGTCGGCTTTGATTGCTTCCGCCGTTCCGCCCGCTTTGACGATTTTTTCGCAGACACTGGATGCGGCATAGTCGCTTTTGCAGTAGTTGACCAGAACCGTATAGCCCGCTTTGCCCAGGGCGATTGCGATTCCCGCTCCGATACCCCGACTTCCGCCGGTGACCAACGCAATTTTCGACATGATAATTCCTTTCGTGGTTTATTTAGGGGTCCGAATGTTGTCGTCGTAACGGGGGCCGAGCACCGCTTCGGCATATTCCCACACCTGTTGGGGGGTGCCAAAGTAGCGATCATAGACCCAATCATCGTCGTACTCGCAACGTTCCGTGGTGTATTTTCGGCAGATATTGGGTCGGTGTTCGTAATCGGTGCAACGGTTGTTTTCGTCCAGGCAGCGGCAGCGGGAGAGGTACAGCACGAACCACCCGCCATTTTCGGTGAAAACCGCCGCGTTTTCATGCAGGACGTACCAGCGGATATGGTCGAAATCTTCCCAATCCACCGGTTTGTCGATTTCCAACGCGAAATACCGGCAGCATTTTCCGCCGCAGTATTCGCACAATATGTGTCCTTCGGGGACTTCCGTTCGTTTGGGTTTGCTCATGATTTTTCCCTTCCCGCTTACTATAGCACATTTTCCCCGATTTTGGGAGGGGAAAGCCCAAAAATTACGCCAATTTCAGAATCCGTCGCAGGAGCCATTCGAGCGACAAAAGCCCGACGATGGCGAGCATCAGGTTCCGGAGGAAATCCCGCTGGTACATGGGGTCGGCCATTTGGGAAAGCGTGACCGTACGCGTCCGATCCCGAAGAAGCTCCGGGAGTTTTTGCAGTTCGGGGGCGTTCCACGACGCGAACGCCCGTCCGCCGGAGCCTGCCGCAAGGGTGTTCAAAAACGCCGTATCCCGCTGGGGGTTTTCGCGTTCCAGGTCGGAGAGCACCACTTCCAGCCGCCGTTCCAGCTTTTCTTCACTGTCGGGAATCGGAAGCGTCAGCCGCACGGTTCCCCGTGTTCGGGCAAAAAACGAACCGACGTACGTTCCGGGCTGCTGGGGGTCGGCATGGAGGGGCACGGTCTGGATTTTTCCATCGGAGAGGAGCACCTGGGCGGGGACTTCAGGCGTGACGAGCGGCTGCATTTGCGCATCTAAAAGCATGGCCCGCACCTCGATCGCGTCGCCGGGAAAGTAGGTGTCCCGCGTTAAAAGCAGGCGGCCACGGTTGGATTGCTGCGTCATGCGACCCTGCGAAACGTACCGGACGAACTGCGTGTAAAGGCGGGTGAAATATTCCGGTTTCGCCGCCCGGAGCCGCCAGAACTCGCCGGTTCCCACGTACAGCACACGCCCGGAACCGTAAAACTGCGACGCCAGAAGGATGGGAAATTCCTCGCCATCTTTGGTCTGCGGGTTGGAAAAGCAGGCCAGCACGGTCGCACCCGACTTCGCTTTGCGGGTGGGGAAATACCCGTAAACGCCCGGAAACCGTTCCCATGCCGCCAGGCTTTCCGCTCCGGAATCGGCCAGCCGAAGGAAATCCGCCTCCATCCCCTCGCGGGTAAACGTCAGCGGCCAAACGCTTTCCGCCGCGTACGTACTTTGACGGCTGGTGGAAAAACGTCGTGGAAACTCCACCGGATACATCGCCCGCACCGGGGCAAAACGGGGGTCTTCCAGCCAACTTCCTACCGTTTCCCCCATATAAACCGGCCCGGCAATCAGGAGAAGCCCACCCCCCTGCCGTGCCAGCCACGTATCCAACATCGTCACCTGCGATTCGGTCAGCTTTTTCCAGTCCGGATCCACCGCAATGATCGTGTCGTACGCGAACAGTTCTTCCCGACTCTCCGGGAACGCCGTCAAAATACGCGTCGCTTCCTGCGAAATCCCCGGACGCGCACTCTGAAGAAGCACGTCCGTTTCCATCGTCTTGTCGCGAAACAGGGTCGTCAGCAAAAACTGATATTCCCGCGTCGGGCCGCCCGCCAGCACCAGTACCCGCAGCTTTTTATCCACAACCTCGACTTCCACTTCGCGAACGTTGTCGTCGGTCAATCGTTCTTTCTCCCCCGTGGGAATACGTAAAACGTACGTGTATTTGCCCGGTTTCTGAGGGGGAATCTCAAACCGGATCGGCTCCACCTTGCCGTCGGTGGCCAACACCGCTTCCCCCGTTTCCAAAGGCGCCAGCCCGTCGCCGTTTTTCAACGAAAGCGTGACTTTCACCGTCGTCGGCCTGCCGGGGACAAGCCCATGCCCCTGCACCAGCACCGAAAGCGGAAACGGATCCCCCGCCTGCACCCGCGTGGGGGCTTCCAGCTCGTAAATCCGCAGATTCTCCACCGCCTGCGTGGAACCAAAACCGACCGTAAACACCGGGATGCCCGCGTTTTTCGCCGCTTCCACCACGGAAGCCACCTCGCCTCCCGCGTTGTTCGCCCCGTCGCTCAGCAGAATCACCCCGGAAAGCGGCGTCGTCGCGTTGGCCTGAATCCACTCCCGTACCCCGTCCGCCAACCGAGACTGCGTGCCGTTCGCCTGGAACGTTGGAATTTCCCCCTTTTCTTTTTCGTCCTTCCCCAAAAGCCGCACGGCCTCCCCCAGCCGCCGCGTTTCGCTATCCACCGCCAGGAACGTGACGTCATGTTTCGCACGCAGGTTCTCCACCAGCGGGGTGGTTCCGAGCAGCTCCGCCACCGCCTCGGAGCGCTGTTTCGACGCGTCGTCCGTGTCGGGAAGCTCCATGCTCAAACTGGTATCCACCATCACCGTCACACGCGAATTTTGCCGAACCTGCCGCTCCGTCCGCCATTGCGGTTGAAGCCAAATCAGCAAAATCAGGAACAACGTCGCCGTTCGTAAAAGCGGGAGGAAAAATTTCCAGAACCTCCCCACCTCCATCGTGTCGCGTCGGTAGAGCCGCCAGACCAGCCAGACGCACCCCGCAAACACCAACCCCGGCAAAAACCAGTCGGCGTTCGTGTGGATGCGGCCCCATTCAAAAAGGACCGTTTCCGGCGAAGATTGGGCGGTCAAAAAAAACATATCGGATTCCACGGTAAAATTCCGTTTTCCCTGCGTCCGGGAAGCCGTGGCGTAAGCACCACGACGCATCATAAGGCGACTTCAGTATAACACACCGGTAATTTTCCCGGTAGGAGGGGGATTTTCCAAAGCCTCCCTCGCGGCAGCTTTTTTCATCGGTACGGGTTGTAGAAAATTCATTTCCGGATATGATTAGAGCGATTCTTTTTATTCATTAATGATCCCAGATACCCGAAGCGGAACCCAAAATGCCCGAACGACGCAACGATTTACGAAATATCGCCATTATCGCCCACGTGGACCACGGAAAAACCACGCTGGTGGATTGCATGCTCAAACAGTGCAGCCAAATGCGGGATGCCGAGTTTCAGTGTGAACAGATTCTCGACTCCAACGAACTGGAACGCGAGCGGGGGATTACGATTTTAGCCAAAAACATTGCCCTGACGTATCGCGGGGTGAAGATCAACATCATGGACACTCCCGGCCATGCCGATTTTGGCGGAGAGGTGGAACGGGTGCTCCGGATGGCCGACGGGTGCCTGGTGCTGGTGGACGCCGCAGAAGGGCCGATGCCGCAGACGCGGTTCGTGCTGAGCAAGGCGTTGGAGCTGAAACTTCGCCCGATCGTGCTGATTAACAAAATCGACCGCAAGGATGCCCGCCCGCAGGAAGTGGTCAACGAAATGTTCGACCTTTTCCTGAGCCTGGGAGCCGACGAGGATTTAGCGGAATTTCCGTATCTTTTCTCCAGCACCCGGGAAGGTTACGTCACGACCGATCCGGCGGTGCGGACGAACTCCATCATCCCGCTTTTGGACATGATTTTGGAAAAAATTCCCGGCCCGGAAGTGGAACTGGACAGTCCGTTGCAGATGTTGGTAACGACGATCGACTGGTCGGAATTTGTCGGACGAATCGCCATTGGACGGGTCGAGTCGGGAACCATCCGCAAGGGACAGACGGTGGTCGTCATGCAGAAAGATGGCCAGCAGACCAACGGCAAGGTCGCGATCCTCTACACGTTCAACAACCTGGGCAAAAACGAGGTTCACGAAGCGGACGCCGGGGATATTGTGGCGGTCGTGGGGCTGCCGTTTGTGGAAATTGGCGACACGATCTGTTCCCCCATGGCCCCCCGTGCGATGCCGCGGATTCATGTGGACGAACCGACGCTGCGGATGACGTTTCGCATCAACAACTCGCCGCTGGCCGGGAAAGAGGGGAAATACGTAACGACCCGCCACCTTCGCGACCGATTGATGCGGGAGCTGGAACGGAACGTGGCGTTGCGGGTCGAGCAGATTCCGAAATCCGATCAGTTCATGGTGTCGGGACGCGGGATTTTGCACCTCTCCGTGCTGATCGAAACGATGCGGCGGGAGCAGTACGAGTTTTCCGTCGGCAAGCCGGAAGTGATTTATCGCACCATCGACGGTGTGGTGAATGAGCCTTACGAAACGCTGATGGTGGAAGTCCCCAGCACCGCGACCGGGCCGGTGATGGAGCTGACGGGGATGCGGTTCGGCGAGCTTCAGGAAGTGTCCAGCCGAGGCGATTTCACCCTGCTCAAGTTCAGCATTCCGGCCCGTGGCCTGATTGGGTTGCGAACGCGTATGTTGAACGCCACGAAGGGAACGGCGGTCATCAACCACCGTTTTGACTGTTACAAACCGAAGGCGGGCGATATCCCAACGCGGCAGACCGGGGTGCTGATTTCCAACTCCAACGGACATGCCGTGGCGTTTGCCATGGACGGTCTCCAGGAACGGTCGGAGCTGCACGTTTCGCCAAACGATGTGGTTTACGAGGGGATGATCGTCGGTGAAAATTCCCGCTCCGGCGACATGACTGTGAATCCGACGAAGGAGAAAAAACTGACCAACATGCGTGCTTCCGGAAACGACAAGAATATCATCCTGAAACCGTCTCGAAAGATGACGTTGGAAGAATCGCTGGAGTTTATCGAGGAGGACGAGCTGGTCGAGGTGACGCCGAAGTCGATCCGGCTCCGGAAAATCCTGCTCACCGAGGTGGAGCGTCGGCGTGCAAGTCGCTCCGGCGGCTGAGGAAAGGGAAACGTTATTTCAGGAGAATATTATGCGGTGCCGTATTTGTCAAAACGAAACCAATCCCGAAACGTACCACGTTCGTGAAATTGTCCGGAATACCGGGGATCCGTTTACTTTTTTTCGGTGTTCCCAATGTGGCTGCCTGCAAATCGAGGAATTCCCGTCGGATATGTCCAAGTATTACGACGGGGACTATTATTCCCTGCAAGGAGATCCGTTTGACCGCCTTCCTCCCTGGAAGCAGAAAATAACGCTCTGGAAGGAATACCTGTCTCTTTTTTGGGCACGTCCTGTTGGGAAGGTGGTTTTTCGTGACTTTTTCATGCGGAAGTGGCTCACCATGGTGCCATGGAACCGAAAACAACGCATCCTGGATATCGGTTGCGGCAATGGCTATTTTTTGCGAATGCTTCAGCGTCAGGGGTTCCGGCATTTGACCGGAGCCGATCCGTTTATCGATAAGGAAATTCACGAAGGAACCGGTTTTCGCCTGCTGAAACAGGCGATCGACCAGGTGGAGGGGGAATACGATGTGATCGTCATGAGCCACAGTTTGGAACATATGCCGGATCAGCACCTGGCGTTTCAAAACATGCGGCGTCTTTTAGCTCCGAACGGATATCTGGCCGTGATGATTCCGATGTATAGCGCGTATTTTTTGAAGAAATATGGTAACTTTTGGTATTCATGGAGTATCCCCCACCATTTTTATCTCCATTCGGAGCAGAGTTTTGAAAAACTGGTAAGAGAAAATGGACTCCTTATTGAAAAATCGGTTCCCTACAGCTTTATCAACTGTCTTTTGGAAAGTGAGGTGAATCTGGCTTATTTGAACCAGGATGCCGACGCGGAAAAGCGTGTTCGCGAGTGGACGCCGGCACGTTGGAGAAAAGAACTGGCGAAATTGAACCGTGCCGGGCTTTCGGACTGCCATAATTTTCTCCTGCGGCGGGCACCTTCGAATTAGGGCTGCGTGAAGGGCTGGCCCGCTTGTGGCCGACCCTTTCCGCTTCCCGTAACGGACGTACGGATCGGCAGGGTTCCATGTTCAGGAACGCTGCGGTTCCCACCGTTTGGGTCAGGGGGTTATGGGCGTCGTCACTTCATCCACTAAATAAATAATGGATAAATACGGAATGCCGGTGTGGGTCGAAAGTCCAATTTCGCACGTGCGGCTGTTGGAATAACCGACCTCCACGTGGGCTTGCGCGACCTGCGTGCCGAGCTTGCGAAGTCCGTAAGCGTTCACTTCGGGAAGCGTGAACCCCTTGTCCCCGGCAAAGCCGCAGCAGTTTACTTCCGTGGGCACGGTCACGTTCGTGGAGCACCTTTGAGCCAACGCGACAAGTTTCCCGTCGAGCTTCATTTTCTTCGTGGAGCAGGTGGCGTGGATGGTGATCGGGCGGTCGATGGGGTGAAATTCGAGCCGGTCGAGCAAAAACTCGGTGATGAATTCCACCGGTTCGTAGAGTTTCAGCGACGGCATTTTCTCGCGCATCCGATACAGGCACGGACTCTGGTCGCAGAGGATCGGGTACGTTCCGTTGTCCGACGCCTCCCGCAGTGCCGCTTCCAACTCGGCGGTTTTTTGGTCGGCGATGGCGGGCATCCCTTTGCTTTCCCAGATCGTGCCGCAGCAGAGGTTGTCGGCATTCTTCGGGAAAAGAACCGTATAGCCCGCCTTGTGGAGCAACGCGACGGTTTTTTCCGCCAACGGGGTGCTGTCGGGCGAGTGCCTGGCCGTGCCGAACGCCTGGTTAATGCAGCTGGGGAAATAGACCACCGTCCGCAGGCCAGCGGTTTTGTCCGGCAGATTTTTGGGAACCACGTACGCTTTCGGCATGGCGGGCGTCCAGAGCGGAATACATCGGAACGAACCGGTGTGCAGCGTCCGGCAAATCGACGACATCCATGACGTTCCCAGGATCGTGTGTCCCAGATGCGCCACCCGAAGCAACATGCGAATCGGGATTTTCACCCACTTCAAAAAATCGGCCGCAATTTTGCCCAGCAGATAACCGACGCTTCCCTGGGGAAATTCCCGTTCGCGAAGTTCATGCGTCAGGTGCCCGACGTTGATTCCCATCGGGCAGGACAACGCACAAAGTCCGTCGCCGGCACACGTCTGGTTGCCGGGATAGCGAAACGCCCGTTCCAGTTTTTTCGCGCGGGCCGTCTCGCCCTCCGCACGCAGTCGAGCGATTTCGCGTTGGATCACGATCCGCTGGCGGGACGACAACGAGAATCCGCACGTCACGCAATTCACCTCGCAGAATCCGCACTCAATGCACTTGTCGATCGTTTCGCTGCACTTTGGGAGCGGCTTGAAGTGCTGCACGAAACATTTCGGATCGTCGTTAAAAATCACTCCGGGATTGAGCAGATGCTTCGGGTCGAACAACGTTTTTACCCGTTGCATCAGGGCGAAAATCTCGTCGCCCCATTCGTATTTTACGAACGGCGCCATGTTTCGGCCCGTACCGTGTTCGGCTTTGAGCGAACCGTCGTATTTCTCCACGACCAGCCGTGCCACGTCGTTCATCATTTTTTCGTATCGAGCCACTTCCGCGTCGGTGTGAAATTCCTGGTTCAGAATGAAATGGAAATTCCCCTCCAACGCATGGCCGTAAATGCACCCGTCGTCGTAGCCGTTGGCGGCAATCAAATCCTGCAAATCCCGCGTCGCTTCGGGGAGTTGTTCTATCGGAAACGCCACGTCCTCGATCAGGCAGGTGGTTCCCGGTTTGCGTGTTCCCCCCACGGCGGGAAAAATGCCGGAACGAATCTGCCAGTACGGTGCGTACTCCTCCTCCCTGTCGGTGAAGCGGACGGGCGTGAAGGTCTGGAAAGGTTCCAGAATGGCGTGGATTTCCCGGATGTTCGCGTCGAGTTCCTCCTGCGTGGAACCTTTGGTTTCGGTCAGTACGGCGGTCAGGTTTTCCCCCGTCGTGTCGTTTACCGAAGCGAGGGATTTTTTATCCAAAAGCTCGGCACTTTCCACCGGCCCGCGTTTCATGGCCACGACCGCACGTGCCGCTTCCTGAATGTCGGAGAAATAGAGCATGGCCGTCGCCTTGAACGGTAAATCGACCACGGTTTTCATCGTGATTTCCGACAAAAACGCCAGCGTTCCTTCCGATCCGACCAGCAGATGTGCCATGATTTCAAACGGGTCGTCATACGCCAGAAACGGACGCAGGTTCAGCCCTGTGACGTTCTTAATGGCGTACTTCTTCCGCAAGCGGGAGGCGATTTTTTCGTCGGCACGAATGGCGTCGCGAAGGGCCACGATTTCGGCGAGGAATTGCGGTTTGGCGGCGGCAAACGCGTCGCGAGAAACCTTGTCGGCGGTGTCCAGAATCGTACCGTCGGCCAACACCATCCGGACGGAACGCAACATCTGGTCGCTGTTGGCATGTGTGCCGCAGTTCATGCCCGACGCATTGTTCATGACGATGCCGCCGATCATGGCCGATTTTATGCTGGCGGGATCGGGGCCGAGTTTTCGCCCGTACGGTTTGAGAATCTGGTTGACCCGTTCGCCGATCAGTCCCGGCTGGAGCGTGATGGTGGTGCCGTCGCCGGAAACGGAGTATTTCTCCCAGTGCTTTCCCGCGACGACCAGCACCGAATCGCTGATGGCCTGCCCGGAAAGGCTTGTTCCAGCGGCACGAAACGTGACGGGCATCCCTTCTTCCGACGCAATTTTCAGCAGGCGGGAAATCTCGTTTTCATTGTCCGAGCGGATCACGATTTGCGGCAGCAGGCGATAAAATCCCGCGTCGGTTCCCCAGGCCAACCGCCGTAATGCGTCGGTGTAAATGCGGTCGGCGGGGAGAAAGGTTCGTATTTTTTTCAAAAAAGAGGGCATGGCATGTTTCCAAAGGTTGAGGGGAAAAGAATCCACAAAATATATCATACCGCTCTCCCCCCGTTTTGACAATGGGGATGGCAAAAAACGGAGCAGAAAGGGGTGCATTCAAACTTCCTTGTGAATTTGGACAAGATGGGGCAATTCCCCTCTTTTTAGAGGGGTGGCAGCCGTAGGCTGACGGGGTGTTTTAGCACCATGGAAGCGTTCACCACTTCGGAACTACCCCCCGCCCTGACGGGCGTACCCCTTCAAAGAAGGGGAATTCGTACGACTAACAGAAAGTTTGATCCCCCCCCCGCGGAATGTTTTTGCGGGAAGCTGCTCTTGACCAAACGGGGGAAATCGGTTAGAATGCTGCGGTTTCAGGGTATCTTTTGTGGGAGAGTAGTGCTATGTCGATTACCGGAAAAACCAGGCCCCTGGCCGTCGTGACTGGAGCTTCCAGCGGAATTGGAAGGAGTTTTGCCCGTCAATTGGCAGCCGATGGGTGCGACTTGATTCTGGTGGCACGGCGGGAATTTGTCCTGGAGTCCCTGAAGGAAGAACTGGAAAAACAGTACGGGGTGCTCGTCGAGGCGTTTCCTGCCGACCTTACGCAGCTGGACGAAATCCAGCGGGTGGAAAAGCGGCTGGAAGCGTGCGAGAATCTGATGTATCTGGTGAACTGTGCGGGATTCGGGACGGGAACCGGGATGTTTCCGAACGTGGATGTCAATCTGGAATCGCAGATGTTGATGCTGCACACGCTGGCCCCCATGCGGCTTTCCCGGGTGGCTTTGATCCCCATGACGCTCCATCAGAAAGGATACCTGATCAACGTGGCGTCCTGTGCCGCGTTTCTGGCCTCACGTGGGGCTGCGGACTATGCGGCGACGAAGGCGTTTTTGGTCAGCTTTTCGCGGAACCTTCAGTGCGACTGTGCAGGCAGGGGGATTCACGTGCAGGCACTTTGTCCCGGATTCGTCCGAACGGGATTCCACCAGAGCGAGACCATGAAAAGCAGTGCCATGGCCGACCAGATTCCCCGCTGGCTTTGGCTGGATGCCGACTGGCTGGTGAAGAAATCGCTGAAGCAGGTTCGCAAGCGTGGTTTTCGACGCGTGGTTTGCGTCCCCTCGTTCCGGTACAAAGTGCTGGTAGGAACCCTTTTCAGCTGGTTCCTCTCCCCCCTACGCGTCCTCTTTTCAGGCGGCACCATGCGATAAACAGGACGCAAACCGTAAGAACGGGGCCAATTAATTAATGGTTAATGGTTAATGGTTACGATTCGTACTCTTTTCTTGGAGTAAGAGGTTGCTTGCCCCCCACAAAAAAGATGGAATCGAAATAATTAACCATTAACCATTTACCACTAACCATTATTTATCAATTCCCAACTTACTTCGGCGTCGCAGGAAATAGATTCCGCCGAAGCCCATCAGGAGCATTCCCCAGGTAACAGGTTCTGGAATCTGCTCGATTTTCTTATTGGAAATATTTACCCCATTATCAAACAGGGTAAAATTGAACGCGAAATAGTCCAAGGTCTCCTTAAGTATCACCGTGAACTTTCCATCGTCCCCATACGTTACCGATTCGACATCCTCCGCCTCTCCAAGCCATCTCTCAAAATCGTCATACTTCTCGGGATCGTAAATATCGGTGTAAAATTCGATGGTATTACTGGAGGTTTCCAAATCCACAACACCTTCCGAAACGGGAGTTTCGGGAATCCCCTCGAAAAACGTTTCCAGCGTGAGCACAACGTTCTTTCCCTCGTAAGCCATACGCCAGTAATCCGTCTCGTTGATCAAATCGGCAAGTGTAGACATCGTATTAGTTGCGGTAATCAATTCATACCTGTCTTTAACAATATGGATACGATCAATTTCAAATGAGGCGGTAATGTCCGGGGCGCCTGTATCCGTTGAAGTCATAAATGTCGTTGTGTTACATTTGATCGTAGCGTAACCACCACTGCCAAACTTAAACTCCATTCCCGACAATCCCCCCGCCATTTGGAAAGAGTCAACCGTCCATGTGGATTTGGCACCGTCAATCGTCAGAAACGATTGGGCCGTAAAGGAAGTATTACCTTGAATACGCAACGTTCCCACATTAAAATTACCGCCGCTGACATACGCCGTTGCGTTAGCACCTCCCGACGTTCCAATCCACAACTGCCCACCAACCGTCAAATCTCCCCCCGTTACGAACAAACCATCGTCGCCCGAGCTGTTCCCAACGGAGTTGGTCCAAAAATTACCGCTAAAACTGGCCGTTCCATCTTTTTGGACGTAACGTCCCAGCCGTCCCGAGTTGAACTGATTCGCGGAAACGGTTCCGCTTTCAAGCGTGAACGTTCCTTCACCGTTTTCCTGGGCGACAGAAATCCGCCCCTCTGAAGTCAACATTCCATTGTTCGTGACGACAACCTCTCCTTTCGTGTTTCTGAGGTGTCCGACAATCAGGGAATACTCCGTCTTGTTGTTCTGTGCCGGATCCAAATTCGTGGCATCGGCTCCCAAGTTCAAGGTCGCACCATCCACCACAACTTTTCCAGAAACATCTACATCGCTCCAACCCCCAAATCCTACGACCAACCGTTCAATATTGGCCACTGCAGCATTGGTAATATTCAGCGTTGCGGAGATGTCCTCCGTTGTTGCTATGACACCACTCCATACCGTACCGACTCGCATGGAACCATCTCCAACATCATCCCCACTTTCATTTATAAAATCGTGCCTGTACGTGAAGGTGCCGCCACTGATGGAACTTTCCGAAGTACCCACCGTTCCCATAAGAAAACGTCGGAGATTGATATCCACCTCTGTAGTACCTGACATGTTGAAAGATTTATCAATGACCATGAAAGGTACCGCAGACCAGTTAGAGGATAAAACACCCGGTGCATCGGCTACGATCTTACCATTGGTAAACGTAATATCACCTTGCAGGTATGTGCTCTGAGTCTCGTGGCCTACCTCGAATTTTCCCAAATCGACCGTCCCGCCATTGGTAATTTGAACGTCGTCGTCATTTGTCGGAACCGTACCCGAACTCCAGTTGGCACTATTTGTCCAAAGATTACCCGTAGTCGTCGCTGTGTTATTCCACTCTATGGTAGCTGACAAAGCGACGTTCCCTACCCCCAAGGCAATCACGGACAACAATACAATTGGAGAAAATTTTTGCATGATCAATTATTCCTTCTTTTGTTGAAAAAACATGGTAAATTCCCAACGTGTTTAATGCGTCTCTGTACGTGTCGTTTTAGTTTGTGGTTCGGACAAAAAAATCGCCAATCGGACGGCGAAAATGCCGTTGTCGACCCTTTACACGAAACCGCGTTGCTATCATAACGAGAGCCAGATTTCAAAATAGGGGGGGGGGGCATTTTGGTCAAAATTGGTCAAAAAAAGTGAAAATATTTTCTGCGGATGGTATATTATACCAAATTTTAGTGGAAATTTGGCCATTTTTGGCAAGAAAAAAATTTTTTAACTTTTTTTAAAATTTTTTTTCGTTGCAGGGGAAATTCCCGGAAGGTCTCGGTGGATCGAAAAAGGAGGTTCGATCAAACTTCCTTGCGAATTTGAGCAAAAGGGGCAATTCCCCTCTTTTCAAAGGGCTGGCAGCCGAGGCACAATTCCCCTCTTTTTAGAGGGGTGGCAGCCGTAGGCTGACGGGGTGTTTTGACCTGGGAAAACGTTCACCACTTCGGAACTACCCCCCGCCCTAACGGGCGTACCCCTTCAAAGAAGGGGAATTCGTACGGCAAGCAAAAAGTTTGATTGTACCCGGAAAAGGAGATTTTTATACCAACCACTGGTAAATGGTGGGGGAATCGGTTAAAATTCAAGATATGAAAAGAATCCTGGCTGTTTTACCGCTGTTTTTTTGCCTGCTTTTGTCTGCCGACGAAGTACCGGTATTGCGTTTCCCTCTTTCGGGCGGGCCATCGGAAAAGTCTTTAAACGAAAAGGAGCGGGAGACGATACTCTCGCAAACGGAACCTGTCGGATTGGATTTTTCGGGACGTGTTTTGACCGACGACGATCTGCGGCTTCTGGAGAAGGTTCCGCACCTGCGGTTTTTGCGTCTGGGGAACAGGAACCTGGAACTCCTTGCGCAATTGCCGGAGATTCGGGAGCTGCAAATCGAGGAGCAGCCGTTTTCCCCGGAAAAACCGCCGCTTTCCGACGCCGCGTTGGCCGGATTGAAAAACCTCAAACGGCTCGAAAAACTGCAATGCAACGTCAACGATGCCTGGCTGAAAGCACTTGAAGGGCTTCCGGAACTGCGGGAAATCGAGTCGGGGAACTCCCGGAACCTGACGTTGGAAGGGTGGAAATCGTTGGCCAAAATCCCGAATCTGAAACGGCTTTGCCTCCGAAATGTCACCCTCGACGCGGAAGAAATCAAGGTGCTGGCCCAAATACCACTGGAGGAACTCCTCCTTTCTCACGGGTCGCTGAGCGGGGAGAAAATGGCACCGTTTTCCCAAATGCGGACGCTCCGGAAAATACACCTCTCTGAAAACGACCTGAAAGATGCCGACGTCGCCCGGTTTGCCGAGCTGCCGGAACTTCGAGAGTTCAGCGTCGTTGCGTCGCCGTTGACCGACGCCTGTCTGGAATCGTTGGCCAAAATGCCGCGTCTGGAAAATCTTCACCTGATCGGCACGCAAATCACGGGCGAAGGGTTGAAAAAATGGGAGGGTAAAAAACCGCTGCAAATACTCAACGTGACCCACTGCCCCAACGTTTCCGCAGCCCAGGTGGCGGAATTGATGAAAATGGGTCTGGCCAAACAGGTGCTGTGGCGTCAACACACCTCCCCGCCACCGGTGCCCCACGCCCCGCCTCCGGTGCCCCCACGCGAGGTCCTTACGAAACGGTTCACTTTTCAGGAACCGTTGACCGATGCCGATATTCAAACGATCCGTGCCGCCACCGGGGGAATTTCGCTGCAACTGACGTTCGACGCGTTTCGGTCGGGAAAGGTTGGCACGCTGAAAGACCTCCCCCAGCTGCGGGAGATGACCGTCATGAATCGGATGGATGACCATGAACTGCCGGATAACCTGCTTTCGCAAATCGCGGAGCTAACTTCGCTGGAACGGCTGCAAATTTCCGGACTTCAAAAACCTGACGCGAATTTTCGGCTTCTCGCGTCGCTGACCCAAATGAAGCAGCTCGCCCTCACCTACACGTCCATCCAGGATGCCGATCTGGAAGCGCTCCTTTCGATGAAATCGCTCGAAACGCTCAACCTGTCCGGCTCCAGGCAGCTCACCGCCGCGTGCGTTCCATACCTCCAACAATTTCCCGCTCTCCGTTCCCTCAGTATCGCTTACACCTCGGTTCCCCCACACGCCCTGGCCGGATTGGCCTCCATGAAAACGCTTGAATCGATCCCCAGCGTACTCACCCTCTCCACGTCCGACGACCTGGAAGCGCTAGCCTCCCTGCCGTTCGTACGATCCCTGATCCTCCAACTCCCGACCTATTCCCCGCGGGATTGCGAATGTTTACGCAACATGCCCCGATTGCGGTCGCTGCACCTCACCGGTCGAGTCACCGACGAGGCAATGGAACGCCTGAAAGGAATGCCGGAATTGGATTTCCTCACCCTCAGCGATCCCTCCGAGCTGACGAAAAACGGGCTGGCCATGTTGAAAACCATGCCCAAACTACGCGAACTGAAACTTTCTTACATGAATGATCGAAAGCTGCGCGGGTTGGCCGGGTTGCCGCTGGAAGCCCTCCACATCGACCATTCCAACGTGTTCACCGATGAGGGGCTGGAACCGATTTTCACGCTGAAAAACCTGCAAACGCTTTCCCTCCATTCCCCACTGATGGAAGGGAGCACCCTCTCTCGGCTGGCGGAGTTGCCCCGATTGTCCCAACTCTCCCTGTCGGGCCGTATGCTTCGTAAAGATTGCCTGAAACCGTTGGAATCCCTGAGCCAAATACAGTTCCTTACAATTCGGAACGCCTGGATTACCGATTCCGAAGTGAAGCAGTTTACCCCGCCGAAAACCCTGGTTCGGATCCAATTCGTTTCCTGCCCCGTTACCCAGGAAACGGTCGCGGAACTGAAGAAAAAGTCCCCCAGGTTATCCCACGCCCTCGTCTCCCAGCGGTCCGCCGAATATTCCGTCGTCCTGAATCTGCCCCGCCTCTCCGCCCCGCAACCCTTTTCACTCGGCGAATTGCCCTTTTTAACCACCTCCGAACCGAACGACGCGACGTGGACGGAAATCAACGGCGGCGACACGGCACTTGGCGTGGATCTCTCGTACTCCGACGTGACCGACGCCGATCTGGAAAAAATCACCGCCGGCGGACGAATCGTCGCCCTCTCCCTCAACCGGTGCGAAAAAATCACCGACCGATCGCTGGAATTTCTCGCCCGCCATTGCCCTGAACTGCGGCAACTCCAGCTCGGCGGCTGCCCCGGAATCACCGACGACGGCCTGCGACAACTCGCGACGCTCGAAAACCTCGAATCGCTGGCCCTCTGGAAAAATCGACAGATCACCTCCGAAGGCTGGAATGCCCTGTTGCTGCATTCCCAGCTTCTGGAACTGTACGCCGGAAACACGAATCTCTCCGACGCCGACTTGAGCCGCCTTTGCGTCCTGCAGAAACTGCAACTCCTTTCCCTGCACGGCTGCTCGAACGTGACCGACGCGGGCCTCGAATTCCTCGACGCAATGAAAGCACTGCGAATCCTCTACCTCGGCAGATGCGAACAGTTGACGCCCACGTCGCTTATTACGCTTGCCCAGGCCCCTTTTCTGGAATTTATCGAACTCCCCATCGCCCTGCGGAACGATACGGCGATCTCTCTTTTGCGGCAAAGCGCCCGCCTGAAATCGCTCGTCATGGAAAACGGCACCGTCACCGACGCGGGGTTGCGGGAATTTCTGGATTCCAGAAGCATTCAGGATTCCCTCGTGCGTCTGAATCTCAACGGCTGCCAGTCGATTACCGACCATGGGGTTGCCGCCGTGGTTTCCTGCAAACGCTTGCTTGAAATCCGTCTGCGTGGCTGCGTTTTGCTGACCGACGAGACCTTCAACCTGTTGGAGGGGAAACGCGTCCCCCAAATCGACCTCAACGACTGCCCCCGCATTTCCCCCTTACGCTGGAAACAGTATCTGGAAACGCACGCCAACTTTTAACGCCCCATCCGAAGCTGGTATTTCCCGAACGTGACGGAATACTCCTCCGCACGACCCGCCCAATGATTTTCCTTCGCCCGCATTTCCTCTCGCAGAAAATCTGGCAGTTTCGCCACCGGCAGCACTTCCCCCGCGTGCAGGGAAGTGAATCGCTCCGGATAATGCACGCCCCACGTCGGACGAAACGCGAAAATCGTCCAGTCCGGACGGGTATATTCCGTGCCTTCCGGGAAAAACGCGACGTCGCACCGAACCGTCGCCATCCATTCGCAATCTGGCGTGATGTAGTGAATCTTCGCCAGCCGATTGATCCCGTACCGTGCCCGCCAGTAAAACGACACGTACAGCCGCTCCTCCCCACGCTTCATCGCCAACACGCCATTTTCCGGGTCGCGAAACGTAAAATCAGCCGCCCCGTCCGCCATGGGAAAAACCTCCCCGGAAGATTCCTCCGCCATCTGCTTTTCGAGCGCCGCCAGATTTCCCGGAATGCCAAGCAACACGTTGCTGACCCGCAGCGACCCATCTTCCAGCAACCGTTCCACCATCGGCCAATATTGGTTCTCCGCAAGCTGCCTGCGAAACGCATTTCGAGCCACCGCGTCGTCCGCCACCCGCGCCACCAGCGACGCGTCCCCCTCCTTGCCCGTTCGCGCACCGTACACCACCGGCCCCAGATACGCCACGTCCCGCCAGCCAATCACCGTTTCCAGCCGCATGGCACGAAACCCCTCCGCGTCGGGTGCCGGATAACGAAAATACAACCGCGCTTTGGCCATCTTCCGAAGCTGCTCCCGAAGCGATACGTCCGGACATGCCAGACAGATCCACGCCGCCCAGTCCAGCACCTCGCCATAACTGCCCACGTACCCCAACTCCCGCGTCAGCCCCACCCGTGTCGTTTCGTAAAACCCCTCCCCATACGGCAATTCCGGCCCGGCATCCGTCTCCCGACCATGCCACGGTACACACCCCATCGCCTCTTGCAAATACCGCACCACACGCGACTCCGGCAACGCTTTTTCCGCATCCAGCAACCGCAACGCCCGATTCATCCGATAGATGTTCCAATCGATGATCATCGACTGATTCGTGTAAACCCGCCGGTTTCGCGTTAAATTCTCGACGCTCTTGCAAAACGCATCGGCCCAGACCGCACGCCTCGTCCGCCCATTTTCCAACCTCTCGTCCAGCCGTTTCTGAAACGCTGCGTCGTAAACCAACGTCACCGCCTCGCCCAAAGGCGCGATTCCGAACCAATCGTTGTTGTACTGCCGCGGATCCCGAAAAAGCAGCTCCGGACGCTCCGCCGCCGCCTCCAAATACGCGTCTCCCGCCTCCAAAACCTTCTCCGGAACCCTCGCGTCTCGATACGCTACCGTCCCATCCTGCACGTACCCCCGCGCCAAATATTCCACGTCCTGAAGCGTCAACGCCGTCGTTCGCGTCAAACGTGCCTCCAGCTCCCGATTCACCCGCGCAATCACCCGCTCCAAAACCTCCCGCCCCGCCGCAGGACGAACCGGCCACGCCCGTTTCTCGGACTTCCCCGCAAAGGGTAAAAACGCCTCGGTGTGCGTCGTCGCTTCGTAAAACCCCAACGACGGCCCCTCCACCGCCTTCTGGAACTGCTCGAAATGCTCGCCGTAACTCCAAATCCGCCCCGAAAGACGCAGCTCAAACGTTATCCTGGATTTCCCCGCCGTCAAACGCTCCGGAAGCACCGTGGTGATCCAGTAAAATTTCCCCGGACAAGGCCCCTCGCCGCCATGATGCAGGATGTCGTAATCCCCTAAATGCCGATACCCCAGCTGCTTTCCATCCACAAACAAAACCAGCATGTTCGGGGAATCCTCGCCGCCCCAAAATCGAAACGAAAGATACATGTCCCCCGTCGGCCGCACTTTCAACGTGAAAAAAAGCGATCCCCCCTGCCACGCCTGCGTCTGCGGTGGAAGCAGAACGCGACACGTTTCCCCCATCGCTCCTGCGCGTACCTCCGAAACCCCCGCCTCGTACCGCAACGCATGTTCCTTCTCCGAAATCTCGTCGCCCCACCGCAGCGTGTCGAGCGTCGCGGAAAAAAGAACCGGGGAAAGGAAACACCCCATCCCCAAACACCCCAATATCCATCGGAACATGCGCACCTCGCAAACAAAAAGGCGAAGTTCCAGGAACGTTCGCCTTCCAAAAATATCGCCTTTAAAAAATCGTGAGCAACCCTATCGCCCCATTCGCCGGCGACGGAAACCATACAGGCACCCCAACAACAGCAAACACCACGTCCCCGGTTCCGGCGTACTACTTGGGTTGCCCGCCAGCACGTGAAGCAGCCCGTTGCTCCAACTCGTAATCCAGTTGACATGCCCCGGAGCATTTGCCGTATTCAGTGAAATCATCTCCAAAATATCCGCTTCGTCCGTCTTGAAAAGGTCGAACGTCTGGCCGTAAAGCGACTCCGCATCCGCCGCCGTCAACGCGATAATAATATCCCCGTTGAACGTAGCGTCGTCTAAATCCATGCTTTGAAACGCGTCGAGGTCGAACGCCAAAATCGCCCCCTCCGCGAACGTCGCCTGTCCGGAATAATCGCCCGTCAAAACGCCTCCCGCGTCGATGGTCAATCCCTCCGTCGCCGTGCCGCCTGCCGATTCGTACGTTCCCCCATTACGAACCGTTATCCCCTTTGCAATCGTCCCCGCATTTTTCAGCGTTCCGCCATTGACGGTAACTTCCGAAGCCGTAAGAGAACCCGCACGCGTTAATTCCAACACCCCGTCCGAAACCGTCGTCGCCCCGGTGTACGTGTTGGTTCCCGAAAGCGTCCAGGTGTTGGAGCCAACTTTCTCAACCGCAATGATCTGGGTATCGCTATTGTTATAAATCCGTCCGCCGAAGGTATGATCCGTATATTCCGTATCGTTCCCCACTTTCAGGGTAACGGTGGATGCCACATCATTCGCATAATGCCTTACCTGCCCATTTCCGGAAAGCATTCCCACGCGAAAATCCGTATCGCTGGCGTTATTTGCGTGGAGTGCCAATCGGCCCGAACTATCGGCAAAATGAACGGCGTACGAACTGGAATTCTGTGCCGAACCATCCAGAGTCATGAAAAATTCACTACTCCCGGTGGCGTCCAGAATCAGCGTGCCGGTATAACCGCTCATGTCGCCATTGAGCCATCCCACGGCGCGTTGGTTGGACTGGTAGGTCAGGTTGGCCGAGCCGGTCCATGAGTTATAAAAATGAAAATGGTCCTCCAAATTGTAAACAAACGTGGAGTCCGCCGTGACATTAATTTCATTATAAAGGTTGCCGTTGCTGGTCAATTGGAGCGTACCGCCGTTGAATTGGAGCTTGACGTTGTCGTCTGTCGCCCCTCCTGAAAGGCTGGTGCGCGACGACGTAACCACCCCTTCGGTGATTTTCAGCGTACCACCGTCGGCAAATTGCAGGTTCGTCCCGGTCAACGCGAGCGTTCCCGCCCCCAATTTTTCCAAAGTCGCCCGGGTATTAGAGGTGTCCGAATCCGTCATGCGTATAAGCGACGAAACAGAAAGCGTCGCCCCGTTGTCGACCGTCCATTTCCCAGTACTTCCACCAGTTCCATAAACCGAACGAACCATGATCTTCGAGGCGGTAATGGCAGAATCCGCCGTCGTCGTCACCTTTCCACCGATGAGGTACGTCCCATAGTCGGTGTTTGTGCTGCCCGAACTGGTCAGCGTGCCGCCGTTGAGCGTGATGTGTCGAATGTTGGAATATTTGCTGTTCGTGGTCGTGAGCGTACCGCCGCTGTTGAGTGTAATATCAGGAACCGCCTGCTGTGCTCCCAACGAGTTGTTGGCCGACGAATTGGCCAACTCCAGCGTTCCCCCATTGAGGATGATCCCCCCAGACGAAATAAGCGTTCCCGCCGTGATTTTCAGCGTTCCCGCCTGAACGGTCGTCGTTCCGGTGAAACTGTTGGTCCGATTCAGTTCAAACGTTCCGTCCGTGGTTTTCACCAAATCCATCGTACCGGTGTACGCAGCCTCCTGCGTCCCTGATTGAACTTCTACCGCTTTGACAGGAGATTCT
Organism: Planctomycetia bacterium; assembly: GCA_030535245.1. GTDB lineage: Bacteria > Planctomycetota > Planctomycetia > Pirellulales > Thermoguttaceae > RGIG3701. The sequence continues at coordinate 30,272 of JAUNBJ010000001.1, read as the reverse complement.
GGAAAGAACAGTCCGAAAAGCACCACGGCGACAAGGAAAAAACGTTTCATGTTGATGATCCCCAAAAAACTTCACAGTGAAAACTCATACGAAAACTCATATCTCACCATTTTATCCCAACGTTTTCCCTTGTCAACTAAAAAAACAGAAAAAATTTTAAAATTTACAAAAAAACAAGATTTTTTCCAAAATTCCACTTGACACCGGAAACGCAGCACGTTATAATCCAACCCAGAAGTGGACGGACGCGTCCGTCCGAACCTTCCGCAAGAACCCAACTCGGTTGTGCAACGTAGCATATTTAGAACTTTTTTGCCTTTTTGTGGCGGACGGACGCGTCCGTCCAGATGGAGAATCCCATGGAAAATGCCTCCGACCAGAACTCACTTCCACGCCGTGACCAAATCCTTCAGACCGCCATTCACGTATTCGCCGAACGGGGATACCTGAATACCGACGTGCAACTCATCGCCAACCTCTGTGGGATCGGCAAAGGAACCGTTTACCGCACCTTTGAAAGCAAGGACAACCTCTTTTTCGAGGCCGCCCTCTCCATTTTCGAAGCGCTGGAACGACGGCTTAAAATTATGGAAGAAATGGCCGGAAGCACGTTTGAACGGCTGGAGTTTTTTTTAACCTCCTCGGCCGAACTGTTCGCACGAAACCCGTCCTACATCAAAATCATGCAGCAGACCCGTTCGCTTCCGCTGAATCTGCTTCCCGACCGGCTGGTCACGCTGCTACAAAACCGATTTATCGACGCCGGATGCGTGATTTTCCGCGAAGCAATGGATAAAAAACTGATGGCCATCGGAAACCCAATGAGCTACCAAATTTCAATGATGAACTCCATGTGGGGCGTTATCTCGCACTACAACGCGGCCATGGACCCACTGTCCCTGGTCGAACGGGTACGGTTTACGTTCCACCTTTTTTTGAATGGAATTTTGTTGAAATAACAAACGCGGGGGAATTGATAATTAATGGTTAATGGTTAATGGTTGGAAATTATAAACCATATTCCCATATCCATTTCATAAACATGAGGGAGATTCCAATGAAAAACATGAAGCACAAATACCATTTGGCCCTGATCGCAGGAGGATTGGCGATCGTGGCGGGACTTTTCACCGGACTGCGTGCAGAAAATCGGGATGAAGAACCGGGATATGCCCCACAAACCCGGAACGTGGCGGTCATGAAGGTCGCACGTACCAACGTCGAACGTACCACCACGTACCCCGGTAAGGTGTACGCGTTTGCAAAGTCAATCCTCACCTTCCGCGTTTCAGGACCGCTGCGGGAAATCTGCGTCGAACCGGGCGACGTGGTGAAAAAGGGAGATAAACTCATGCAGATCGACCCGCGAGATTATATCGTCCGCCGGGATTCTGCCCAGGCAGGCCTGGACGCCGCCAAAGCAAAGCTGGAAGCGATGGAAAAAGGTTCGCGTCCGGAGGATATCGCCCTTTTGGAAACCTCCGTAGCCCAGGCGGAGGCGTCGTACCAGCTGGCGAAGAACGAGTTTGAACGGTTCAAAAAACTGATCGAAACCCATGCCGTTTCCGATTCGGAATACGACATGGCATATCAGACGTACGTCGCGGCAGGGCTGGCGGTAAACTCGGCGAAAAAAGAGTTGGAAAAAGGGAAGGCCGGTTCCCGAAAAGAAGATATTCTGGCCACGAAAGCGGAAATACGGGGGCTGGAAGCGGCCCTTCGCTCGGCGGAGAACGACCTTGCCGACACCACGCTCCTGGCCCCATACGATGGGGTGATCACAACACGCATGATCGAGAACTACGAAATGGTCACGGTTTCGCCAACGTACCGGGAGGTTCTCGGCATCCATGACATTTCGCGGCTGAAAATCGACATTTACGTTCCTGAAAAGGAGATGGTCACGGGCAAACTGGTCAAGGGGATTTCCGGAAGCGTTCGTTTCACCGCCTGCCCCGACCGGACGTTTGAGGCGAAACTCTACGAAATCGACACCCAGCCGACCGACGTGGGAATGACGTACAAACTGACGTTCGTGCTGGACGCTCCCCGCGAAATCCACATCCTGCCGGGCATGGTTTGCGAACTGAGCCTGCCGGACTACAGCAGCCAGCCGGCCCAGGACGTGCTGGTGGTTCCGTCGGAATCGGTCGTGAATCATGCGGTCTGGGTGGTGGATTCCAACACTTCGGTAGTGTCTCGCCGCCTGGTATCCTGCGGTGCTTTGGTGGCCAACGATCAGTGCATCGTCACCTCCGGCCTGAACGAGGGGGAGGAAATCGTCACCCAAGGCGCCCGGTATCTCCATGACGGAGAAAAGATCGCGGTGAAATAACCCCCTTTGAAGAACCACCCCTTTTTTCGGGCGAACGCGTCCCGTTTACCATGATGAACATTGCCGCTATTGCCATTCAAAATCGAAAAGTCACCTACGTCCTGTCGGCGTTGGTCTTTTTTACGGGGATGTACGCCTACACGCAGTTGGGCAAGCTGGAAATGCCCGATTTCGTGATCAAGACGGCGGTCGTCGCAACCCCCTATCCCGGAGCGTCGCCGGACGAGGTGGAACGGGAAGTGACGCAGGTCGTCGAGGAAGCCCTGCAGGCGCTGGGGGGGATCAAAGAGCTGTACTCGCTGTCGCAGGATGGACTTTCGATCGTGTATGTCGAGATGGAGGACGACAAAACGTCCGACGAGCTGCCGCAGATTTGGGACGAACTCCGCCGTAAAGTCAACGACAACCAGAACAAACTGCCGCAGGGGGCCGGGCCGTCGGTAGTGAACGACGATTTCGGCGACGTGTACGGGCTGTTTTACGCCCTGACGCTGAAGGAGGAGATTCCGCCCGACGCCAGCGGTTTCGACCCGACCTGCCGGGAACTGCGGCTGTTTGCCAGGGAGTTGAAAAAGGAATTGCTCCTGTGCCGCGACGTGAAGAAAATCGAGTATTGGGGAACGCAGACCGAAGTGGTCTATTTGGAAATACGCTACTCCCGCCTGGCCGAGCAGGGATTTCCTTCCCAGACCGTGCTGCGCCAGATTCAGTCGCAGAACCTGGTCGAGCAGGCGGGAAAAGTCCAGATCGGCGACCAGTACGTTCGCGTCACGCCGGATGGGGATTTCACGACGGTGGACGATATCGCCAACCTGCTGATTACCAACGACAAGGGGGTTTCCATTCGGTTGGGGGATTTCGCGGAAGTCAAACGGGGCTACGTCGATCCGCCGACCCAGCTCATGCGGGTGAACGGCCGGCAGGCGATCGGTTTCGGCATCTCCACCGTCTCCGGCGGCAACGCAGTCGAAATGGCCAACGACGTGGAAAAACGGATTCAGACCTTGCAGGAATCGGGATTCTTCCCGGAAAATATCGCGCTGTACACCCTCTCCAATCAGGGGGAAATCGTCACGGCGTCGCTCAATGCGTTTTTGGTCAATCTGGTGGAATCGGTGCTGATCGTCCTGGCCCTGCTCATGCTGTTCATGGGCGTTCAAAGCGGATTCCTCATCGGTTTTATTCTGATCATGACGATTTTCGGCACGTTCATTTACATGTGGGCGTGCGGCATTACGATGCAGCTGGTTTCGCTCGGAGCGCTGATCCTGGCGTTGGGAATGCTGGTGGACAACGCCATCGTGATTGCCGAAGGGGTGATTATCGGCGTCCAACGTGGTAAAACCCGTGAGGAGGCGGCCATTAATGTGGTCCGTCAAAACCAGTGGCCACTTCTGGGGGCGACCATCATCGCGGTGCTGGCGTTCGCGGCCATCGGGTACGCTCCGGGCAACGTGGGGGAATTTTGCCGGTCGCTGTTCTGGGTGATGATGTCGTCGCTTTTGCTCAGCTGGGTGTTTGCCGTCACGACCACCCCCCTTCTGTGCGTCGATTTCCTGAAAATCCCGCAGCTTTCCGGCGACGACCCGTACGCCCACCCGATTTTCCAGAAATACCGTCACCTTTTGGAATGGGTGCTGCAAAAACGATACGCAGCCCTTGCGGTGGGGGGGGGAATCCTTCTGATTTCGTGTTGGGCGTTCCTGACGTTCCTGCCCGACTCCCTGTTTGCCGATTCCGACCGAAACCAGTTCTTCATCGATTACTGGCGGCCGCAGGGAACGCACATCCACGAAACTGCCGCCGATCTGGAAAAAATCGAAGCGTTCCTCTGGGAAACCGGAGCGAAAATCGACCAGGAAAGCCTTCCGTCGCCGTCGTTTGGCACCCGTTTTTCCAATTTTATGAATCGGCTGGTCAACGGCCCGGACAAACGGGAAAAAGACCCCCGCGCCGTCCAGCAAGTCGCCCGCTTCGTCGGTTCTGGAACGCTCCGGTTCTTCCTGGCCTACGAGTCGCAGGACCAAAACAGCGCCTACGGCCAACTTCTGGTCACGGTACGCGACAAGGCGATGGTGGATCGGCTCAAACCGCTGGTGGAGGAATACATTGCCCAAACCTTTCCGGATGCCGAGGCGCACGGAATCCGTTTTGCCAATGGCCCGACCACCGCGTTTAAGGTGGAATGCCGTTTGCGTGGCCCGGATAAAAAGAAACTGCGGGAACTTTCCGCCCAGGTCCAGCAGATCATGCGGGAGGAGGGGGCACGGGATGTGCGTGAGGATTGGCGGCAACCGGTAGAGGTCAAGCGTCCTGTCGTCAACGAAACCAAAGCGCGACTCAACGGCGTCACCCGGAGCGATATTTCCGGAATCCTCCAAATGAATTTCACCGGCACGACCATCGGCGTGTATCGTGAGGGGGAGGATCAGATTCCGATGATCCTGCGTCCGGAAAAGGATTTGCGGCAGAGCTACGCCAAAATCGACGCCGTGCAGATTCCCGCCGCTCGTGGGATGATTCCGCTGGGACAGATTCTGGACGACCCGAACCGGACGGTCACGGAGGATTCGCTGATTCGGCGGCGTCACCAGGTACGCACCCTTACCGCGCAGTGCAACGCCCCGGACGGAGAGCTGCCGTCCCAGCTTCTCGAACGCATCATGCCCCGGATTCAGCGGGAAATCGAAGCGAACCTGCCCGGCGGCTACAACATCCTGTGGGGCGGCGAGTACAAAAACGCGAACGAGGCAAAAGGCCCGCTGGCCCTCATGTTCCCGATTTGCCTGGGAGCCATGTTCCTGATTTTGATCTGCCAGTTCAACCAGTTCCGACCGCCGATCATCATTTTCGGCTGCGTCCCGCTGGCGATCATCGGCGTGGCCTGGAGCCTGATCGCCGCCCAGCTTTCGTTCTCGTTCATGGCGATTCTCGGTTTTCTGGGACTCTCCGGAATGCTCATCAAAAACGGCATCATCCTCATCGAACAGACACAGTACAATCGGAAGGTCGCCCGCATGGAACCGTATCCGGCCATCGTGGAAGCCGCCGTTTCCCGCCTGCGTCCGGTCTCCATGGCGGCGGGCACCACGGTACTGGGCATGGCCCCGCTGATGTGGGACCCGTTCTACAACTCCATGGCCGTCACCGTCGCCGGCGGACTTATCGGCGCCACCGCCCTAACCCTGTTGGTCGTACCGCTGTTTTACGTCATCCTGTATCGCGTGAAAAAAGTTTGACCCAAACAACGGGGCGACGGAACCTGCTCTGTCGCCCCCCTCAAACACCGTTTTTAGAGAGTATCTTACAACTTCTTAATTCGAATGTTCCGGAACTGTACCGGCATGGTATGCCCCAGAAAACCGAGATACCCCTTTGCGTTGTGCAACCCCGGATGCGCCTTGCCATCGGGCGTTTCGGTAATCCCGGAAACATCGGTATCCAGAATCACCGTGCCGTTGAGCGTCACCTTGATCCGAGAACCCACCGCTTCGACTTCCTGACAATTCCATTCGCCGACCGGCTTCAGGAATCCCTTCTTCGCCGCGACGACCCCATAAATCGAACCATGATACTGGTATGGCTTCAGGTGCTGCTTCTTGTCACCGGAATCGTCGAGAATCTGAAGCTCCATCCCCTCGTAGGCCGCGTCTTTGTCGATCGCCGTTGCGCGAATGCCCAAACCGTTGTTCCCATTCGGTACGAGCTTGAACTCGAATCGGAACACAAAATCGCCGAACTTTTCATGATACATCAGGTTACCGTAGTTACGTTCCCCCGCAACAAATCCCAGCACGCCGCCGGGAAGCACTTCGTACAAATCCGTTCGCCCGACCCATCCGGTCAAATCCTTGCCGTTGAACAACGATACAAAACCATCCTCGGCCCAGGCCACGCCACCCAACAGCACCAGCCCGACCAGCAGTAATTTCCTCAACATATTTTTTCCTTTCGTGGTTTTCAGGTTTTTAGAAGTTACCGTTTAAAGCGTCCAACCGTTGTGGTACGGCTGGTGAACCAACGCGTCGGCTTCGGGATTGTTCGTCACTTTCATGGCGACCGGATCAAATTCCACCGGCTTGCCGGTCAACAGGGCAAGGTTCCCCAGCAACACAAACTCGGTGACGGGAACGGCGTATTCAAAATTGGCACTGGCCGGCTGCCCCCCTTTGCACGCTTCCAACCACTCCGGCATGACGCCACCACGACGCTCGATGGTTTTCGGGGTGTCGGCAAATTTCGCGGCGGCTTCGGAATCCAAAATCTGGTCGTTGAGCATCGCTCCCCGGTCGCCAACATAAAGCACCCCCTCGGCCGGCAACACGGCGGAACCCATACACTTGGGTACCGGCGGTTTCAACCCCCCATCATACCACACCAGCCGGATTTCCCCAAATCGCTCGTTGGCCGGATAGTCGTACGCCACCACACACCCCAGCGGATACGCCACCGAATGCATCCGCGTGCTGGACGCCGTGATTCGGGTGGGATATTTCCAGCCAAACATCCGATACGGCAGGTTGGCCCGGTGGCAGCCCATGTCCCCCAAAGACCCCGTGCCGAACGCCGTCCATCCCCGGAAATTGAACGGGTGGAACACCGCTTTCCCGCCCCAGTTGGCACACGCCATGTCCGGAATCTGCGCATCGTCGGCCCACTTGTCCACGAAGGGAATCTTCTCCGCCGGGCCAAGCCACATGTCCCAATCCAGATTTTCCGGCACGGGCGACGTGTTGCCCGGATAACGTACCATCCCCTGCGGCCACACCGGACGCCCCGACCATGCGTGAACCTCTTTCACGTTCCCGATCGCTCCGGCGTAGATCAGTTCCATGATCCGACACGCCTGTTCGCTCGTGTTGGGCTGCATGGTTACTTGCGTCGCCGTCCCCGCTTCTTTCGCAGCCTTGGCCACGGCACGGCACTCCTCGATCGTTCGCGTCAACGGCTTCACGCAGCAAAGGTGTTTCTTCGCCCGCAGCGCCGCCAACGACACGATCGCATGCGTATGATCCGGCGTACCGCAATACACGGCGTCGATTTTGTCCCCTTCCTTGTCCAGAAGTTCACGGAAATCCCGGTACTGTCGGGCGTCGGGGTGGTCTTGGAACGTTTTGGACGCATGCTTGAAGTCCACATCGCACAACGCGACAATCTGGAAACCGGCATCCCGTGCCGCCCGAAGCTGGGGATGGCCAATACCGCCGACGCCAATGCCGCCAACGGTGATTTTTTCACTGGGAGGAACCGCCCCCTGGCCGAGAACATGGCGGGGAACAAACGTGCAGGCCGCCGCGACCGACAGCGTTTGAAGCATTTGACGTCGATTCAGTTTTTTCATAAAATTTTCCTTTCATTGAGGTTTCCGAAACTTATTTTATCTTAATCCATTCCCCCGCCACACAAAAGCCCCCCTATACCCAATGGTTAATGGTCAATGGTTAATGGTGTTGTGCGGAGCCGTGAACGGAGGGCGTAGCCCGTAGTTCCGGAAGAAATAGGGTAGAGTTCGCGTTGGCCTTTAGGTCATTCCGATCGTACGAAGCGGAGGATTTTAACACCACGCATCACGACACCCCCACTCCATTTTGCTTCAAAGGGGCGTTTTTCAGACGATTGACAGCCGTTCGTGGGTGTGGTAAAATTGAAAAAATCGTTTTGGGGTTCGGCCCAGGGAAACGACGCGTTTTCGTGGTATACGGACGGAAAAACAGGGATGAAACAGGTGACGCAGGAGAAGAACATGGCTTTTTTGGGAACGCTGAACGGGCGGGAGGCGTCGGTTTTGGTGCTGGAAAACGCGTTGGGGATGAAGATGGAGATTCTCTCTTACGGGGCGATTTTAAGAAGTTGGCTGGTTCCCAACAGCAGCGGGGGAAGGGACAATATCGTGGTGGGGTTCAACTCGCTGGAGGAGTACGACCGGCAGGGGGGGCCGTATTTGGGGGCGTTTGTAGGACGCGTGGCAAACCGGATTTCCGGGGCGAAATTCGCGCTGGGGGGAACGACGTATTCGCTGGATGTGAACGACGGGCCACGAAACAACACGCTGCATGGCGGCTGGCGGGGGTTCAACAACAAGTTTTACACGTTTCGTTTTCCCTCGTCGCAGTCGGTGGAGCTTTCGGCGGAAAGTGTGGATGGCGAGGGAGGGTTTCCGGGCAACGTGCAAATCCGGGTGCGCTACACGCTGACCGACGCGGGGGAATGGGTGTGCGAGTATTTCGTCACGGCAGACCAAAAGACGCCGGTGGACTGCACGCAGCACACGTATTTCAACCTGAGCGGGGGGAATTTGAGGGAAAACGCGAATGCGGACTGGGAGCTGCAGATTTTTGCCGACCGGTATTTACCGTTCCGGGAGGGGATTGTGCCGTCGGGGGAAATCGTACCGGTGGCCGGGACGCCGTTTGATTTTCGCCAGCCGAAGGCGGTGGGGAGAGATCACGACGCGAAGGAGCCGCAGTTTGATTTTTCCGGGGGATATTCGCATTATTACGTGTTGAACCGCAAGGGGTCGCAGGATGTGACACCGGCGGCGGTGGTACGGGACCCGCAGACGGGGCGGACGCTGGAAATGGCGACGAACCAGCCTGGTTTTGTGCTGTTCGCCTGCACGTCGTGTAACGGCACGGTGAATACGTCGCAGGGGAAGCTGGTTCGTCGGGGGGCGATCTGCCTGGAAGCGCAGAACTATCCCAACGCCATAAACGAACCGTCGTTTCCATCGCCCATAATAAAGGCGGGAGAGACATATTATCAGAAAACAGTGTATCGCGTCCGATTTTAGAAGTTGTGTAACCTGTCGGGAACGTTGAACCTGGTGTTTTGTTTTTGTATTGAGGAGATTTTATGAAAAAATTGCTGTCCTGCCTGTTGTGGATTGTGGGGATGGGCGCCGTAGCGTTTGCGGACGAACCGACTCCGATGTTTCCGTTTGTGATTTCGTACGACGCTCCGGACAATGCGGTGAACGTGTCGCATTTCCTGGACGCTCCGGCGGGAAAGGATGGGTTTGTCCGGGTGAAGGATGGGCAATTCCATACCGATGCCGGGGAGATTCGCTTCCATGCCACGAACATCACGGGGCCGGCCAACTTTCCATCGCATGCCGATGCGGATAAAATGGCGGCGCGTCTGGCTCGATTGGGGATTAATTGCGTCCGAATGCACTTCATGGACACGTGGTACATGAATTTCATGGAGAAAAACACGCAGGGGATTCTGGCTGACGATACCCAAACGCAGCGGAACCTCTGCCCCAAGCAGCTGGACAAAATGGACTACATGATCGCGGCGTTCAAGAAACGTGGGATTTATGTCAATTTGAACCTGCACGTGGGGCGGACGTTGGACATGCGGGACGGTTTCGCGCCGTCGAGCTGGGCGAACAAAGGTTTCGGGCAGTTCGTGCCGGGGATGATTGCGTTGCAAAAGGAGTACGCCCGCCAGCTTTTGACGCACGTCAATCCCTATACGGGCAATGCGTATACCGAGGAACCGGCGGTGGCGATGATCGAAATCACGAACGAGGATTCGTTCCAGGGGGGCTTTTTCAGCGGGCAGTACGATTCGATGGACGCGTCGTATCAGGCCATTTTCCAGAAGCAGTGGAACGACTGGATTCACGCGAAGTACCCGACGTTTGCGGCGTTGAAAGAAGCATGGGGCGAACTGCCCAAACCGCAGGCGCTTCAGGACGAGCAGGTTTCCGGCGGAACGTTTGACGACGACGGACTGCTGAAAAGCGGGGCGTTGTACGTGCAGACCGGCGGTGGAACGGCGGAAGCACGCGTTGCGGACGGCACGCTGAAATTCCAGGTCACGAAAGATTCCTCCGATCCGTTTTATCCGAAATTGTTCCAAAAAATCCGTTTGAAAAAGGATGCGATCTACACGCTGTCGTTCCGTATTCGTCGCGTGTCGCCGCAGGCGGGAACGTGGCAGCTTTCCGCGTCGGTCTGTTCGCTTGACGACGGCTGGACGGGGTTGGGGCTTCGGAAAATCCTTTCCGTGGGGAAGGATTGGGTTTCGTTCCAACAGTCGTTCCAGGCGGCGGAAAATTGCGAAAAGGCGTTGATTCAGTTTTCGCGTTTCGACGTTGGGGAATACGAGCTGGACGATCTTTCCTTCCAGACGGGGGGGATTGTGGCCGACCCGTATCCCGGATACGCGACGCGAACGATGGAACCGATGCGGGCCAACGAACCGTTTTACGGGCAGGCGCTGGTCGATTTTGGGCAGTTCCTGGAAGATACCGAAACGGCTTACTGGATGACGATGTACCACGTTATCAAGGACGAGCTGAAAGCCAAAGCCCCGGTTTCCGGAACGCAGGTTTCCTACAGTGCCGGGCATGTGCAGGCGAAACTCGATTACACCGACGTTCATGGTTACTGGCGGCATCCGTCGGGGAATCACACGTCGTACGTCGAGGCGCTTGCGGGGCGTGAAAAATGGTCGCTGACGAACGATTCCATGGTCAACGGGCTGGGGAATATCCTTTACATGGCGTCCCAGCGTACGGCAGGTAAACCGTACACCATCAGCGAATACAACCATCCGTATCCCAACCAGTTTGGGGCCGAGGGGCAGCCGTTTTTGGCCATTTTTGGACGCCTGCAAGGGTGGAATGGGATTTTCCAATACAGCTACAACCATTTCGTGAACGCGTGGGAGCCGGACGAAAACCCCTGGTGCGTGTTCGACAGCATTGCGCGAACCGACGTGCTGGCCCATTTCCCGGCCTGCGCCGCCATGTTCCTGCGGGGCGACGTATCGGAAGCGAAGAAGGCGTATCGCGTCTTTACCGATTTGGAAAATTACCACAAAACCCGCATGAAGCAGCGTCGTTACACCGATTCGTTTCCGGGGCTGGACATGCGTTTGGCCGCCGTGCATAAAATCGGCGGAGCCTACACCCCATGCGACGCGACGCCCATTTCCGACTTGCCCCAACTCGACCCGGCGGCCAAAGTGCTGAAAAGCGACACGGGCGAAATCATCTGGAATCGGGAAATTGCGGGGAAGGGGTACGTTGCGGTGAACACGGCCAACACGAAATTTTTCACCGGATTCCCTGAGGGACGGACGGTCGATTTGGGGGGCGTGAAGCTCGCCGTTGGCCCGACGCGGCTGAACTGGGCGACCGTTTCGCTGACCGACCGATTTGCCAAAGCGTTTGGCAAGGGGGGAAAATCCACGATCCTCATCGCGGCTACCGGCGACTGCGGGAACAGCGGACGCGTGGTGAAAACGCTGGATGCCGGGAAAATCACGCTGACCGACCGGGGGCACGGCCCGGTGCTCTCGGAGGGGATTCCGGCGGTGCTGACGTTTGACCGTCCGGCCACGGGGATGAAATGTTACGTTCTGAATCCACGCGGCGATCGGACGGTGGAAGTCCCCGTCGTCGATCTCGATGGCAAAGCCGAAATCCGCCTCGACCCGAAATACCAGACCGTCTGGTACGAACTGGAAATGGAGTGATCGACGCCGACTTTTCGGTCGCGTTCGGATGTCAACGAAATCCGGCTTGCGGGCCCTACTGCTTTGTCACGAAAATAAATATTAATAAAAGCGAACGCAGTGAGCGTAGTAAAAAGTTTTGGGAGGTGGGGTCTGGGGAGGAACCGCTTTTTCAAAAGGGTTCCTCCCCAGAGGTTGGAAGCGAGATTGTTAGAACTACCGCGATTCCAGCCTCTTGAGAGAAAACGCGATAGAATAAGGGAGGCCAGAAGCGCCAGCGCCTGCCTCCCGGGGATATAGCAACCGGCGGAAGCCGTAGTCGCTCCCGGTCGTACCGGGCTTCAAAAAACTTTTAGTGCGCTCACTGCGTTCGCTATGTTATTAGTGTTTATTTTCTTTTTATCCCGTTTATAACATGGACACAGCACTAGGGGATTCGGAAGCCGGATTTTTTCGTTTACGATTCGCGGGACAGGATCGCCTGATACAACATCCAGAGGATCACGGCGACCCCCACGACGAACGTCCCCAGAAACAGGAGCATGGGGCCAAGCTCCGTATGAACGGGAATTTCCGAGAGGGGAAGGAATCCGTTCAGCTCCAGAATCTGCAAACGCTGACGCGAAATGGCGTTGGCGGAAAGGGCGGCAAGCTGCGCAAGCACCACCACGGCAGCCGGAAAAGCACGCGACCGACGGGATGTGGCCCACGTGACCGTAATCGCCGTCGCCCATGGCATCACCGCAGCGAAAAGCGTCCAGGGCAAAAGCGGCATGGCAAACATCGCGTGACGCAGCTCCGGCGAGAGCGTCACGAAAATATAATGGCTCCCCGCCAGCGTAAAGAGGATCGCTCCGAAAAACGCCGTCATGCGGGTCCAGCCGTTCGACCATTTCTGATAGTCCGGCATCTGGTTGCCAAGGAAAAACGTCCGATCCCAAAGCGTCCAGGCGGAAAGGGTTCCCAAAGCCAGCCCGAACATCAAAACCCAACGCGGAAACAGCGTCGCATGTCGGATGGCCGAACCCAGCCCCAGCGTTGCGCCGGAACTCTCCCTGGCAAGCCAGACCTCTTTCCAGCTCTCCGGACTGGCGGTCAGCACCATGCCGTTCACGAAAAAGAAACCGATGATCAGGAAAAAAATCGCCGAAATCCACCCGCACGCCCGTTGCCAGGACGCTATTCCCGTCCCCTCTTTCGCCATGGCATACACGTAAAGATACGTGCCGTAGTACGCCGGTATCAAAAGAGCAATGATCCCAATCCAGTGCCATGCCATCAGGATCGTCGCGGGATAAAACGCCCGTGGATACAAAAGCTGAATAAACAAAAGCGGCACGATACCGAAATTCACCCCGAACGTGATGATCACCGGCATTTGTCGGATCAGACGCGTCCCCCAGAGTTTCCCCTGCGGACACCCCTTCCAGTGCAGCAACAGCGCCAACGGCAACCCTACCATCCAGAGATTCATCAGCACCATGTGCAGCACGAATCCCAGCACCTTGAAAAACAGTACAAACCACACCGGCGCCGGCAGTGGCGACAACGCTGGATTTTCAATCCACATGATTTCCCTCCCGATTCCGGTTTTGCAAATAGTCCGTCAGCATCGCCGCTTCCGCATCGTTTCCGCACCATGGCGGCATGTAGTAAATCATGCTGTTGAGATTTTTAATGAATTGCAACAACTCCTCCCGCGAACCGGTTTTCGACAACGGCCCCAGCCCCGAATAACCGAACGTTTCCGCATGGCAGTCGTTGCAGTGGTGCATGAACACCACCCGCCCGATAGCGTCCCGGTCTTTTTCCGCCACCCGCGAAAGGTCGATCTTTCCCTCCGCCGTTTTCAGGTACGGATACTTTTCCAGCAGGTAGGGTTTCGTCCAGGTTCCGCTTTCCAGCAGGCCATTTTCCCGAAGCGCTGGTACCTGAGAAACCGTTATCTGATTGCTCAGGATTACGTTCGTCACCACAAACGGCTTGCGGATCGCCTCCCGGACAAATTCCCCCGCCGTGAGCGTTCCCAGCGCCATCGCGAACAGGGCGACCGCCCCCATCGGTGAAAGCCATTGCGGTTTCCACGTGACGATCGCCAAAAGCAGCACCAACAACCCCGCCGCACCCGCTCCGGCCCCCAGGATTACGTTGAGCGCCGCCGCCCGAAGCAATGTCTGACGTGCAAGCTCCGGAAGCGTTCCCCCCGCCCACACGATTCCCACCAATGCAAGCACGATTCCAAGCAGCGCAAACCGCGCCGTCCGCCGCACCAGCAGTTTTTGCAGGCCGTTTTTCGCCTCCTTTTCCGAAAGCGTCCACGCCCCATGCAAAAGGACGTACGTTGCAGCCAAAAGCAGTGCCGCCCCCGTCCGCGCCACGGTCTGGGGCAGGAACTGCGGGTTGAAAAACGCGAGCCAGAAATTCGGAGGGCCGCTCCCCGCGTCGGTCGCCGCCACCCAGTTTCCCGGATGGAGCATGAACGCCGTGATTCCCGTGATCAACACCAGACTGATCCACGCAGCTACGGCGTAAATCCAGCCAATCGCCACGTGCGTTTTCGGCGGCAACTTTCCCCACAGGTAGAAAAACAGGAACGCCGCGACCAGTTCCACAACGAAAAAGACCCACTCCGTCGCCCAGCCAAAAACGAATACGCGAATGAGCGTTTCCGTAGCCAACGGCGACGCCAGCCCGATCGTCCACCAAATCCCCACGCCGGTGATTGCTCCGAAAACAACCGTCAACAGGATGAAGAACTTCGCGTGCCGTCGGAGATAACGCAGATACTCCTCGTTCCCCGTACGGTAGGCGTGCTGAACCTCCCAGGCCAGAAAAATCCCTCCGCCGACTGCGTAATGCGACACGAAAACATGCACCGTCGCAATGATCGCAATCAACATTGGGGATGTCAGGTACGGAACGTACCACCATAAAAAATCCATTTTCGCCTCCTCGTGTTGGGAACGTCGTTTCCTTCCATGATTCTATTTTACGGGCGGGGAGAAGAAAAATCAAGGGTGGAAAAAACGATCCCCCTTGTTTTTACAGGAAAAAAGATTACGTTACATTCATGATTGAAACGCATCCCTGGCCGCCGTTTTTGCCCCAAAACGCGACGATTCTGTTTCTGGGCAGCTTTCCACCGCCGGAAAAACGGTGGTCCATGCCATTTTTTTACCCCAATCCGCAAAACGATTTTTGGCGAATCGTCGGATTCCTCTTTTTCCACGACAAAACGTGGTTCCTCACGCCCGACGCCCGCCGTTTCGACCAACCCAAAATCGAAGCGTTTTTGCGAAAGGAGGGGATTGCGCTTTACGACGTTGGCAGGCGAGTGGAACGGTTGGCCGGAAATGCCGCCGATCATCACCTGAAAATCGTGGAGCCGGTGGATCTGGCCGAGCTTCTGCGGCAGGTTCCGGATTGCCGAACCCTCGTCGCGACGGGACAAAAGGCGTTGGAGGAAATCCTGCGGCAGGCCGACGTTTCGGTTCCCCCCCTGAAAATCGGCGAGTTTGTCGAAGCCACACTCGCCAGGCGGCCCGTGCGGATTTACCGTATGCCGTCCACGTCGCGTGCCTATCCCCAATCGCTGAAGAAAAAAGCGGCGTTTTATCGCACCCTCTTTACCAACCGGGAGGCTCCCTAATCTCCGTAAGGCACACGGCGTTCATCCTGGCAGCCGATTTTCATCTCGTCGCTGTTGGCACGCAGTTCCGGTGCGTACATCGCCTCGCACCGCGTCGGTAAGGCCGAAACAACGCCCGGCATTTCCGCCCGCATTCGGTACGAAACGCTATGGTCGCCCCGCTCCAGATGCTTCACGAAAAAGACCACCCGGTTGTCGCGGAACTCCACGTACGCCCCCATCGGGTTGCCGTTGTAGCCGCTGCGAACGTCCACCGTCTCGAATCCGGCCGGTTTCATGTCCTCGAACATCAGGAACGTGTAGTCGTTTTTCGTCTGGATGAAAAGCTCCACTTCGATCAGGTCGCCCGACGTCACCACGGCCCCCGACTTCAGCGGCACGCGGGTATACTTCTCGACCTTTTCCTTCACCACCTGCCCCCGGGAACCGGCACGGGTTTCGGTAGCGTTTTCGTCGCGAACGAGTTTGTAATACTTCCGCTCCACCTTCACTTCCAGACCGGTTTTCGTGATGAAATCTTCCAGCGTGAAGAACGTGGCATAGCCGTTGGCGAAAAGCGGCCCGCTCCCGGTGCGTCGCAGCGTCACGACATGCTCGCCGCCGGTTACCTCCTCGCCGGAAAGCGTAAACGTATTGTCCGACGTGAACAGGTTCTCTTTCGTAAACGCCACAGTCTTGACGACGTTCCCATCCAACAGCACCTCCACGGTCATTTCGGGAGCCAGCTCCCCGGTCGCCCGCAGGTATTCCGTCATCGCTTCCAGCACCAGCGCCGTATCCCGCGTGCTGCACCAATACGTCGCGTTTTTACGGTTGTTCAGCAGGTACTTCACCAGATATGCCGCTTTTTGCGCATGGCCTTCCCGGTCGTGGGTCAAAGAGAGCAACTTCAGGTACGCCGCCTGCGTCTCGATTTCGTTGCCATACCAGAACCACCAGAAACCGTTGGCAGGCAGCTCCAGATAAGCCGTCTGGTTTTCCTCGTCGATTTTCAGGAACTGCGTAAGATAGACGATCGCTTCGGCAAGTTTCTTTTCCTCGCCCCGCTGGAACCACGCAATTCCCAAAAGGGCGTTGGACTGGTGCGACAGTTTCCCATGGTCGCGGAACAGGTAATCGCTCATTTTTTGTGTGGCGTTGTCGAGCACCCCCGCCTGAGCCAGTGCGTAAAACACAAACGCGTCGGTGTCGTCCGCCAGATACTTGAAATCCCCGACCGGTTTTTCCGCTTTCCCACGAGCCAGGCGTGCCAATTCCTTTGCCTGATACCGTTTGAGCCACGCTATCCCCCGCTGCACGCAGTCGCCCGGAATCGGCATCTCGTTCTGCTGAGCCAAAAGCAGCCCCCGCGTCACGTACGCCGTCAGGTAGGGGGTACTGTATTCGCCAAAACCGCTGAACCAGCCCCAGCCGCCGTCGCTGCACTGCATGTTAACCAGCCGCCCGGCCCCCTCGTTCACACGTTTGGTCAGCTCCTCGGAATCGAACACCGGCGTAAACGGCGCACGGGCATACGGGCTGCGGATCGTTTCCCACTGCTTTTTGCGGTCGGCAGCGTCGCCGATTTCCTGAGCGTTCAGGTTCGCGAGCTTCCCGGCCACCTCCTCCAGATTCATGCCCAGTTTCCCCAGCGTTCGTTGAACCAGCACCGTCGGCAGGAAACGGTTGAGCGTCTGTTCCGTACAGCCGTACGGGTAGTCGGCCAAATACGGGATCGCATCCAGCATCGCCCCGGCCAGCGTCGGCGAAAAGCGAATTTCCAGCCGCGAATCCTTCGGACGCCGCGCTTCCGGAATCACGAACGTCATGGTCGTTTCCGCACCGCTTGCGGCATTGGCGGGGAGCATCACGCTTTGCGCCAGCTGCTTGGTCATGCCATGAATCTGCACCGGGAACGAAAGCTCCATCGCATCCGATTCCTCGTCGGTCAGGGCGGCCATTTGCACGACGCACGACCCCTCGTCGTTGGCCCGAACCCGCCAATCCACCCGCGCCTGGCCATCCGCAGGAATCGTCACGTCTTGTTGCGCGTCGTCTAAAAGCGTTATCGGCGACCCCTCCGGCAACCGAATCGAAACGGTCACGTCCTTCGCCGTTTTCAGGTAATTGTGGACGTTGGCCGTCAACGTGATTTCATCCGAAGTCGTCAGGAATCGCGGCGTCTGCATCCGAATCAGCAGGTTCTTCCGTGTGACGATTTCCGCTTCCGCTTTGCCGACACGGGCACCACGCCCCAGCCCCCACGCCATGATTTTCCACGTCGTCAGGTTTTCCGGCATGGGAATCTCGATTTCCGCGTAACCGTTGGAATCCGTTTTCACCGAAGCTGCCCAGAACGCCGTGTCCGCAAAATGGGAACGTACCGTCGGTTCCACCGGCTTGGCCGCGTCGCCCGGTTTTTCATCCACCTCCACGGCAGGCACCGCGTCGTCCAGAGCTTCTTCCATAACCGATTCCGGGGCCATTGGTGCCGCAGCCATCATCAGTGGTGCTGCCGCAGCCATAACGTTCTCGCTTTTTCTTTGCGAAGAACCTCCCATTAAGAGACTACCCCTCATGTCGTTCTTTTCCTTCCTTTCCGTGAGATAACCGAACACTCCCAGATGGGTCATTCCTCGTTCCCCCGGAAAAACAAGGCTCCCGGAAATCAGGTTTGTATTGGATTGCGTATCGGGATGATGTCGCCGTTTCCAGCCCCAGAAATAGGTGTAAATATCTGGCAAATTCGACCCGCCGGAGATGTACTCCAACGATTTGTCATACACCGTCACTACCGTGTCGCCAACAAACGGCTCGCCATTTTGGTCGGTCAGCCGGATTTTCGCCTTCGCCTTTTCCCCCGGCAGGAACGCCGTCTTTTCCGGCAAAATCTCCATCGTCAAAATCCGCTTTTCCGGCGGAACGCAGATTTCCTTCGTCTGCGTATAAACCTGCGCGTTGGCCACGGTCAACGCCTCGATAAAAAGGTTCGGTTGATCCGCAATGCTAATCGGCACGTCGAATACCTGGCTTTTGCCCGTCATGTGCAACACCTTCGGTTCCGTGCAACACCCATTCACACACCGCACAAACAACAGCACCGTACAGTCCGCCCGATTCGCGCTGACAAGCAGCTTCATCGTGTCCCCCGGTCGGTATTCCGGCTTGTCAGGAAGGATTTCCAGATCGTTGAACCGCAGCGCTTTGCCGTCGAAACCGTCCCCCGTCACCATGATCAACTGGGCACCTTCCACCGAACGCCCCTTCGCGTCGGAAAGCGTCAACGCCACCCGGAACTGCCCCGCATGCGTCGCTTTCAGGCGGTACACCACCTCGCCCACCCCGTTCGTGGCAACCTTTTCCGACACGATTTCCTTCTCGACCGGCTCCCCCTGAGCGTCATACGAAACCTCAAAAACCTTCACCACGCCGTCGCCCGTCACCGGTTTTCCCGCCAGCGTTCGCGCCGTAAACTGCGCGGCAATCTCGTTCCCCACCGTATAATACCCGCGATCCGTCCACGCATACACCTGGAACGGACGCCGGGCCACCTGCACCTTCCCGGTTCCGGAAATCCTCCGGCGGGACGCGTCGGTCACGTCCACCGTGATGGTGTACTCGTGATCCTGGTTCGGATGGATCGCCGCGGCCAGGAACGTGTCAAATTCCACCTCGATTTTCCCCGCCATCGCTTCGGTCAGGTCGATCTCCTTCTCCAGAACCATTTCCGGATGCTCGTAGCTGCGGTCGAACCACTCCGGAACCGGCGGCAGGCAGCCCCAGTCGTTCCACCCCGGATACCATGCGTATTCCGACGCAAACCACCAGTACCCCGGCCCGAGCAGCCAGTCCCAGCGTGCCGGCGCGAACCATCGTTGCGTATAGCTTTTGCGGACAATCCTGACGTTCGCCTTGCCGCTTGTCACGGGGGAACCAAAATAATATTTCGCGTTCACGACCGCCTTCACCTTGTCGCCCAACCGTACCGGCTCCGTTGGAGCATCCACTGTCACCTCAAATTCCGGCTTCTTGTATTCCTCCACACGGAAGCGCACCTGGCCTGATTCTCGAGAGCGATCCATAACATCCCATTCCAGCGAAATCTGGTACTGCCCCAGCTTCGCGTCTTTCGGCAGCGTGTATTCCCCCGAAACGGCACCGTACGCGTCGGTTTTTACCTTGATTTTCTGGAGTTCCTCCCCCTGCGGGTCGTGCAGGCTGAGCGTTACCGTACGGTCCGCCACGAAACCGTCGTTCCCCTCCGGATTTTGCTCGTTTTCGTACTTCGCCTGAGCGCACCAGAATTTGTAACGCACCGTCTGCCCCGGACGATACACCGGTCGATCCGTCACCGGAAACGCCTTTGTCTGGTCATAAATCTCGTCGATACGTGTGTTGTACCAGACACGATTTACATGAAACCCCAAAAATCCCGAAATCCGCTCGCTTCCCGGACGCTTCACCCCCAGGAACCATTCCATATGCTGCGGCATTTCCTTGTTCGTCGCTCTCCAAAGCCCGTTCGCGTCGGTTTTCGCCAGCAAATCTATTTTCGTAAAACGAACTTTCGGATGCTGGCGGTTGTTCCCCTCGTTGAACCAATGCTGACGATACCCCACGCCGAAAATCTGCGCTCCCGCAATTTCCTTGCCGGTCGCCGCGTCCGCCACGTAGTAGAGGTTCCTGTCGTCCATGGATTTCCGCACGATCATCGTGTCGGTGAACCAGACCAGCGTCGCCGCCCGGTTGCCCCCCTCCACCTGCGAAACGATATAATACGCCCCCGCTTCCCGGAACGGAATCTCGAACCTTTGCGTCGCGTCTTTGTGCTGTGCGGCAGGCTCCAAATCCACCGACCATTCCTGCACCTCGTTGGTCAGGAATTTCTGCATTGCCCCCTCCACAAGAGCGTAGGGAAGGTTCCCCTCCCACTGGAGCAGCCTGTTGTTCCAGTCGCTGTTCCGCTCTTTGGGCGAATATGGCGACTTGGCCACCGCCTCCTCAATTTGCCTTTTCATCGCGGCATACAGTTTGTCCACATCCACCCGCGTGGCACGGAACGTCACCTTTTTCGCATTCCGAAACCGGAAACCGATCGTCATGTTCTCCGTCGTTTTCATCGGCTGCGACTCGAAACGTCCCCAATTGCCGACAATCTGCTGGTAACGTTCCCGATACGTGTCATTAAAAACGAACGACACACCAAATTCCGTTGGAACCTGGAACCACGCGTTTCGCTCGTGAAGATCCAGCAACGTTTTCAGGCTTTCCGCCGCCCGCACGTACTGCCGACGATTCAGATAAATATTCCCCAGCAGGGAGAGCGATTCCGCCTGACGTGGATTCGGCGTCGCAGCCAACTTCTGAAAGAGCTTGAGAGGATTGTAATCGTCCGGCAACGCGAACCGCTTCACCCCCGTTGCCAAATCCGCGATCGTTTCCTCGTCTGGGAGCGTTTCCAGCGTCCTGATTCCCCCCTGACGCCGTGTCTTTTCCGTCGCGTCGTCGTCGTTCGTCGAAAATCCATACCCGGCCAACGTCTGCGTCCCGTATTGCCTCATCAGGAAATGCGCCAGGTGAAAATCCGCCTCCGCAGCGAATGCCGTCGAAACATCGAAATCCCCGATTTTCGCCCCACGCGACACCACCGCCGCCTGCGCCAGGCACCAACGCCACCGCTCGCCGTCGTTTTTCGCACTCTCCCACGATTCGGGAATGCCATACATCACCGGATTCCCCGCTTCGTCCACCGGTGCCCCCTGCGATGAATCCTGCCGCCCCCACGGATTTTCTGTGTCGTAATCCGGAAGCGTCTCCACGTCTGTTAAATCCTGCAACTCCCACGCCGTCTGCGAGTCGTTGCGTAAGCACAACACCACATCGGCCAACTTCAGGTAAAACTTCCCCGCCGCGATTTTGTCCGAATCCTTCTCCACCAGCGGGCGACACTCCAACAATAACTGCAACGAACGTACCCGATCCCGCTCCAGACAGGACGCGAACTGCCCGCTCCCACGACGCTGCCCCCGCCGAAACTCCCCGGCAATCACCTGCCCCCGATGGTTCACCCTTGTCGCGTAAACCGTGGATACCGCCTCCAGAACCCGCCACTGATCCCGATACGCCGCCACGACTTTTTCCAGAAACGCATCCGTCTTTGGAGTTCGCGACAAGTTCTCCAATGCCTCCAGATACGCCGTCAAAACATGCTGCACGCTCTCCGAATTCATCCGCTGAACCACATCCCGCTGGTGAAACAGCACGTCGTCACAATATTTCACCAGTTCGGCATAATGACCGTCATCCAACATTTTGGAAACCTGCCGGGACAGATCCTCCTCCGCAAACAAACCCCCCCAGAAACCCAAAATCCAACCCAACAGTACGCAACGCTTGAACATGTTTTTTCTCCATGGTAAATGCACGAATCGTTTCTTCCCTTTAATATATCAGACGAACGAAGAAAAAAATAGTCCGAGGGGAAAAAATTTCCAGACGCGAAGATATTAATGGTTAATGGTTAATGGTTAATGGTTAATGAACACTGCGAGCCGTGAACGAAGGGCGTAGCCCGTAGTTCCGGAAAAAGCATTGGAAAGCGATTTCCTGTGCTGCGCAGGGAAATATTTATCGTACCCCAAACGCGGTTTTTCCAGAAATTCATGAGGAGGCCGGTACTTCTCTTTCTTGCAACAGATGCTATAATGGGCGGGTCGTTTTTCCGGTATAAAGAATGCCGGCAGTACTGGTTATGCGGTTTCAACAGACGGGAGTCGTGAAATGTCTCTGAAAAGTCCTCAAAAAACAACGTCCGATGTCAAAAAAGTCGGTATCCTTTTTTCCGGTGGTCCGGCTCCGTCGGCCAACGCGGTGATCTGCTCGGCGGCGGAATGTTTTCGTCGTGCCGGCATTCAGGTTTACGGATTCCTGAACGGCTATTCCCATCTGGTTGACTTCAAACCGGGCGATCAGCTCAACGAAAACGTGGACTACCTCCGTCTGGACAAGATGAATCTGGAAGGTCGTCGTACGGAAGGTGGAATCCTGATCGGTTCGGCCCGTGCGAATCCCGGCAAATCGATGGACAAGCCGGAAGACCTGACCAACACGGAAGCCACCGCCCCGATGAAGCGGGTGTACGACGCGTTGTGCAGCCTGGATCTCGACGTGCTGATTTCCATCGGCGGCGACGACACCCTGACGACGGCCGCGAAGTTCAAGCTCTATCAGGACACCTTCCCCGCCGACGCCAGACGGATTCGCGTCATTCACCTGCCCAAGACGATCGACAACGATTACGAGGGGATCGATTTCACGTTTGGTTTCTTCACGGCGGTTGACTTTTTGTCCAAGCAGCTCCGCAACCTGCTGTTCGACGCCCAGGCGACGAAGTGCTACTACATCACCCAGCTGATGGGCCGCAAGGCTGCGTGGCTCAGTTACGGTGCCGCGATTGCCGGCGAAGCGAGTCTGGTAATCGGTCTGGAAGATATTTCCGACGACCTCTGGAGCGAGGAAAAAACCGTCAATCCCAAGACCGGCGAAGTGGTCACGGATGAAAACGGGGTACCTCGGAAGCGTCGTATTGTGTTGTTCGACCGTCTGATCGGCCGCATTGCCGACACGGTGGAGGAACGGATCAAGCAGGGCAAAGACTACGGCGTGATTGCCGTGGCAGAGGGGATCGGCGAATACCTGCCTCTGGAAGAAATTCGTTGCTGCGTTTCAGACGACGAGTACCGTTCGTTGCAGCCCGACACATTCGGTCACTTCCCGGTTTCCCAGCTGAAATTCAGCAGCCGGCTGGGGCGTCTGATTTCGGCGGAAATCCAGAAACGTGGTTATCGCAAAATCAAGATGTCCGGCCTCCAGTTTGGTTACGAGTGCCGTTGCCAGGCGCCATGTGCGTTCGACGTGATTCTCGGCAGCCAGCTGGGTTCCGGAGCGTACATTGCGTTGGTGGAAGAAGGACTCAACGGCGTGATGGTCTCGGTCGGCAAGGAACTGGGGCTGGAATTTGCCAAATTTGAAGATTTGATCAACATGTCCCGCCTGCGTGCGTACCAGCGTCCGTTGCGGATTGGCAAGGGGTTGCACAAACTGGCTCGGTACATGGAAGAATGGGTTGAAGAAAAATAACCACGGTCGTTTTTCCCAACAGAAGAACCACGAGAAGCACGAAAATCTTACGGGCGTTCACGAAAATATTTGGCGTGGCGTTCGTGGTGATTTTCGTGCTTTTGTATGAGAGGAAGTTTTGCCATGGAAAATTGGAATCGAAACAGGGGACTGACGCAGGAACAGGTAGCCAAACAACGGCAGCGGTTCGGTCGTAATGAATTGACGCCTCCCCAGCGTACTCCCTGGTGGAAGGAACTGTTGGGGAAATTCAAAGACCCGACGATTCGTATCCTGCTGGCTGCTGCGGTGATTTCTCTGGGAATCACGGCGACCGAACGGTATGCGTTGGGGAATACGGAGGTTAATTTCCTGGATTCCATCGGCATTTTTCTGGCGGTACTGCTGGCGACGCTGGTCGGTTTTTTCAGTGAGCGAAAAAGTGCGAAGGAATTTGCCCTGCTCAATCGTGTGAAAGAGGATATTACCGTCAAGGTTTTGCGGGACGGGCAGATCGGGAATATTTCCATTGGCGACGTGGTGGCGGGCGACCTGGTGCGAATCGATCCGGGCGACAAAATTCCGGCGGACGGCGTGGTGCTGGAAGCGATGGGGTTGACGCTCGACCAGTCGATGATGACCGGCGAATCGGTTCCCGCGAAGAAGAAAATTTATACGGAACCGCTGGATCTGGAGCGTTTGCCGGAAGTGACGCTGGGGGACGACGCGTTCGTGGCGCGTGGCACGATGGTGGTGGACGGGTACGGAACGTTTTGGGTTACGCGGGTGGGGGACAAAACGCAGATGGGGCAGATTGCCATGGCGCTTGCCCAGGAGGACGAAACGCGGCAGGAAACGCCGCTGACGGCCAAACTTTCCACCCTGGCCCGGCAAATCAGCGTGGCGGGGATCGTCGGGGCGATGGGCATTTTCACCGTCATGGCCATAACCAGTACGATTCAGTCGCCGCTGCTGGGCATGCTGGAGTGCTTGCCCGCGTGGGTGGCGGGGCTGTCGTTGGTCTCGCTGGTGTGCGGTATCGGGATGGTACGACAGATTTTGAAGCCGTTTTTTGCCGGCATGGGAATGGAACTGAAATCGGTTCGATACGAAGCCCTGGCTGCCATTCCGATGGTGGTGACGGTGCTGACACTGCTTGTCGGTTTTTGGGGCATGACGTTCGGCGGAAACGTGGAAGCGGGGGTGTTGCTTCTGAAGGAGGTTTTGCTGGCGTTTGTCGTGGCGGTGACGATCATCGTCGTGGCCGTTCCCGAAGGATTGCCGATGATGGTTACGGTCAGTCTGGCCATGAACATGATGAAAATGGCCCGCGAAAACTGCCTGGTACGACGACTGGTCGCGTCGGAAACGATCGGTTCCGCCACCGTGATTTGCACCGACAAAACCGGTACGCTCACGCAGAATCGCATGACTCCCGTTCGGATTTACGCGGGGGGAAACGAATACCCGGCGTCGGAATTTACGCGGTTGCAGAACGCTCCGGAATGGCAGGCTCTGGTCGAGGGGATCGCCGTCAACAGCGAAGCGAACCTGCACGTTGAGAACGATACCGTCACAGCAATCGGCAATCCCACGGAAGGTGCGCTGCTGAAATTTCTTCACGAACACCAGACCGATTACCTGTCGGAGCGAAATGCTCACGAACGGGTTTTTGAGCTGGGGCACAACTCGGAACGAAAAATGTCGCTCGTGGCGGTTCGGGATGGCGACCGGGAAACGGGGTATCTGAAAGGTGCGCCGGAACGAATCCTGTCGCGATGTTCCACGATGTTGCAGGGGGGGGAACGGGTACCGATTATGCCCCACCGGGAAGCGATCCAGAACGTGTTGGACGCCGCTTCGCAGGACGCGCTGCGGGTATTGGCGTTTTGCGAATTTCGAGAGCATACGCCGGTCGTGGGGGATGCGTGGCTCGATTTGTGCGACGGCTGTTTTGTGGCGTTGGTCGGGATTGCCGATCCTGTTCGTCAGGAAGTTCCCCACGCCGTGCAGACGTGCCAGGAAGCGCACGTGCAGGTGAAAATGATTACCGGCGACGCACTGCCCACCGCCATGGCCATCGCAAGAGCTGCGGGGATTTATCACGGCACGGACGACGAGCTTTGTCTCGATTCCTCCGGATTCGCCCAGATCAGCGACGCGGAGCTTCCCGAAGCCGCCGAAAAAATCCGCGTGCTGGCACGTTCCACGCCGATGGACAAACTGCGGCTTGTCAAGGCGCTTCACCAAAACGGTGAGGTCGTGGCCATGACCGGCGACGGCACGAACGACGCACCCGCCCTGAAGTATGCCGACGTTGGGCTTTCCATGGGGATCACCGGTACGGAGGTGGCCAAGGAAGCGAGCGACATTGTGCTGGTGGACGACAATTTCAAAAGTATCGTGACGGGCGTCTGGTGGGGGCGGACGCTCTACCAGAACATCCAGCGGTTTTTGCAGTTCCAGCTCTCCGTCAACGCCGTGGCCATGCTCTGTGCCCTGATTGGGCCTTTGGTCGGGATTCCGTTGCCGCTGACCGTCACGCAGCTTTTGTGGATCAACATCATCATGGACACCTTCGCGGCCATGGCATACTCCACCGATCCGCCCCGTCCGCATACCATGCGGGAAAAACCGATCCCCCGCAACGCGCACATCATTACCCGAACCATGGGAATGACGATTCTGGTCGCCAGCCTGTATCAGGTGGCCATCCTTTTTGCCGTGTTGTTCGGCGGCTGGTTTGTGGACCCGGGACACCGCTACGACTTCGGCATTTCCCCCACCCACCCGGAATACCTTGCCCACAATTTGCAGGCCCTGACGGTATTCTTCACGGTGCTGATCATGTTCCAGTTCTGGCACAAATTCAACTGCCGCGCCTTGCACAGCAACGAATCGCCGTTCACCATGATCACGAAAAACCACCTGTTTTTGGGCATCATTTTATCGATTACCGCCGTCCAAATCCTGATGGTTCAGAATCGGACCATCGGCCAGTTTTTCCGTACCGAGCCGCTCTCGCTGCGTCAGTGGCTCGACATTACATTGTTAACCCTTACCGTTTTGCCCGTCGCGTGGTTCGGACGCTTCCTGGGAAAACTTCTGGAGAAAAAGGAACCATGATCCGGTACCCCTCAGCAACGTCGGGGAGCCTAAAAGAACAGGTCCCCAAGCCCCACCGCCAAAAGCGTTCCGCTGATGATCGCGTTGACATGGAAAAAAGCCACGTTCACCTTGCCGGGGTCTCGCACGTCAACCACGGAATGCTCGTAAATTAAAAGGATCGCAATCACCCCGCAGCCTCCCCACCAGAGCCTGCCAAAGGGGGGGTACACCCATGGCAAACAGGCCAGAATCCCCACCACCACTGCGTGGCAAACCGCCGCCAGACGCAACGCCGCCCGAATGCCAAAACAGCCCGGAACGCTGAAAACCCGGTGCGTCTGGTCGAATTCCACATCCATGCAGGCGTAAATCATGTCGAACCCCGCCGTCCAAAACGCGACCCCAAGCGCCAGCACCAACGGCGAATACTCCATCGTCGGAAACGCAAACGTCCCTGAAAGAAGGTACGGCAAAAGCACTTCCCCACGAATCGCCACCCACGCCGCAATCGGCGCCAGCATAAGCGCTCCCCCCAGCCAGAAATGCACCAGCCACGTGAACCGCTTCGCGAAACTGTAGCCAAACAGGAAAAGCAACACCGGCACCGCGAAAACCACCGGAATCGGGTTGCGGGGTAAAAAACAGCACGTCCCGGCCAAAAACCCCAACGCACAAACCCCCGTGAATCCCACCGCCTGCGCGGTCGTGATTTTTCCCGCCGGCAAATGACGGTTCTTCGTCCGTGGATTCAACGCGTCGATCTTGCGATCCACCACCCGATTGAACGCCATCGCCGCCGCCCGCGCAAAAACCATGCAGACCAAAATCCCCACCCAATCCCACACGCGAAATGGGAGCGTCGGCGAAATCCCATCCCCAAACCACGCCATCGCCGCCGCCAACAGCGCAAACGGCATGGCAAACAGCGTGTGCGAAAACCGAATCAACTCCAGATACTTACGGATTTTTCCAACCATCACATCGCCCGTCGAATCAGAGGAATCCCCGCAAGAAACGCTAAAATATTGGGCAACAGCTGCAATTCTACCGGAAAACTCAGCATTTGCTTACTCCAATTCAGCATCACCTGGCACAAAGGGTAGTAAAATATCAGCAAAATGGGCAAAATCACAACCGTAAACAGTTGCAATGCTCCCTTTTTGCCATAAATCAGCGCCAACGGCGTACAGAGCCACGCCAGACAAAAGCAGTTGAACGCCATTGCCCACCGTCGTGGAAACTCGATCCGTACCCGCTTCAGATTGGCGCGATACTCATGCTCCGCACGGTGCATCTGATCCCATTGGGGATTTTGGTAACTCTCCAGGCTCCCCGTTAAAAGCTGCCGCGTCGCCGCCAACGCCATCTGTTGACGGTTCCTTTCCATGGCTTCCTGGCGTTCCTTCGCGTATTTGACCAGCCGCGCAGGGGACATCGACGGTGGATAATCCTCCCGACTCTCGGAAAAAATCTGCCCGATCGGTAACGCACTCACCGGCAAATAGACCACCTTCGTTCGTGGAATGATGGTGCGAATATCCTCCATTCTGGAATTGACCCGCTCAAACGTGATTTTCACAACCGTTTCCTCCGGATCCTCCGGCTCAAAAGGAGCGCCCGTAATATTCTCCAACGCTTCCCCCTCCTTGCAAAACTCCTTCGCCGCACCAATCTGAACGCAGGCCGTGTCGGCAGAAAACAGAATCTCGCCCCCCAGCTTCTCGTCCGACGCACTGCAAACCGGATGAATCAACGTTTTCCCCTCCACCCCCTCCACCGAAAGGGAGTAATTCCCAAACGAAATATTCTCGTTCTCCGCCAGAATGTTGTAGAAAATCGTCTCCGCGTACGTCGAAACGGCTCGACTGATCCCGTATCGGCCCCACGTGTTGTGTAATTCGCCCATGTACCACGAAAAAAAACTCATCAAAAGCCCCAGAAGAAACGCGGGAAGCATGACTCGAAGCGCCGAAATCCCCGACGACTGCAACGCGATGATCTCCCGCGACGCGTTCAACCGGGAATAGACCACGCAGACCGTCAGCACCATGGTCAACTGGCTGGCATAGTATTGCGAGAAGGGGAAAATATAAGGAATAATATAGGGAATATCCCCCAAAGGAATCTTGTCGAATACCCCCTGAAACGTCAGCCCAAGCACCACGAACAGCATCGTAAAACTCAGCTGCACGATCAAAAAAAGGATGAAAATCTCGCGTAGAATCTTTCCCGGAATGATTTTCATGCGACTCCCCTGCCTCTCCCCGAAGCACTAATTGCGGATTTTACGATCCCACGTGTCCCGCCAGAAACCGCCCCCCCACGAAAGCCCCACGCCAAACCCCAGCAACATCGTCAGCATGTCGCACGTCAGACGCCCGCTCTGCCGCAATTCATGAATCAAAATCGGAATCGTCGAACTCACCGTGTTCCCCACGCGTTCCATCTGAATCGGCGCCTTCTGCGGGTCGATATCCAGACTGGCAATCAGCGTTTCCAGCATCTTTCGCGTCGCCTGGTGCATTAAAAACAGGTCGATTTCTTCTTTTTTCACCTGAGCCTCTTCCAAAAGCTGCGCCACAAGCGGAGGAATCTTGGAATTGGTAAACTTCATCAACTCGGCCCCGTCCATGTACAGGCTGCTCGCCCAGCGACGCCGATGCCGCGGCTTGAGGGAAAGCGATTCCGGACGAATGCCACGTCCATAGGCAATCAACGTGTCCGCCCCCTCGCCGTCGGTTCCAAACAGGAACGGCCCCAAAGACTGCGTGTCGCATGCGTCGATCAGGGTGGCTGCCGAGGCGTCGCCAAAAATCGTTCGCAACGAGCGATCCCCCGCGTCGATGTATTTCGTGTAGGTTTCCGCCGTCACCAGCAAAATACGCTTCGCCACCCCGGTACGAATCAGCCCGTCGGCCAGGCAGAGTCCGTAAACATATCCCGAACACCCCAGATTAAAATCCAACGCGCCGCAATCAATCCGCAAACCCAACCGATGCTGAACCATGCAGGCCGTTGTGGGAATCGGATAATCCGGCGTCTGCGTGCAGAGGAGCAAAAAATCGATGCTTTCCCGTGGAATATCGTACTTTTCTATCAAACGCGATGCCGACGTGGTTGCCATGTCCGAGGCAAATTCGTCCGGCGCCGTGATGTGCCGTGCGTAGATACCCGTTTTCAGGCAGATTTCATCCAGCTCCCACTCCGGATGTTCCGCTTTCAAATCATCGATCGTTTCGCATTTCTGGGGAAGATAAACCGCAATGGGGCCAATGGACGCGTATTTCATCGATATTCCGTTTCCTCCGACTAAAGGCAATCTCTCCAACCCCCCCTTCCCCAAAACGACGACCGCCGCTTTGGCAAAAGGGGCGTTTTAACAAGTGCCCAAAAACAAACTTTTTATCGCATTGTACACGAAGTTCTCGAAATCGTCAATGCAAGAAGTCTTATTTTATCATAACTATAAAGGAACCGCTGCACAAATCTCTGATTTTGTCGGGGAGGGTTCCGTGAAAGTTATTTTTTCAAAAATAAATCAATATTTTGTAAATTTGACGCAAAACCGGTGGGAAATGGGTACCGGAGCCGCTGATTAAAGCCGATTTTCCTAAA
>JAUNBJ010000135.1 GCA_030535245.1 Planctomycetia bacterium | reverse complement strand
ATTATCAATTATCAATTATCAATTCAAAACCGTCTGGTGTTTCGTTACCGGTTCAGCCACTTTTTCACCTCAGGTTCTGCACTTTTTACGGCATGACCAAAAATGGCCAGTCCGGTTTGGACGGTTGCGTCTGGAGCATATTTTTTGATGTCGGCCACGGAGCGTCCCATGCCGCTTCCTTCGTGTGTCATGAATGGTCGAATCGTTTTGCCCGCAAAATCGCCGGTCGTCAAAAGGGTGGCCAGGGGGGGTGCGATCGTGGCCCACCAGCAGGGCGAACCGAAATAAATCACCCCGTACTCTGCCAGATTCTCTACCCCTTTTTGAATTGCGGGCTGGAATCCGGCGTCGATTTCTTTCCGTGCCTGCTCGACGACGGTGTTGTAATCCTCCGGGTACGGTTCTACCGATTTCACCTCAAACAGGTCGGCTCCCGTATTTTTCTGAATTAGTTCCGCAATCCGACGCGTGTTGCCGGAATGCGAGAAATAGATTACCAACGCCTTTTCCTTTTTGACTTCAGACCTGTTCATTTCCTGTTCGTTCCTTTCGGGTTCTTTTTTTTCTGGTTCTTTTTGGGGGGGAGCGGAAACATCCACCGCCTCCAATTCCAAAGGCCGCTGGCAGCCGGAAAGCAATATCCCCCCCGCCGCCGTCCACAAAAATTCACGCCGCGTTCCCAATTTCATCCTCCTGTACCTCCGAAACTTTCTCCGTATGCACTACGGTTCCTTCCACATAAATCGCACTTTGCGGCCGTGCCGGGCAGTGATACTCGCACGACCCGCATCCGATACACTTTTCGACCTGCACCAACGGTACTTTCAAACTTTCCGGCTGGGTGGGGTCGGACGGAACCATCTCGATCGCCTGGCTGGGGCAATGTCTTTCACAATTCCCACACGGCACGCCGTCCGTCAACACGACGCACTGATCCCTCATCCAGACCGCATAGCCGATCTGAATCGTCTCTTTTTGCGACTCCGTAATCTTCCGAATCGCCCCTGTCGGGCAAACGTCCGAACAGTGATGGCATTCCGGGCGGCAGTACCCCTGCGTGAAAATCATCTGCGGCTGATAAAATGTTTTCAGCCCGTCCGACGATCGCAGCACGTGATTGGGACACCCCTGCACGCAAAGCTGACACGCCACGCACCGCTGCGCGAACGCTTCGGGACTTCCACTCCCCGGAGGTGTCGGCGAAACCGTCCGAGTGGGCGTTTCCCGTGGTACCAGCTTGGTCAGCCCCCCGTCGAATTTGATTTTTTCTTCCTTCTTCTCCGCCGCCAGCGACGTGCCACCGGTCGCCAGCAACATCGCCAGCGTCAACAGCTGCCGCCGCTCCAGACCCGATTTTGGAATTTCCGTCGTCGTTTCCACCCCCTTCTTCCCAAGGGGGAGCGTATATTTCAACGCACCGCTGGGGCAGTTCTCCAGACAGTCGAAACATGCCACACATCGGCTCGCGTCGATTCGGTGCGCCTTGGGATCGATGCACGCCGCCTTGCAATTCCGCGCACACTTCCCGCAACCGTTGCACCTGTCCGTGTCGATTCGCGGCTTCCAAAACGAAAAGCGAGCCACACATCCCAACAGCGTCCCCACCGGACAGAACGTGTTGCAGTACGTCCGCCCGCCACGCCACGCCAATACCGCCACCAGCAGGAACAAAAGCGTCGTCGTCACCGTCGTTGCCACCGCCGGCGCGGAAATCTCGACCGGGACAAGCCAGTAATCATGTACCGATTCCGGAAGCATCGCCAGCAGGTTGTTCCCCCAACGATACAGCGGCGAAAGGAACGTCGAAACGGTTCTCCCAAACAGACTGTACGGGGCCAGCAACATCGCCACCGCGGAAAAACCGGTGGCAATCAGCCCTACAAAAAGCACCAGCACCGTCCAACGGCAGACCGTATGCGCCGGCTTCCAGCCAAAACGGTTCTTCCTGCCCCGTCCGCCCAGTCGCGAAATCAGATCCTGCAAGATCCCCATCGGACAAATCACGGAACAATAAACCCGGCCCCAAAGCAACGTGACGACCAACAGGCCCACGACCACCAGCATGCTCCCCGCCAAAACCGCCGGAAGGAACTGGATTTTCGCCAGAAAACCAAACGCCTCGGCCACGTTCCCGGTAAAATCCAGAAACATCAGCGTCATCACGATTCCCACCAGCGACGCGAGGAAAATTCTTGTCTTTCGCAGCATGGCTCCCCTACCCTTCCCGCCGAAGCGATTCCACAAATTTGTCAATGTTCACCAGCTCGTCCACAATCGGAATGAACTGCGGACACTCCGGACGGCACAGATTGCACCCGATACACATGTCCGCCTGCCGCAGCTTCGGAACATGTCGATCGTATCCTGCCAAAAACGCCCGCTTCGCCCGTGCGTAGTCGGGAGCCGATTTGTCGCCCGGAAAACGCCCCTGATTCAGGCACTCGTTGTAGTACAGGAAAATGCCCGGAATATCCAGCCCATACGGACACGGCATACAATAATCACACGCCGTGCAGTTGATCGTCTTGAATTCCAACAACGTCAACGCCACCTGCTCCAGCAGCTTTTTCTCCTCCTCCGAAACCGGCTCCAACGGACAATAGGATCGCAGATTGTCTCGCAAATGCTCTGGAAGCGTCATGCCGCTTAACACCGTCAGCACCCCTTCCGGAGAACCCGCAAAACGCATCGCCCACGACGCAGCGCTTTTGTCCGGACGCGCCTGCTGCAACATCTTCTGCGCCTTGTAATTCGTGCGGGCCAGCCGTCCCCCCAAAAGTGGCTCCATGATCACCGCCGGAACCCTCTGCTTTGCCAATACCCCATAAAGATACTCCGCATTCACGTTCCGACCCGTCGCGTGAAGCCAGTCCAGATAGTTCAGCTGAATCTGCACAAAGTCCCACGTCACCCCGCATTCCGGCGACATCATCCAGTCAAAAAAGGACTTCTCGCCATGAAACGACCAGCCCAAATGCCGAATCCGCCCCGCTGCCTTCTCTTGAAGTAAAAAGTCCAGGATTCCGTTGTCCAGATACCGCGCCTTGAAAATCTCGTAATTGGCCACCGAGTGAATCAGATAATAGTCGAAATAATCGACTTTTAACTCCTTGAACGAATTCTGATACATCGCCAGTGACGCCTCCCGCGACCGGGCCGCCGGACTCATGTTCGACATTTTCGTCGCAATGTAAAACGTCTCCCGCTTGTGCCGCGAAAGCGCCACCCCCGTCGCACGCTCCGACAACCCCCGGCAGTACACCGGCGACGTGTCAAAATAATTGACGCCATGCGCAATCGCCTCGTCAATCATCGCGTTGACCGCTTCCTGGTCGATCAATTCCTCCTGATTTTCCCCCGTCCCCACCGGACGAAACGGATACCGCATACAGCCAAAGCCCAAAAGCGAAATCTTCTCCCCGGTGTGCGGGTCGGTACGGTACGTCATTTGGTCGGTTGGAATGGGCGTGTTGTCCAGGGACGTTTCTCCATCCGTCCCCGCACACCCCGCCACCGCCGCGGTCGTTAACGCCGCCGGGCCAAGTGTCTGTAAAAATTGCCTGCGTTCCATCTCCGCTCCTTGTTCCTGTCATAAATTGGTTTACGGAAGATACCCGGTTCCTGAAAACCTGGCTTTCTCCCACGAATCATCGGTTCCCTCATCCAACGCGAGCATTATACACCTTACAGTTACTGTAATGTCAAGGGGGAATGCGTGTTTTTTTAAAATTTTTCCAAAAAAATCTGCGTCGATCGCTTGACTTATTTTTCAAATGAACCAAAATAGAAAGAAGTAATCCCCAGCGAAAGGAGTTTTTTATGAAAAAGTTTCAACCGTCCACGGATAAAACCCCCCGTTACACCGTAAAGGATGTGGCGGAGATCATGAACCTGACCCCCTACGCCGTTCGCTATTACGACAATTCCGGCCTGATTCCCGGAATCCAGCGTGCCAACGCGAACGTCCGACTCTTTTCCGACTACTCCCTCAGCTGGCTGCGGTTGGTCCACTGCCTGCGAACGACCGGGCTTTCCGTCGAAGGGGTGCGGCACTACATCAATCTTTGCCTTCAGGGAGATTCCACCATCCCCGAACGCGCCGCGATGATTTTCCAACAGGAAAAAGTCCTCCGCGACCAGATTCGGGAGCTGAAAAAACAGATGGAAGTGCTGAAGTACAAAAAAGCGTACTACGAAAACCTGCTCCTCCATTCCGACGACGATACCTGCAACCCCGCCACGTATCAAAACGAACCCAATATCCTGCAAACCGCCGCCCGAAAAAAATAGCGTCGCAGTGCGTTTCGGTCATTGGGGAATTTCCGGAAAGTCCATCGGGCAGTCCTCCAACGGTTCGCAAATACGAATCCCACGCCGCCCGGTCAGCAAATCCTCAAAGAGATCTCCCACCACGCCGGCCCGCCAGCCCTGCGCAAGCGCCGGCTTTTCCGGACTGGTCGTCTGCCCCAGCCGCCATGCCAGCCAGTCCCGCACGTCGCTTGGGGTGCCGACCAATGCCTGAGCGATTTTCTGCTCGCGGCAGAGCGTCCCCAGAACCGAAGAAAAGAGCGTGCCCAAAACCGATAATTTGGCGCCCGCATGTACGGGGAACACCTCCGGGCATTTCTTTTCCGGAAGCGCAAGTGCTCCTGCGACGCACCGGGCAATGTCGGGAAGCTGTCGTTTCAGATCCTCCCGCTCCATCCCGCGAATGTTGCGAATGCCGGAGATTTCCGAGGTTTTTCGCCGGGCCAGCTCCAGGATCAGATCGTCCCGCAACACCCGCCGAACGACGCAATTACGCGACTTTGCCACGTTCTCCCGCCACTCCCACAAAGCACGAACGATGGCCAGTTCGTGAGCGTCGTAACGCCCACTTCCCAAAAGCCGCCGCCAACGCTGGTCGCAAACCAACGACGCTACATGCTTCATGGCGTTTCGCGTCTCATCCTCCAACCACGCTACGCGTCCCAGAGCTTCCAGCTCTTTCCCGATCGCTTCCCGCATCGGTTGCAGGTAACGGATGTCGTCCAACGCGTAATCCACCTGCCGCTCTGTCAGGGGACGGCATTTCCAGTCGGTACGCGATTCCGTTCCAGGAACGTGCATTTTCAGAAAGTGTTGCACCAGATGGGTATACCCGGCGGGGAACTCGTTCGTGACCAGCCCCCCTGCCAGTTGGGTATCAAAAACACGCTTCGGGAAACGCCCCGTGTGACGGTGACAAAACTCCAACTCCACACGCCCCGCATGGACGATCGTTTCCTGCTCGCCATCACACAAAAGTGTCCAGAAGGGGGTCGTGTCGAATATCACCAGGGGGTCTATCAGAAAATTTCCTCGTGGCGTCGCGACCTGAATCAGGCACAGCAGGGGCTGGTAGTACCGCTCCGCGATAAATTCGGTGTCGAGGGCAATCCACTCGACGTCCCGCATTTCGCTGCACCACGTTTTCAGGTCGGACGTTTTGGAAATCGTCTGATGAGGCATTACAGGAACAATATCGTCATGACAAAGAAAATCGGCAGCAGGATGCACACGCTATACGCCATGTACCCGAAGAAGCTGGGCATTTTCACCCCCTCCTCCTCTGCGATCGCCTTGACCATAAAGTTCGGGCCGTTGCCGATGTACGTCATGGCCCCCATGAACACCGCACCCAAACTGACAGCCGTCAAAAGGGCCGTGTCGATTCCAGCTTCCGTAGGAACCGCTTTGATTTCGCCGCAGTCCTTGGGAGGTTCCGTGCCGAACGGATAGGGGATAATGTGTCCGGCTTTCGCGTCGGACTGGGTAATCTTTTCCGCCGTTGTGCTGAACACCACGTACGTCGGGGCATTGTCCAGAACACTCGACAGGACGCCCGTACTCCAGTAAAACGCGTGGGTGTCCGTCCGGGTCAAACCGAGCTGGTCGCCCTTGGCGTTCAAAATCTGAAGCGGAACCTGCATACAAATGAAGATGCCGAAGAACAGCGCCGCCACTTCGATAATGGCGTTGTAGCTAAATCGGTTGGCCACGCGAACCGACATGCGTCCCAACGTCAGCGAGAGCCAGACCATCAAAAGCTGGATCACCTCACGCAGGTACAGCCACGCGTGCCAGTCGGTGCCGGGAACCGCTTTTTTCGGGTCGAGCAACGCCACGGCCAAAATCACGCCCACCAGCAAAAACACGTTCGGGAACCATCCCTGAATCGACAGCGGCTTGATCTGCGTGGCATCTTTCACCAGGTCGGACAGGTGTTCCTTGCGGTAGGCCATTGTGTCCCAAAGGAAGTACACCACCAGCAGGATGGCGTTCGTGAACAGCCATTCCTTCCACAGGTGCATGGTCCACAGGAAGCTGACCCCCTTCAGATAACCCAGGAACAACGGCGGATCACCAGTCGGCAGCAGGCAGCCACCGCAGTTGCAGACCGCAAAAATGAAGAAAACGATCGTGTGTACCTTAAATTTACGCTCTTTGTTCGTTTCCAGAAGCAGACGAATCAGCAGCATGGCCGCCCCCGTCGTTCCCACAAAACTGGCCAGCGCCGCGCCAATCGCCAGAATCGTGGTGTTCGTCAACGGACTGGCTTTCAGGTCGCCTTCGATCCGGATGCCGCCTGCAATGGTGAACAACGCGAACAGAAGCACGATGAACGGAATGAATTCGTCAAAAATAGCATTGATGAACACGCAGCTCATGTTGCTCCACGCCGAGCCGTCGGAAACGCTGTGGGCCGGCCAGTGGCAGTCCACCATCCCCGGATACGCGAAGCCGTAGTAAATCAGCGTGATGACCCCCAGGATCGCCGCCACGTAAAAACGGTGCAGGTTGCTTTCCCACCAGTGCTCCGTCGCCGGAATCAGCGGCAGCAACGCAATCGCCAGAAGCAACAACGCAAACGGCAACACCATCACCAACGGCGGCAGCGGTTGTTCTGCGTGAGCCTCGTGACCCGCTTCATGTGCTTCGTGAGCGGCTTCTTCCGCAACCGGTTCGGCCACCGGCGTGGTTTCGGCTGCGGGCTGTTCCGCCGGAGCGGTTCCTTCGGTGGTGGGAACCGGCGTGGCGGGGGTTTCCTCGACCGCTTCCGCGTGGGTACCGTGCGAAAGTGCCGCCTTGATCATCTCCGTTCCTTTTTGGGGAACGCCCATCACTGCGGCAAGGACATAGGCAATTAGAATGACCGAGATACCCAGGATGGCCAGTTTACCCGACCCGCCTCCGTTTGCATGTTCACTCATCGATAAAACTCCTGACTGGGAAAGACCACAGCTTCTCTACGCGAAAGCCGTCCAAAAATATTTCAGTTCATTAGACCATATTTTTTACTTTTTTCAAGCCCCTCCGTTACAAACGGAAAAATTTTCGGGTGCGATCCAATTTCGTGGGGGAGGGGTGTTCGCATCCTTTGAGCCGTGAACGTAGGGCGTAGCCCGTAGTTCCGGAAGCAGTGGAAAAGCACGTGGCAGTTTTCCGGCACTACGCTCATGCTCCGTCCACGGCTCAAGATAGCATCGTTCCCATACGCTTTCTTCCAAAAGGCTGGAAGTACGGTGGGGCAAGGGAGGCCAGAAGCGCCTGCGCCTGCCTCACGGAGATGTTGCAACCGGCGGCAGCCGTAGTCGCTCCCGGTCGTACCGGGTGTCGCCCCGCACCCGGGGCAGGATCATCCGGAAGTCACATCCTTGTCCCGGTTCCGAAACGACCTCCGCATGCCCCCCATACGTGTGGGCTACCTGGCGGACGATGGCAAGCCCCAGCCCGGTTCCGTCGGGGGCGGAATCGTTTCTTTCGGGAACACGATAAAATCGCTCGAAAATCCGATCCTGCGACTCCCGCGCGATCCCTATCCCAAAATCACGAACGGAGATTACGATCTCCCGCTCGCCCTGCTCCAGGGAGACTTCGACGCGAGGGGAACCGCTGTATTTTAACGCGTTGGAAATCAGGTTTTCGACCGCCTGCTCCAGAAAGTTTGCGTTTCCGACAAAGGGGGTAACGTCGCAACGGGTAAGCTCCAACAGAACGCCTGCGATCTCCGCTTCGCCCAAAAAGTTTTCCACGGCGCTTCTCACCACGGAATCCAGAGAAATGGGGGCCGCTCCCTTCTGGTCGTTGGAAAGGTGCTCCAAGGCGGCAAGTTCCAGAATATCCTTCACCAGCCGGCTCAGTCGCTGGGTTTGGCGTGTCAGGATTTCCAGGCATGGCTGGATGAACTCCGGATTCTCCGCGATGTTTTCCGCAAGAATCTGCACGGACGAAAGGATCGCCGTCAGTGGTGTTTTGATTTCATGGGAGACGTTCGCGATGAATTCTCTTTGAAACGCCTCCTGTTTTCTTGCGATGTTGATTTCCGACTGAAGCTGCTGCCCCATGGAGGCGACCGTCTGAGCCAGATCGCGAATGGCGCCATGGCGTGGAACCGGAACGGGCGTATCGTGTGCTCCCTGGGCGATACGTGCTGCGCTATGCTGGAGGTTGCAAAGGGGGCGATAGACGTGAAGGATAATGTAAATCACCTGTGCCACGATTCCCGTTCCCCCGACAAGGAACACCAGGCAGATGACCCCCAGCGTTTCGTTCAGGACGGTCGAGACGCTGGTTGCGGGGGAGGAGACGCGAACGACGAGTTTTTTGGTGGGCACCTCGACCAGGGCCGCTTCGTAAAGCCGCCAGACTCCGGTCGTCACATCCCGCCGCACGGCCGAGCCACGCCCGGTACGAAACGCTTCCACGACTTCCGGCATGGTTTCCAGGTCGCCATGCAGGTTGGCATTCGGGGATGCGACGACCACACGTCCCTGTTTGTCAATGACCGCAACCGAACGCTCGTCGAATGCGAACGTTTCGCAAAACAGATCGAGGGAATCCAGGTCGTTCTGCTCCAACAACGGCTGAAACGCGTGTACCAAAAGCATGGTACTGCTTTGGTTGTCGCTCTGTTCATCATGGAGGTACGCCTGCTCAAACAACGCCCGCTCCCGCCAGAGGAGCCAGCCGCAAAGCAACGTACCCACCCCAAACAGGACGGGAACGGAAAACAGGACGTAATCAAGGGTTCGGTGCTTCACGATACGATCTTTCACTCCGCTTTGAAACGGTATCCCACGCCACGAACCGTTTCGATGTTCGTGCCGGACGCTCCCAGTTTTCGCCGAAGGTTCGCAATTTGAACATCCATCCCACGATCCTGCGGGAAACAGTCCTCTCCGCGAACCTCCAACGCCAACTGGCTTCGGGTAAAGACCCGCCCCGGCTGGCGAACGAGCGTCAGGAGGATTTCAAACTCCGTGAACGTAAGCGAGAGGGGTTGGCCGTCCAATTTCACGCTTCGTTCCGCCACGTTCAGTTCCAGATTTCCCCAACGTACCGTTTCGGAAACCGGTTTCTCGACAGGGACGTGCTTTAATTCCGCCGTTCGCCGCAGCTGCGCCCGGATTCTCGCAACGAGCGTACGGTTGTTGAACGGTTTGACAACGTAGTCCGCCGCGCCCAGCTCCAGCCCAAGCACAATGTCGGATTCCTCACCGAGGGCCGTCATCATGATGATCGGGATGGATGCGGTTTCCGGCGAGGCTTTCAACTGTCGGCAGACGTCCAGCCCGCCGATTCCGGGAAGCATGAGGTCGAGCAGCAACAGATCGGGCTTTTCCTCCCGCACTTTGGCCAGTCCCAACTCCCCACCCGATACGGCGGTGATGTTGGTGAAGCCGTTCGCTTTCAAAATCATGCCGACCAGTTCCCGAATGGCGGGGTCGTCTTCAATAACAAGGATTTTTTCTGGGTTCATGGTCTAGTGCAGTGTAAAAAAATAAATATTAATAAGGGCGAACGTAGTGAGCGTAGTAAAAGTTTTTTGAAGGAGAGTTTGAGAGGAAACAA
>JAUNBJ010000134.1 GCA_030535245.1 Planctomycetia bacterium | reverse complement strand
GTTGCCCCAGGCTATTGAATTTGCCCCGTTGGGGCACGAAGGGAGGCCAGAAGCGTCAGCGCCTGCCTCCCGGATTTTTGGCAACCGGCGGAAGCCGTAGTCGCTCCCGGTCGTACCGGGCTTCAAAAAACTTTTAGTGCGCTCACTACGTTCGCTCTTATTAATATTTATTTTTCATTTATTAATATTTATTTTTTTACACAGCACCAGGCATCTTCCGCAAACTCGCTACAGACTCTTCCGCCGCAAAAGGTACTCCGTCAGCGGCTTGTCAAACGCCACCCCCGTGTCCAACGGCAAATAATCCACCCCCATGGCCTGGCACTCGTCCGCATAACGCTTCCGGAACGCCGCGATTTCCTCAAGATACCCCGCCCGAAAACCGTCGGCATCCACCTGCACCGACTGCGTGTCCTCCGGATCCTCCAGCGTTACCAACCCCTCAAACGGAAACGAAACCTCCGCCTCGTCCAGCACGTGCATTAAAAGCACATCGTGCCCCGCGAATCGTAACCGCCGCAACGACTCCAGCACCGGTGCAGGATCGGTCAGAAGGTCGCTGAAAATCATCACGAAACTCCGGTGCCGCAGCATGGCCGCCGTCTGATTCAACGATTTGGCAATGTCCGTCTCCCCGCAGGGCGTCAACCGGGAAAGCAAGGAAAGAATGTTCGCCAACTGCTTCCGCTGCGACCGGGGCGGAAGGCACTTCCCCAACTGTTCGCCAAACGTCACCAATCCCACCGGGTCCTGCTGGTGAATCATCAGGTACGCCAACGCCGCCGCCAGGCAGATGCTGTAATCGAATTTCGTCACCTCCTGCCGATACGTGTAATTCATCGACGCCGAACAGTCCATCACCAGATACCCCGTGATGTTCGTTTCCGCCTCGAACTTCTTCACGTAAAATTTGTCCGTCTTGGCATATATCAGCCAGTCGATATCCCCCGGATCGTCCCCCGGATTGTACTTGCGATGTTCGCTGAACTCCACCGAAAACCCCTGAAACGGACTGGAATGCAGCCCGTGCAGGAACCCCTTCACGATGAATTTAGCCCGAAGGTCAAGCCGCTTGATGCGGGCGATCACTTCGGGCTTTAAGTATTTTTCCGTCGACATTTTCGCAAACGACCGGGAACCTGTCCCGCCGGGAAACAGGGTCAATAAGCACTTCGGGACGGCGGACGACGCGTCGTCTCCTCCCGCGGCGCCTTGGTCTTGCCATACTGACGCCCCACCTGCTTCTGCGCTTCCGACGATGGACGGTATCCCATCTTGCGAAGAAGCTCGGAAAGTTTCATCTCTCGAACGTTAAACTTCTCCGCCGCATTGTTCATGTTCGTGTAGGTAATCTGCTCCGCCTCCGGCGATTTGTCGTCCGGTGCAATTCCACGAATCACCCACGTCGTTTCGCTCGTGATGTTCCCCTCCTGCGAACCGTCGTCCCTCTGATAGGCGTCGATTACCCCGCCTCCACGGAGAATCAACGAACGAACCGTTTCCAGATCGCTGGCATTGTCGTTGTCGATGTCCATGATCCCCAACAACGCGAAATGCTCCTTAAACCCAGGCTGCCAGATCGGGGTGTAAATCACGTCGTCCACTTCCACCGGGAACGATTCGTCGGCGTTGTAAATCCGAACTTCCGACTTGCGAACATCCTCGACCGCCACCACTTCGATTGTCCCCTTTTTCCCCTGTTCGCTCATATCTTTCGGGTCGTAAACGCTGAACGTCAGCCCACGCGTCACGCCGTCGGCCTTCCCCAAATCGATCAACCCCATGCTGCCGTTTGGCGCCACGTACACCAGTCGACCCTGCGGATTGTCCATCGGCGGACGGGACGTTTCCTCAATCTTTTTCTGCAAATCCTCGATCTTACGCTCTTTGCTCTGCAACTGCGAGAACGTTTCTTCCTGCTTGACACGCGCTTCGCTCTTGATTTTGGCAAGCTCTTTCTTGTTCTTGTCCTTCACGCTGCGGACGTCTTCCTGCCCCTTGCGAATGTCGGCCAGCAATTTCTTGTCCTTCTCGCTCTGCGCCTTGCGAGCTTCCTCCGCCTTCTTCGCCTTCTCCTCGGCCGCCGCAATGACCGCCGTCTTGCTCTCCTCACGTGTCTTGAACTGCGCCTGCAATCCTTCCACCTGCTTTTTTAACTCGGCAATCTGATCGTTTAGCCCCTTGGCCTGATCCCCAAAACTGTCGATCACGCTGACGTACGTCGGCTTCTCCGCACCCGGCGCCACCAGAGCCATCATCTTGTCGAAACGATCCCGAATATCCACAAGCGGCGTGTCCGCGTAACCGATAAGCTGCTTCAACTCGACGATCTCATCGTCACGCTGCGTCAACTGCGACTGCGCCGTCGCCAGCTGTTTGGTCGCCGATTCCTCTAAAATCGCCGCCTCCTCCGCCTGCTTCTTGTACATAAACGTCGTGATTCCCAACGCGATAGCGATAATAACAAAGAGAATCAACGCGATCTGAAGACCCTGATTCATTCTGCCCATGGATGAACTCCCAAAAAGTTTATCGTGATTTCTTATTTCCAGATTCCTACATTTTATCTTTCATCGTGTCGGAAGTCAACGAACATTTATAAAAATCCCCCAATATTTTTCCGAATTTTTCCGATTATGACGGTCGGGGAATGGTATAATCCGAACAAAAAGATTATAATACGTTCCTGGAAACCCTTTTTTTTACCCTATCCGAAAATTTGCCATGACCGACATTCAGCTCTCCCTGTTCGACGACGAACCTGTTTCCCCACGTGCCCCTGAAGAAAATGCCCCCGATACCCCCCCGATTCACTCCCCGGAAAAGAAGCGGGTGTTCGTGGTGGACGCGTACGGGCTGGTGTACCAGGTCTTTCACGCCCTGCCCGAAATGCACGGTCGAAGCGGGGAATCGGTCAACGCCGTCTTTGGTTTCCTGCGGGACCTGTTTTTCATTCTGGAGCAGCTTCATCCCGATTTGCTGTTCTGTGCGTTTGACCTGCACGCCCCGACGTTCCGTCACGAAATGTATCCCGACTACAAAATCCAACGGGAAAAAATGCCCGAAGACCTCATCACCCAGATTCCGCGTATTCGGGAACTGCTCGACAAAATCGGCATCCCCGTGCTGGCTTTGGAGGGGTACGAAGCCGACGACATCCTCGCCACCGTCGCCACGCGAACCGAAGCGGAGGGGGGGGAATGCTACCTCGTTACCAGCGATAAGGACGCACGACAACTCCTCTCCGACCATACGTTCCTTTACTCCCTCCGCCGTGGCAAGGTGCTCGACCGGGCGTTTTTGCAGGAGGATTGGGGAATCGCTCCGGAACAGGTGGTCGATTATCAGGCGTTGGTGGGGGATTCTTCCGACAACGTGCCTGGAATTGCCCTGATCGGCCCCA
The DNA here is from genome assembly GCA_030535245.1 of Planctomycetia bacterium. Lineage (GTDB taxonomy): Bacteria > Planctomycetota > Planctomycetia > Pirellulales > Thermoguttaceae > RGIG3701. The sequence continues at coordinate 6,480 of JAUNBJ010000134.1, read as the reverse complement.
AAATCGCGAAGGAACTGATCCAGCGTTTCGGAACACTCGACGAAATCCTGAAGCCGGAAAATCTGGAGGCGTTTTTCGGGAAAAAAACGACCCGACGCAAGCAGAATCTGGAGGAAGGTCGAAAGACCGCGTTGCTCTGCCGGGAACTGGTACGGTTGAAACGAGATGTGCCGCTGGAAATCGATTGGAGTCGCGGCGACGTGACGCGGTTCCGCTACCTCGACGCCCTGCCGATTTTTCAGGAATACGCCTTTCAGACGCTCACCGGAAAAGCGAAGGCGCTGGCCGGAGGAAAAGACCGCACTAGCGCCGTCACGCCGCAAAAAACGGACGTTTCCCAACGCACGCTCCCCGATTTTACCAACATGCCGCATGTGGAAATCCCCACGTTTCCAGGAATGTTTTCCGAAAAGGAAACGGCAGAACCGCTGTTCGTGGAAGGGGGGGCCGACGAGCTTTTACGCTGGAAAGAAAAACTCGAAAATCCCCTCCTCCCCAAAGTGGGATACGACCTGAAGCAAAGGTTCAAGCAGTGCTGGAAACTTGGGATACGTCCCGCCGGCCCGATGTTCGACGTGAAAATCGCCGCATACATGCTCTATCCTGGCAGCAACACGTACGATTGGCCGGAACTGTGCGAGCTGTTTCCCGACGCCGTTCCCACCGACTGGCAGCCGCCGCAAACGGAGATGCAAGCCGCACTGTTCGCGGAGGAACCCTCGGAAACGTCCGATAAAAAGAAGAAAAAAAATCCACCGCCACACCCCGGCACGTATCCCGATTTTCGGCGTCTCATGCTGAAAACGCTTTACCCCCTTCTGCGGAAAAGACTTCGCGAGGCACATCTGGAGGAGGTTTGCTATCGGTTGGAATTTCCCCTCATGGAAGTGCTGGCCGGGATGGAGTATTCCGGCATTTATCTGGAGACCTCTCGACTGGCGGCCTTGCAGAAACGGTACGTCGAGGAGATTGCCGTCGCCCGGGAGGAACTCTACGCCATGATCCCCCGCGACGAAGGGGAAACGGGGGAAGTGAACCTGAATTCTCCCATCCAGCTTCGGAAAATTCTCTTTGAGAAACTCCAACTGGTTCCCATTCGCAAAACCAAAACCGGCCAAAGCACCGACGCCCAAACGCTTGAGGAGCTGGCCACGAAACACCCGTTTCCCCAAAAACTGCTGGAATATCGCCAGAAGGTGAAGCTGCTGAATACCTACATCGATGCGTTGCCCAAACTGGTCGGCCCCGACATGCGGATTCACACCTCCTACAATCAGGCCGTCGCCGCTACCGGTCGGCTCTCGTCGAGCGACCCCAACCTCCAAAATATCCCCGTCCGTACCGAGGAAGGGCGGGAAATCCGCAACGCGTTCGTTTCCCATCCCGCCCACTGGAAATTCGTCTCGGCCGACTACAGCCAAATTGAGCTTCGCGTGCTGGCACACTACTGCGGCGATGAAAACCTCCGCCACGCCTTTGCCAACGACGAGGATATCCACACCCGCGTCGCCGGACAAATCTTCGGTACGGAGCCGGCAAACGTCGAGAAATGGATGCGTCGCGTCGCCAAGACGGTCAACTTCGGCGTCATTTACGGCCAAAGTGCGTTTGGACTCTCCAAACAACTCAACATCCCGCAGGACGAAGCACAGCGTTTCATCCAAACGTACTTCCTGCAATTCCCCGGCATCCCCGATTTCCTGAACTCGGTACTTGAACAGGCTCGCAGGCAGGGGTTCGTCACCACCCTTTTGGGGCGTCACCGTGCCATTGAAGGTATCCGCACCGAACGTAAAGGGCAGCTCAATTCCGCCGAGCGAATGGCCGTCAATACCGTGATTCAAGGCTCCGCCGCCGATATTATCAAGCTGGCCATGCTCAAAATCCACGAAAAACTACGCGAGAAACAACTCCAGACCCGTATGCTCCTCCAGATTCATGACGAACTGCTGCTGGAATCGCCGCCAGAAGAAGTGGAAACGGTATGCGAACTCCTCCAAAACGAAATGACCACTGCATGGAAACTCGACGTCCCCTTGAAAATCGACGCGGAAGTCGCCACGCAGTGGAACTGAAATCGCCCGTTGCGGCGACCGTTTACGCGAAAAATTTCCTCCGGAAAACCACGAAACACCCTGTCAATAGCAGAACCCAGCTGGCCGGTTCAGGAATTTTGGGCAGATTGGCAGCCGTCAACAGCGGGTTCAAAAACACGCCGTGGTCGTTCGTTTTGTCGGCGTTGTAGGACAAAAGCGCCAGCGTCAGGTACTCCACATCGCCATAAATCGGTACCTCGAAATCAAACGTCTGCTCTCCCGCAAAGGACGCGAGCGTTATCCCTTCGATATCCAAAGACCACGTTCCGGCCGTTTCATCGTATAGGGCGTCGAAATAATCGCCGTTGACATACCCGCCCAGCAGACCACGCCCATTTCCCAAAAGAACGACGCCCATCATGGCTCCCGTTTCCGTATGCGCTCCGGTGGCCGTGGCGGTAAACAGGAATTCCTGATCGTCGCTCCAACCGCCCATTTCACGTAACTCGCCCAGGTCGTACGTTATCGCCGACTCGGCGTGCATTCCGATGTACTCGTTTTTCGCGCTGAGCGTCCCCAACAGGGGGTTCAACGTTCTTCCAGTATTCCCGTCGTCATTTTCATTGCAGATGGAGTTTTTGGGAATATTGTTATCGCGTGCCCCACTGATACGGAAATTTTTCGTGAAATCAAACGTCCACGAAGCCCCGGTCGCCAGCGCCATGGGTTGGGTCAGGTCTCCAGAAACCAGCACGATTCCCGCCTTGTCGGTTCCTGAGGCGGCCCCCAGGGTGTTGGTTTCCATGGCGGAATAAATCGTGCCCGAATTGGCTCCCGAACCACGTGTGTCGTCGAACAGCCGATTCAGCCGAATTTCCTCCGGCATAAGATTCAACTGCGCCTGCGCAAATACGTTGTGTGCCGAAGTAATGTCCGCCGCCGTGGCTGCCAACGTCAAATACTTCGCCTCCGCCGGAAGCGCGAAATCAACCGCATACGATCGGCCACGCGTCGGAACGGTTCCCGTGAAGGAATAGACGCCCGCATCGTTCTTCGTTACCGCCATGTACTGGCCATTGACATAACTGCCGATGACTTCCCCCGCCGCGTTGGAAACCAGGAACGATTGGCGAGAATTCCCAAGCCCCGTGTCGTTTAAACCTGCCGTGCAGGAGAACGCGATTCGTGCGTCCGCATCCCAACCGCTCTTTTCCCGAAGCTCGTCCAGGTTAAAGGTGATCAGTCCGTTGGCATGAATACCGATTCCCTCGTCCACTTTGAAACCACGCGTCACTTGCGTCCCGCCCACCAAAGCGGTCTCCGAAAGCATCTCATTCGAGACGCGAATGGGGGATTCATTGACCTGCGCATTTTGAACTCCCGACCTAAAACCCACCCCCGCACCGATGGAATTGAAATCAAATTGCAGGCCGCTGCCAGTAATATCCTGAACGTTGGTGAAATTCAGAGAACTTCCCGCCAAAACTTTCGCTACCCCCAAATTCCCATCCTCCGCCTGCCGATTCATCGTTCCACCGGCATCCATCGCATCCTGAACCGTCTTGGATGCGTCCACCCCAAACAACGCACCTAACAGAATCCGATTTTCTTTCGGAACATAAGGATTGGCCACCACAAACGCATTCATGTTGCCATTGTACATCAAACCGCGGATCTGCGGGAGAGTCAACGCGTTGTTCGTGATGTACATCTCGTCCACTTTGCCGTTGAACGCAGACGCGGCCGAACCTGCCGAATCCTGTTTCAGCCCCAGGCTGTGCGTTCCCGTGCTGTCTCGCAGGGTACCGAACGAGGCATTCGTTGCCGTTGCTCTTTCTACGCCATTGAGATAGCCCTTCAACGTGCTGGTCGCCCTGTCGAAAGTAAACGCGACGTGCGCCCACGTGTCGGACGTGTCTGTCGAAGCGAACCCCGTGGGAACGACAACTGCGAGCGTTTTTGTATTCACCCCGTCCCAATCCCGCAGGTTGATCTGAATGTTACCCGACGTTCCGTCCATAAAAATACGGTATCCCCACGTGTTTTGCCACGCGCCGATGATCTGGCCCGTACCCGCGTACCCTTCGTTCGGATTCACCCAAAACGCAAAGGAAACGCTGGAATCGGCATCGTAAATCCCATCCAGGTGCGGGTAAATCAGTTGCGTGTTGGCCACCCCGGTAAATTCCACCGCTTTTCCAAAGGAGTGCACCACCGTAACGTTTCCGTTGTTACTCACATTGTAATTGTAAGCTCCTTCCACACCATAATTCACCGTCCCCGACCCTGATTTGGTGGCGTCGTATTTTCCCATCGTGTCCGCCGAAACGTTCCCGGTCGTTTCGTTGAAATTCCAATGTGCCAGAATATCCGCCCGGAGAGTTGGGGTGAAAACGGCGAAAATCAAAAGCCCGTACAGAATTTTTTTCATGGCAACACTCACTCATAAGGACAAAATTTATCACGCACCAACATGTTACTACCTACTTCAGGCAACTTCTAAAAACCCAATTCTGCCCCCAAACGGTGATTGCTCGCTTCCAGACAATGTTGACATAAATGTCGATGACATAAGTGTCTCACCTCTATAGCAATAGGCACGATTTAGGTCACCTTGCTGGAAGCGTAAATCCCTCATTTTGTTTCCAGAAGCAGTTTTTAGAAAGTGCTTCCAATAACTTACATTTTAGTCTGAGAGTCGGTTTTGTCAAGAAAATTTTGAGAAATTTGATAAAATTTTTAAAAAAATAGCAACCCAACAAAACAGTGGGGGACATGCCCCCACTTGCCTTAAACCAAAATCCGAGATACCTTCATGGACAAAGCCCTACATGAATTCCCAGCCACGGGCGGGAATGGCGATTTTGTAGTCTCCCTTTTCGTTGGGGAGGGTTGGCGGAACGGCGTCCCAACTCCACGATTCCGGCTTGGGAAGCTCCTCGGCAAGCATTTCCTCCCACGTTACCCGCTGCCCCGTATACGCTGCCATGCGGCCCAGCAACGCAGCCCCGGTCGAGTTCGCCATGTAATCCCCATTGTTCACGTACACCTCGCCCCCACTGCGAATGGCGTCGATCAGCGTCTTGTGTTCCCACATGTAACCGGTAAACGGTTCCCGCTTCGGCTTGCTCGCGTTCTCCCCAAAAATCTCCAACACGGAACCACAGTTGCCAATCTTCGCCCACCCCTTGGAACCATGCAGCGTCGTGATCGCTCCGCCCCACGCTCCGGGAATCTGACGCGAATTGGCCTGAATTACCCGCCCGTCCTCAAACTCGTACGTGACCGCCATGGCGTCGTACATGTCGCCCGTATCCGCCTGACGACGCGCCAAACGACCACCAAAACCCAACGCCGCCGTCGGGGTGGGATCGCCCATGCACCAAAGCGCCACGTCGATCTGGTGAATCGTTACGTCATTAATATACTCGCTGGCCATCCAGCAGAAATTGACCCAGTTCCGCATCTGGTAACGCATCTCCGTGTCGCCTTCTTCTCGCGTACGTACCCAAAGCTGCCCCCCCATCCGGTTGGCCACCGCCGACACCACCTCGCCAATCGCCCCGTTCTGAATCTTCGCCACCAGCTCCCGCGAACTGGGCTGATACCGGTTGCATAACCCCGAAACCAGATTCAGCTTCTTCCGCTTCGCTTCCGCCGTCGCCTCCAGAATCATCCGTATCCCCGCACCGTCCACCGCTACCGGCTTCTCCGCGAAAACATGCTTCCCCGCCGCAATCGCCGCCTTCAACATCATCGGACGGAAATATTGCGGCGTCGCCAGAATAACATAGTCGATGTCCTGCTCCAGAACCTTCTGATACGCGTCGAATCCGGTGAAAATCATGTCGTCCGTCACCGCGACGCGATCCCCAAAACGCTCCTTCAAAAGCGGTACCGCCGCCTTCGCCTTTCCCTCGAAAATGTCCGCCATGCAAACCAGCTTCACATTCTCGTCGGCCGCCATCGCATCTCCGGCAGCCCCGCAACCGCGTCCGCCGCAGCCCACCAGTCCAATTTTCAATACGCTGCTCTCTCCGGCATACACACGGTTCGCCCCGACAAACCCGGCAACCGCCGCCGTCGTCAAAGCCGATGTTTTCAGGAAATTTCTTCGGGTAGGATTCTTCTGCATGGTGGGTTCCTTTCAGGAAAATGAAGTCTTCGTCAAACAAATCGAAACAAATCAATTCGCATAAAAAACGGATGGGGGAAAAACGTTTTTCCTATTCCCCTAGGGCGTTGCCCCTATCCTAGGGCGTTGCCCTAGTGTTCCGTCCCGAAAATAAATCTTTGTAAACATAGTAAAAAGTTTTGGGAGGTGGGGTCTGGGGAGGAACCTCTTTTTCAAAAGGGTTCCTCCCCAGAGGTTGGAAGCGTCATAGTTAAAACTATCGAGCTTCCAGCCTTTTGAGAGGAAACATTTTTGAAAAATTGTTTCCTC
>JAUNBJ010000133.1 GCA_030535245.1 Planctomycetia bacterium | reverse complement strand
ATAGCGCTTTTTAAAATTTCGACAAGACCTGGGATTAAATCAGCGGTTCCTTAATATTATACTTTTCCCATTTTTCGTCCCGGCCATCTAAAACATGCTTGACCAGGTGCCGTAGGGTCTGGTATCCGTTCTCGAACCGAACAGGGAAGGTAGGTTCCAAAATATCCGTTTCGCATGGAGCATTCACCGTACTCATGATTGGGATTCCCTCCGATTAAGTTGTTTTTCCAAATGGGCCAGCATTTCCAGACGCTCCGGAAGTAAAAGCGGCAAAAATTCTCGACGATAACGCGAAACACGCTGGTACGCCAGCACCGCGTTGAGTCGAAGCAGTTCGTACTGGTACTTGGGAGCCGCCAAAGGACAAAACAGGTGCATGATGGATAACGAAATCAGTTTTCGATTGGAAATTCCCACCGCCCGACTTCCAGAACGACCGACTTGGATTTTTTCCTGGAGCTTCATCGCCTTGGTTTGATATTCCCGTTCTGAATTTTCATGACACGCTTCCAAAAGGGTGTGCGATACGACCTCCGGACGAAGATTCCCTATTTTACATAAAACCGTCGCCACTGCCGCCTGGGTTCCTTCCCCAGTCTGTACCGCCAGGTAAGGATAGAGCTGAACGACCGCCTGCTCCTCGTAAAAGCCCACCTCGTCCTGGTGTTGCGTGATGTATTGGTCAAACGCTTCCACCAGAGTCGCCATAAAATCTGCGTCGTCGGCTTGGGTTTCTTTCGCCGGAATATCCCAAACTTGTTCCGTATCTTTATCCTTATGGTTGGACAGCGAAAACACCACGAAATTCCCGCACCCACAACCCAGCTCCTGATCCCGAAAATCCATCCACCGGTAGCGCAAAATTTTAGAACCGGTCAAAAAGACGAAGATCGTTCCTTTTTCAGGGATAAAGGTATCCAACACCTGGGGATGTTCCAGATAAAACAAATACAGCCAACTGATGAAGGAGGTATCTGCTGCGTTGCAACCTCTTTTCCTGCAATAACTTTGCAAATAATCGCATCGCTGGACGATCACTGCGTTCAAAACCCGTTTCCATTCATCCTCCCAGCCATCGGCCCGTGAGACAATTTTTTGAAAATCAAAATCCAATGAAGTATTCTCGTCCAACCGCAAAGCCGCCTCCTGAAAATCTGTCGTGCTGGTGAAAAGAAGTTCCCCTCTTTTCTCATTTTATGAAATTTCCCGCGCGATTTCAATAGGGAGGAGGCGTCTCGAGAAAAAATATAGGAAATTTTTTGTCAGAAAACGCATTCTTATTCCCTAGGAAGGCAGTGTTTCCGGTTTTCCTCAGGATTCAGGTTTAAAAATTAAGGAGAAATGACATGCGTTCCATTGAAAAACTTCATGACATCCATCGTTGTGCGTTAACGGGCGGATTCCTTAAAGAACTTCGTGGCCGTTGCGGAAATTTGAAATTGCAGGAATCGTTTCTTGCGGAACTGTTTCAATCCCTTCCCATGAGCGGGGCTTGTCATCGTAATGTGTTTTTGCAGTCTGATTTGGCCGAGTTTGCCGCACCTCTTTTACGTCAGAAATTTACCATTTATCCTGCGGAACATGAGGAATTACGCCGTGTTCTATCGTTGTTTTCCATTCGGCAGGAACTTCAGGGAGAAACCATCCTTCTCTCCCAAGGGGAAAACGATTTTGGAACTTTGCTGGAATCTCTTGAGAAAACCGAGGTTTATGTTTTATCGCTTTCCCCATGTCCCAGGGCATTGGCACCGTGGGCGTCTCGATGGATTGACTTGACACCACATATCCTGGAATTTCTTTCTCGACGGTCGGAAGAAACGGTGGCGATGCAACCTCCATCGGCAATGAAGGAAATCCCCACATCGGAGCAGGTGTCTTTGGAGAACGTGGATTCCCTGCTTTCCGGCCTGACAAAAAATTGCACTTCGAAAGAAAAGAAAAGAGCGGAAACGATGCCCGTCGTCTCTTTGGAGGAACGGCTGACTCGATTGCAGTCTTCCATGCGTGATTGGGCGGGCAAATTCAAGAATCGTTCGGAGGAATGCCTTGTACGCCAAAAAAAGATTCAGGATGGGGAATTTATCCGACAGAAAGAGAATTCTTCTTTCGAACTTTTCAAGCTGTTGAATACAGTGGAAAAGTGTCAAAAAGCGAGCCAGTGGTTCTCCGAGCTTCACCGGCTTTTCCTTTACATGGCGGAAGATGTTGTGAATTGCAGAACCAAAGAGCAGGAATTGACACTTTGTAAAAATTTGAAAATGTTATCCACCGGGATGGCGCGTTTCCGTCATTTTAACGACGCCTACGGTGATCGTTTTCTCATTGAGTGCCGTGGTTTCCTCCAGGATCAGGTGGCGTCTCTTTTGCGCCAGTCTTTGCCGTTCTTCAAGTCAACCGACCCCATTCCCGACAACAAAAGCAGTCAGCGGGTCAAAGATTATGTGGAACGGCGCTATCAAAAATATTGTGAAGATATGGATTTTCATCGTCTGGAAGCATCCTTGAAGGAATTTGAGGAGGATTCTCAAGACGCTCCTCTTCAAGCCGTTTTGGACGCGTTGGTGAATCTGTTTGAGAAACATTCGATCAAGCCGAATCATCCTCGTTTGCGAAATTTGTTTCTTCCGGTGATGGAGAAATTTCCGGAGGAGCAAAATTATCCGGCGGAGTTTTATGAAACGTGTCAGGCGGTTACGGTCTGGCAGAATGAGCAGGCGGAAAAAATGGAACTTTCCTTTCCGAACGAAGCGGAGGGATACGAGGAAGATGAAAACATTCAAAAAGTTCGGGAATATCTGCGTGGGAAATCGATCGTTTTGATTGGAGGCCAGCCGATGCCGCACCTTATGGAACGTGTGGAGCGGGCGTTTCATTGTAACGTTTTGTGGAATAAAACCTCACACGGCGAATCGTTGGATCGTTACCAATCGCTGGTTCGCAATCCGGAAGTGGGGTTGTTTGTAGTGTTTGTAAAGTGGGCCAGCCACAAACACAGCGAGGAGTTGTGTCAGATGATCCTCAAGAGGGGTAAAAAAGTAGCTCGCTTGCACACCGAAACCAATCCGCGAACCATTGCCAAAAAAATCGTGAGTATGTGTCTGTAATTTTGAAAACCGTGGCTACAGGGGAGGGAGGATGCAGCGTTCCCTCCCTGAATCCCGGAGGGGTTCGGAAAGCGGGTACTGGCATTTTTTTTCCAAATCGGGTACAATGAAACAAGATGGTAAGATTTTAAGGACTATTCCCTTTGAAGAAAACGATGAGCGAACCAGAAAAAAAAGAAGATATTCCCCCGCAGGACTCGAACAACCCGTCCGAGAAAGATACGAATCGTTCCGAGCCGGCAAAGAAGCTGGAAGAAGAAGACCCGCAGATGAACATGCTCCGGATTTTAGCGGTGGTGTTGGCGGTGGGGCTGATTCTGTGGTATCTGGCAAGCAGCCTGATGAGCGAGGAATCGGCGGAGATCAACTTTGGCTTCTTCCGCCAGCAGTTGGAGCAGAAGAACATCGAAAGCGTGGCCATTCAGAACGGCACCCGAATAACCGGGGAGTTCAAAAATCCCCCCCTTGAACCGGAATCCCCCAAGAAAGAGAAAAACAAAGACAAAAGTGGGAAATCGGAGAAGAAAGAACGAAAAAAACTTCCGAAGAAATTCGTGACGGTTCTCCCTTCGCCGCTGGAGGCTGGGGGGGCATTAGAGCAGCAGATTTCCAAGGAGGTGGGGGATAAATTCCACGTCACCGAGCCGGTGGATATGGCCAACTACATGATGTTGCTGTCGTTTGCCATCATGGTGATTTTGGTAGGCAGTATCTGGTTCCAGTTCCGACGGACACGCGACCAGTTGGGGGGTGGCCCGATGGGATTCACCCGCTCTCCGGCCAAGCGGTTTCAGGTGAACGAGGATTCCGTCACGTTCAAGGATGTGGCGGGGCTGGAGGGTGTGAAGCAGGATTTGTTTGAGATTGTCGATTTCCTGAAAGAGCCGGAGAAATTCGAGCGATTGGGGGCGCGGATTCCGAAGGGGGTGCTGATGTGCGGCCCGCCCGGAACCGGAAAGACGCTGATGGCCCGTGCGATTGTGGGGGAAGCGGACGTCCCGTTTTTCTCGATCAACGCGTCGGAATTTGTACAGATGTTTGTCGGCGTGGGAGCCAGCCGGGTACGGGACATGTTCGAGACCGCCCGGAACAGTGCGCCGTCGATCCTGTTCATCGACGAGATCGACGCGGTGGGTCGGCAGCGTGGTACGGGAATGGGCGGCGGCAACGACGAACGCGAACAGACGCTCAACCAGATTTTAAGCGAGATGGATGGTTTCTCGACGGGGGATGTGGTGATCGTCATTGCGGCGACGAACCGTCCGGACGTGCTGGATCCGGCGCTTTTGCGGCCCGGTCGATTTGACCGTCACGTGACCGTTTCGCGGCCGGCGCAGAAGGGACGCGTGCAGCTTTTCGAGGTGCACACGAAAAAAGTCCCGCTGGCCGACGATGTGGATAAGGATCGTCTGGCTTCCATGACGACCGGGCTGACCGGTGCGGATATTCGGAACATCGTCAATGAAGCGGCGCTTTGGGCATGCCGACACAACGCCGACCAGGTGACGATGGAGGATTTTTACTACGCAATTGATAAAATCCTGATGGGGGCCAAACGCGACGAAGTGATCAGCGACAGGGAAAAGAAAATGACCGCTTATCACGAGGCGGGGCATACGCTCATGGCATGGTTCAATCCGGGGCGGGATCGCATCGGCAAAGTGTCGATCATTCCGCGTGGGGCAGCCCTGGGGGTGACGCAGTTGATTCCTGAGGAAGATCGCGTCAGTATCGGCCAGCGGGAAATCGAATCCCGTCTGGTGATGATGTTGGGCGGTCGCGAGGCGGAAAAGCTGGTGTTCAGCGAATTGACAGCCGGAGCGGAAGGGGATTTGCAGCGTGCGACCGAACTGGCCCAGAAGATGGTGACGGCGTGGGGCATGAGTCCGCGAATCGGGCCGGCAGCGTTCCGTTCGGGCGAAGAACATCCCTTTTTGGGGAAGGAAATGGCGACTCCGCCCCGGAATTTCAGCGACCGTACGGCCCAGATGATCGACGAGGAAGTCATGCGAATCCTGAACGAGGCCAGCGATCGGGCCATTTCCATGCTGACGGAAAAGCGGAATCAACTCGACGCGTTGGCCGTAGCGTTGGAAACGTACGAGGAACTGGACGAGTTGCAGATCGAGAATATTTTGGGCGCTCCGGCGTACCGAAACGAAAAAGAAGCGGAAAAAGAAGCGGAAGATGATTGACAAGTCCACTTCCCGGATTCGCCGGATGTTTGGGGAAATCGCCCCCTGGTACGATTTCCTCAATCATTTTTTATCGGGGGGAATCGACCGGCTCTGGCGGGGGTACGTCGTGAAAAAAGTCCGTCCCGAAGGGGGCGACCGCAAGATTCTGGACGTCTGTACCGGCACCGCCGACCTGGCCATGGCATTCTGGAAACGGTACCGCGTTCCGGTCGTGGGAACGGACTTTTGCCCGGAAATGCTCGAAATTGGAAAACGAAAAATCCAAAAAAAGGGCTGGACGGACGAAAACATCCAGCTTCTGGAGGCCGACACCTGCCAGTTGCCGTTTGCCGACGACACGTTTCAGGTGGTTTCCGTGGCATTCGGTCTGCGGAACGTGGAAAACACCCAACGCGGCATGGCCGAGATGGTTCGGGTCTGCGTCCCGGGCGGCAAGGTGGCGATTCTGGAATTTTCGACGCCGACGCTGTTTCCTTTTCGGCAGATTTATCTGTTTTATTTCCGCCACGTTTTACCGAAAATCGGACAGTTCACGGCCCGAAATCGGTGGGACGCCTACGAATACCTGCCGCAAAGTGTCGGGGCGTTTCCCCAGGGCCGAACGTTGGCCGAAATGCTCGAAGCGGCGGGGCTGGAACGGGTGACGTACCAGACGTTGACGCTGGGAATCGCAACGTTGTATCTGGGGTACAAGAAAACGCCGGTTTCCTCCCGCAACGCATGAACCCCTGGCCGAACCGCGTCAGAACATGAACTCGTGCAACGTCGGTTTCTCGTCCAGCTTCCATGGCAGACGGACGGAGAACGTGGACCCGACGCCCGGCTGACTCTCCACCGTAACTTCCCCATGCAGCAGCTTGCAAATCTCCCGCACGATGGAAAGCCCCAGCCCCGTTCCGGAATACTCGCGGGTCGTCATGTCCCCCCCCGTAGCGGAGGAACCTTGACGGAATTTGTCGAAAATCGTCTTGAGATCGTCCTCCGTCATGCCGACACCGGTATCCGTCACCTGAATCAGAAGCCGGGACGTTTCCGGACAAATTTCCCCATTTTCGCCCACGTTTTCCGGCGTCACGACGATTTTCACCACCCCTCCTTCCGGCGTGAATTTGATGGCGTTGGAAATCAGGTTGTTCAAAATCTGCTGGACACGATTCTGATCCAAACGCACCAACGGGATCCCCGCCGGGACGGTATGCGTCAGCGAAATGTTCTTCCCCTCCGCCAACGGCCGGGCCATGTCGCACTGAGCACCGATGATGTACTCCATCGAAAAATCGGTCAGGTGGATTTCCATCCGACCACTTTCCATTTTCGCAAGGTCCAGAATGTCGTTGATCATGGCCAACAACATGCGGCCCGATTTCTGGATGTTGCCCACATACCGCTTCTGCCGGTCGTCCAACGACTTGATGGAACCCAACACCTCGCTGAAACCGAGAATACTGTTCAACGGCGTTCGCAGCTCGTGGCTCATCGTGGCGAGAAAATCGCTTTTTACCCGGTTCATCTCCCGAAGCTGCATGTTGACGCGGCCCAACTCCTCAATCTTTTTGTCCAACGTCTGGTTGGCTCGTCGTAAGTCTTTCTGCGAATTTACCAGCCCGCGAAGCATCCGGTTAAACGCCTGCCCCAACGACTCGAACTCGTCGCCCGTGTGCAGCTCGGCACGCATGTCGACGTTCCCCTGACTGATCGCCGCACTCACGCTCCGCAGGTGACGCAACGGACGAATCACCACGTACCGAATCGTTAAATAAAAGACAAAAATCCCTGAAAATGCCGTGACGACCACCACCGTCAACAACATGTTCCACGACCAGTTGATCGTCTGTTGCGTCGGCCCATTGGGAATCCGCACGCACAGGATGGTCATCAAATCCCCCGCCTTCATCGGATGGGCCGGGGTACTCGCCCCTCCCGGAGCAAGCCGCCGAACCGATTCCAGCTGCGTGTGGCACATCGAAAGGCACTCCGCCTCCGCCTCCACCGGCTTGTAATAAACATACGTGTCCTGCAACGTCACCCCGATCGGTTCCAGCACGTAGTCCGGATGCTCGCGGTACGTCTGAAGCATCTGCCGCACGTACTCGTCCTGCTCCGATTCCGGCGTGTTGGGCGATATCATCTCCCACTCGTATTTCTGGTCCGAAAGTTTCTCCGTCAACTCGTTCACAATCCAGAGAAATTCCTCCTTGGACTCCAGCTTCCGCCAGTGCTTGATCAACAACGCCCGATCTGCCAAAAGACGTGCCGTGTCCGGATTACGCCGCGCCACCACCGATTCCGTCACGTACCAGTACAGCACAAAACTGATCGCCATCACCACGACCAAAAACAGGCTGAACAACGCCAGACACTTTATCTCCAGACTGGAAACCCCGGCATTTTTCGTAAAACGACGTGCCATGCTATTCAATCCATTTCAGCGTCTGCGCCGACTCATAGACCAACGCCGACGGAGCATTCGGGTCGTTCACCACCTGAATGGCCGCCTTCTTCGCCTCGTCGCGCTTCTCCGGAAGAACCCTCCGCAAACCACGAACCGCCTCGATCCGAACCGCCTGCGGCTCCTTCTCATCCACCGTCAGTTTCAGCAAAAGCTCCATCGTCGGAATCGTTGAATCCATCGCCGCCAACGCCCGTAAATAACGACTGCGCGACGTGGCATTCTGCGACTTCTCAAACGCTTCCCGTACCACCGGAACCGCGTCCGGCCCCAATTTGCCCAACGCCTCCGTACACATCCGAGCCGTGTCCTGCGCAAGCCACGTTCCCAAACGCCCCCCTCGTGGCGACGTCTCCGCACGCCTCTGGGCCATGTTCTGCTCCCGCGGATGAACCGTCGCTATCGGAGGAATCAACAGGCGTGCCAGGGCTGCGGAATCCTCCCAAACGTTCGCCAACGCCGACGCCACCACCGCCCCCTGATACACGTCCAACGCTTCGGACGACTCCAGCCGCTTCCGAACAAATTCCATCACCGCCGGATTCTTGTCCACACTCCAAAGCGCCGCCGCTGCGTTCGTCCGAACCCCCATGTCCGGATCGTTCTCCATCGCATTTTGAAGCAATGCCACAACGTCCGACCGCTCCTCTTTCGCCCAGTTGCCAAACATCCCCAACGCCTTGACCGCATTGCGACGAATCGCCGGATACGCCGGGTTTTGCGAGAACGCTTCCATCAATGCCGGAACCGACTTCCGATCGCCAATCTGACCCAACGCCAACGCCACCGCCGCACGGACGTAATCGTCTTGCCCCTGATCCACCGCAAGCCGCTTCAAAAGCACCTCCACCGCCCCCGAAGCCTCCTTGCCATACTGCCCCAACGCATACGCCGCATACCACTGCTGCCGAATCAACGGACGCTCGTCCGGCTTTGCCTGAAGCGCACCGGAAAGCACCTCCGACCACGCCTTCGGCGGCCGGCTTTGCCAAACCAAATCCTGCGCCGAAACCGCCGAAACCCACAACATCAACAGGAGGGAAACGCCATACCGCATCTTCCAAAACCCTTTACAAAAAACCTAAAACTGCAAACCGCCCATCTCTCCGCCATCCTCTTCCTCCGCCGCCTTCTTGCCCCGCTTCCCCTTGGCCACCGGCGGTTCGTCCGTCTTGGGCTGCGTCGTAATCAGGTCGATCTGCGTGCCGTTCAAGTCCATGTAAATCCGATACTCCACGTCCGCATCCTGCAATTTCTTGAGCAAATTGAACCCCCAGTTCTGCATCATCTTCTGGGCAATCTTCTGAGTGTCCGCAGCATCCCGCTTCCACCCCTCCTCCTTCTCCATCTTTTGCTTGATCTGCGAAATTTCCGTGTTGTTCTTGTTGATGATAATCTCCGTGTTGGGATCCAAAATCATCTGGGCCGCCATACGCAACTGCATGGCGTTCATCTGCCCCGGCGCCGGCGTCTTGGGAAGCGCAAGCCCCCCGACCAAATTGTTGCCAATCACGCAGTTGAAATCAAACACGATCGGATAACTCAGGTTGTTCGCCGGGTCCTTGAACTTGAACTTGATCTGAAGCGGCGTCTTGGGGCCAATCTCCGAAACCAACGTCGGCTGTGGAAGCTCCACGTCCGGGTCGTCCTTGGGAAGCGTCCCCAAACGTACCACCTCCAAATACATCACCGACGGCGACGGGAACGGTAAATTCACCGCTTTCCCCGCCTTGATCGGTGCCGTACAGGTCTTGAAATTCAACGGAAGCGTCTCCAATACGATCGGTTCCCGCAACGCCAGTACATGCGTTTTGCCATTGCAGTCGATCTGCAACGCCGTATTGACCAACGATTGCACCGTCTTTCCCGCTTCCGCCTCCCAGACAAATTTGAGCGCGTCCCCGTCCCGCTTGAACGTGGCAATTTTCTGCTCCTCCCCCTTGTTCGACAACTGAATCTCCCACGTCGCCGAAGTCGCCGGGTCGGACGAACCCTCCTTCAAGGTGTAGAACGTCGTCGGTGCGGCCGCTTCCCCCTCCTTGCTCTTTTTCTTGCCTCCCTTCGCCACGATGGCCGACTCGCCCCCCAAAAGCATGACCGACCAGGGCAAATCGCCACTTTCCACTTTGGCGATCTCCAACTCCCCCGTATCGCCCGGTTTCGGGAGCGTCACCGCCTTGGGCGTGTTGGCAAACGGATTCGCAGCGGCCTTTTTCTTCGCTTCCTCCTCCGCCTTCTTTTTGGCCTCCTCGGCTTTCTTCGCCTCCGCCGCTTT
>JAUNBJ010000013.1 GCA_030535245.1 Planctomycetia bacterium | reverse complement strand
GCCGTGAACGGAGGGCGTAGCCCGTAGTTCCGGAAGAAGTGGAAAATCACGCGGCCCAATTATCAATTATCAACTATCAATTAAAACCGGTTGTAGAGGATAAGGATTCAAAAAATCATGTCAACAGAAAACGCAGTGGATACTCAGGCAAAAAGAGAACGCTGGTACGAAAAGTATACGGAAGTGTGGCAGTATCGCGAACTGCTTTATCAGATGGTGCTTCGAGATTTGCGGTTGCGGTACAAACAGACGATCATTGGGTTTGCGTGGGCGCTTTTTACGCCGATGATGATCGTGGCAAGCGGTTGCATTATCAAACTGGCAATGTCGCAGCTTTCGGGAGCGGCGTTTGATTTAATGTCCTTCGCAGGAATGACGGTCAAGGCGGTCACGTGGTCTTTTCTTTCGGGAGGGCTGGCGTTTGGGAGCATGTGCCTGGTATCGAACATCGGCTTGGTGACGAAGATTTATTTTCCACGCGAGGTTTTTCCGTTGTCGGGGATTCTGATTCAGATTTTCGACACGTTCATTGCGGCTTTGGTGTTGGGGGTACTGTTCCTGATTTTGGGGGTGCCGTTGACGTTTCAGGCCCTTTGGCTACCGTTTTTAGTGCTTCAGGCGATTTGCCTGATAACGGCAGTCATCATGCTGGTTAGCACGGCAAACGTGTTTTATCGGGACGTCAAGTACATTACAGGCGTGATTTTATCGTTTGGCATTTTCTTTTCGCCGGTCTTTTACGAACCGCAGGTTTTTGGCCCGCAGGGGAATTTGGCGATAATGGCCAATCCGGTATCGCCGATTCTGGAGGGAATTCGCCTGACGCTGGTCGGCACGCCCGATTCGACGGAAAGGGTGCAAAACGCGGACGGCACGCTGACCCAACCAACATACCACACGGTAAATCTGCTGGACACGGTTTACATTAACGATGGCAAGACGTTGGTCTGGACGCCATGGTATCTGGTGTATTCGTCGATACTCAGTTTTGGCGGGCTGATTTATGCGTGGCGGAAGTTCCATCGACTGGAATTTATTTTCCCGGAATATATTTAACCCGAGACGAGCCATGTCGCAGCAGAGTCGAACCATTCGCAACATTACCCTTTTGGGGGCGGTGTGCAATTTTTTGCTGGTGATTTTCAAGCTCCTGGCCGGTTTTTGGGGAAACAGCCGGGTTTTGATTGCCGACGCCGTACACAGTTTGAGCGACTTTGTAACCGACCTTGTGGTAATCGTGGGGGCGGCGTTCTGGACACGTCCGGCAGACCAGGAACATCCGTACGGGCATTCCAAACTGGAATCGCTGATCACGCTTTTCATCGGGGCGGCGTTGGCATTGGCGGGGGTACTGTTGGTATGCGAAGCGGTGGGAACGCTGCGGGAGATCATGGCCGGAAAGGAATCGCTGGAATCGCCGAAATGGATTGCGTTTTTCGCGGCGGCGGTTTCGGTGGTGGTGAAGGAATTTTTGTATCGAGTGACGGCGCGGGTGGGAAGGCGATGTCATTCGCCGGCGGTGATTGCAAATGCGTGGCACCATCGTACCGACGCGTTGAGTTCGATTCCGGCGGGGCTGGCGGTGGCATGTACGTTGATTTTGGGACCGTTCTACACGTTTTTGGACCCGGTCGGGACGATTCTGGTAGGGGGGATGATCGTACATGCGGCATGGCAGATTGTGTATCCAACGTTGGGTACGCTGATGGACGCGGGGGCGTCGGCGGAGTGTGTGGAGCAGATTCGCCGGACGGTGCTTTCGTTTCCGGGAACGAGCGACCCGCACAAAATACGCACGCGGTATCTGGGGGACGGTTCACTGGAAGTGGACCTGCACCTTCACGTAGACGGGAACATGACCGTTCGGGACGCGCATTTTCTCTCGCACCAGATTGAAAAGAAACTTTTGAACAGCGGGTTGCGAATTGCGGGCGTGATCATTCATATTGAACCTTTGGAGAAAACATGAAAATCCCCCTTTTGATTCAAGTTCTCTTTGCCGTTTTTGGGGGAGTGCTTCTGGGATGCTGGCTTCCTGTGGGTGTGGTACGGGTTTTTGTGACGCTGAATCTGTTGTTTACGCAATATTTGGGGTTCTGCATTCCACTGATTATTTTGGGATTGGTGACGGCGGGAATTGCGGAGCTTGGCACGCGTTCAGGGCGACTGCTTTTGCTGACGGTGGTACTGGCGTACGCTTCCACGCTCTTTTCCGGATTCGTCACGTACGGGACGTGCGCGACGGTTTTTCCCCAACTGCTGGCGGAAACGGATATCACGACCCTTTCCGTGGCGGACAGTGCGTTGAAGCCCTATTTTACGATCGAAATCCCACCGGTGGCCGGGGTGTTGACGTCGCTTTTGCTGGCGTTTGTGCTGGGGATCGGGATTGCGGCACACCACGCAAAGACGCTGCTGGCGGCGACGATGGAGTTTCGTTCCCTGGTGGAATCGCTCATCGCGAAAACGGTGGTGCCGATTTTGCCATGGTTCATTTTCGGTCTGTTCCTGCAAACCACGGCGGAGGGGAATACGCAGAAGGTGTTTACCGTTTTTGCGAAGGTGATTTTCGTGGTCGTGGCACTGCACCTTTTCCTGATTCTGCTGCAATACCTGGTGGCTGGCATCGTGGCACGGAAGAACCCGCTGAAACTTCTGGCGACCATGCTTCCGGCATACGCGACGGCATTGGGCACCTCGTCGTCGGCAGCAACGATTCCGGTCACGCTCGCACAGGTTTACAAAACGGGCGTTCGACGGGAAATTGCGGACTTCTGCATCCCACTTTGCGCAACGATTCACCTCGCGGGGAGCATGATGAAAATCACGGCGTTTGCCATGGCAGTGATGTTCCTGACGAATCAACCGATTGAATTTGCGACGTTTTCCGGTTTCATCGCGCTTTTGGGCGTCACGATGGTGGCGGCTCCCGGAGTTCCCGGAGGTGCCATCATGGCGGCAACGGCAGTGTTGCAGTCGGTATTGGGATTCGACGCAAACGCAACGGCATTGATGATCTCATTATACATCACGACCGACCCGTTCGGCACGGCAGGAAACGTGGTCGGCGACGGCGCCATTACGAACCTGGTCGATCGAATCGCAGAGCAGTGAACAATGAACAATGAACAATGGGCAATGGGCAATGGGCAGTGAGCAGTGTCATTGGTGGATGATTTGGATGGCTCGGTCGAAAATGCCCAGACTGTACGCAATTACCAAGCCATAATTGGTGATTGGTACGCCCTGCTCGCGGCAAAGCATGATTTTGGAAAGAATTTCCCGACGATTCACCATGCAGCCGCCGCACTGGATCACCAGCCGGTACGGCGACAAATCCGCAGGAAAATCGTGCCCCTGAACGTGCGTCCATTCCAGCGGGCCGCCGACGAATTTCTCCAGCCAGCGAGGAATCTTCACCCGCCCAATATCCTCCCCAATGGGATGGTGCGAACAGGACTCGGAAACCAGCACCCGATCCCCCGGTTTCAGGTTTTTCACCGCAAGCGTTCCGTCGATGTACGTCTTTAAATCTCCCTTGAACCGCGCGAACAGCACCGAAAACCCGGTCAGCGGAACCTCCTGGGGAACAATGGCTTCCACTTTGGAAAACGCCTGGGAATCGGTAATCACCAAATCCGGCAGATTTTTCAACCGGGAAAGGGGGTCGGAAAGCTCCGTTTCCCGCGTGACGACCGCCGTCATGCCATGGTCTAAAAGTTCCCGAAGAACCTGCACCTGCGGCAAAATGAGCCGGCCTTTCGGCGCCTCTTTGTCAATCGGAATCACCAGCACCACCGTCGCGTGTTCGGGAAGCAGGTCGGCGACGATCGTCGGGTCCTGAATCCAATCGTCCGGAACCAGCCGCAACAACGCCTGTTTCAGCTCCGCCAGCCCCACCCCCTCTTTCGTCGAAGTGCACAACACCGGCAGGTGAAATTCCTCGCGGATTTGGGTTTGTAATTTCGCGTCCGGCGTCACGATATCGCCCTTGTTGAAAACCACTAAAAGCGGCACGCCACGACGCAGAAACTGCTGCCGAATCTCCTCCTCGTAAGCATCCCACCGATTCTCCGCAAGCACCAGAATCGCCAGCTCCGTACGGTCGAACACCTGCCGCGTCCGTCTGGCCCGTTCCTCCCCCAGATCGCCCACATCGTCGATTCCTGCCGTGTCGATGAACAGCACCGGCCCCAGCGGAAGCAGCTCCATCGGCTTCTCCACCGGGTCGGTCGTCGTCCCGGCCACGTCGGAAACGATCGAAACCTCCTGCGACGTTATCGCGTTCAGCAGGCTCGATTTCCCCACGTTACGGCGACCAAAAATACCAATGTGCAAACGCATCCCCCTGGGGGCCTTGGGAAAATTCATGAAAAAACCTTTCGTATGGGAAGGATCGGCGGGATCATACCGGCAGCACCAGAAAAATCTCCCAAATCCAGAAAGCCAACAGCCCCATGGCGACGACACCACCGGAAACAAGCCGTTTGGGGTGGGTTTTCAGGAATTCCCACCGGGCGGCATACTGGCTCCAGAACATCGCCGCGAAGAGTGTCAGGATCGGCACCAGCGGCAAATGGTAACGTTCATGGGAAAAAATCAGGGAGTGAATCCCCCAGAAATAAACCACCACGCAGAGCAGAAAAACTGCCGCCATCCCCGACCAGGACGAAAATCGGGTGGAAAAAATCCCCGCCATCGCACTATACAGGACGAAAACGTAGCAAAGCTGAATCACCCCCCCCAGCAGGACAAAAAGCAGCAGCCGTTTTTCCAGACTCCACGAGGAAATTCCCCAGAAACCATAGTCGAACCCCGCCAGAAGCGACCGTTCCAACTGCCAGAAACAACAGGCCTTCATCGCGTCCCGCCGCAGCGTCAGCCCCGGATTTTGCAGGATGAACCGCTTGGCGTATTCTCCGGCACGGCGATCGACGACCCCCTGCGTTTCCCGGTAAAGTTGTTCCCCACGCGTTTCACCATCCCGCAACAGCACCGTGTACCAGTCGTTCGGGGCGGGCACCCCCACCGCATCCCACGCCCGATAAAACGGCGTATGTTCGTAATTCCCCATCATCAGGTTTCGCCCGCTCATGCAGTCGATGGCGGTAAACGTTCGTTGCACCCGGGTGTTGCGGATCATCCATGGTGCCATGACGGTTCCGGCAAACAGCACCAGCAAAAACGCCCCCGCCAGACGCCGTTTCCACCCCATCCACGAGGGCCAAAACAGCAAGAACAACGCAAACGGAACCGGTGCCATCCACAGAATACTACGCGTCAACGCCCCCAACGCCATAAAAACGCCGCAAAAACAGACCGCATACAACGACCCCGTTCGGAAAAACCGCGTCGCTGTCCACAGCACCAACACCAGCCAGAACGTGAACAGCGTCTCCGTCAAAAGCAGGAAATTTTCCCCCACCATCGAGGGATACAAACAGAACAACGCCGCCGCCAGCAGTGCCCCCCGCTCGGAAAGCGTGTCGGAAAACTCACGGGCCATGCCATAGACACACCCCACCGTCGCCAGCGAAAGGGCAATCTGAAACAACCGCACCGCACTGTAATTTTCAGAACCCCAAACCTTGTAAATCTGCGAAAGAAACCACGGATACAACGGTGGACGGATCGAAACCAGCTCCCCCCCCGCCTGGAACATGCCGGTATCCACGAGATGGACGGCAAGCTGGTTGTAGTCTTTCTCGTCAACAATATAGAGCTTCCAGGTACTGGGAAATGCAAAAAAAATCCCCAGCCGCAAAACCAGTCCGGCCAGCAGCACCCAGACAATCAGGGGTGGTTTCTTCAAAAACATGGCGGGAAGTTAACGGATTTCACCAATATTCAGGGAGTAAAAATAAACGTCGGTCGTCGGGTCGTGTGCCTGAAGCATAAGCGTTCCCGGTTCCAGACGCAGGCCACGACGCGGGTTGGCGTTGGGTTTGCGGGTGTCGGTCCAGTCGGTTACTTGCAGACCGTTGACCCAGACCGCGATGTGCGCCCCGTCGGCCACGATGGTTTTGTAAAAAATCTCCTTATCGTTGGCCGGCACGTAACGGGCCACGGTACGACGGAAAATGGCTCCCGTCCCGGCATCCAGCGGTTGGGTTCGATCGCCGTCTTTCACGCCGTTGTGAATCTGGCTCTCGTAGCCATTCATCTTCTCGCCCGGAATACATCGGAAAAAGATACCCGAATTGAGGTGCTCCGCCCCCGTTTTGGCCGCCACCTGAAGCACGAAATCACCGAAACTTTCCTTGCTTTCCAGCATTCCGGGGCCATCTTTCACCACGATACACCGCATGGCCTTATCCACCGTAAACCGGCCCGGCATCTCCGGGTAAAGATTCCAACCCTCCAGATTTTCGCCATGAAACAGCGGTTTCAACCCCTGCGGTTTCAGAAAAATATTCCGAAAAGCGGTTCGCTTCCCCTCCCAAGCGCGAATTACAATTTTCCCGACGGCTTCCGTCTCGAACGAAAACGCTTTCCAGCCGCTGCCGTCGTTCACTTCGTACGTCCATGTCGCTTTCGGGAATCGGGTGTTCAGGACCATCGCCCCGCCCGTGCCGACCAGCGTACCATTCTCGACCGCCCATTCCCCATCGGAAACCGTCCAGCCAAAGGTCGTCTCGCCATCAAACAGGGCAATCCAGCCCTCCGCCACCTGCCCGGCAGAAGGAAGCGTCCACGAAAAAACCGCCCAAAGAAGAAGTGTGTTCATTTTTGTTCCCTTAAAAAAACGGCGTTCCGCTGGAAAACGAAACGCCGCGAAAAACTTTTCCCAAAACTATTTCAGCTCAATCTGATACGAGCCGCCCGTTTCCTGAAGCATCGGGTTCAGGTCGGAAATCTCGACGCCCCATTTGCCATCGGCGGGGAGCTTCGGCTGCGCGTTTTCAATGATAATATCATAGAATCCCAACGCCATGCCCGGCAGATTTTCCTGATTCCCCTCCGACGTCGGATTGCACGAACCGTCGATGATGTCCCCCTTCGCCTCCTTGAGGTACTCCGCCAGGAACGGAACCGGCTTGAGCGTGACGCTTCCCGCCTTCATCGGCTTCCCCTTGAACGTGAAGGAAATCATCGGGCAGGTCAGCCCCACCTTCGTGTCGGCCCAGCCCTGAATCCGCGTGGCAATTTCACCCGCGTCGATCGCCCCGTCGCCATTGGTATCCAACGACTTCAGCACCGAATTCAGTGCCGGAGCATCTTTCAGTTCGGCTCCGTCGATTTTGCCGTTCCCGTTCTTGTCATACAGCTTGACTGCCGCAGCACCCGCCGCCGAACCGTCAATCGTCGGAGCATCGACACGATTGGGCTTCTTCAGGCCGCAGCCCATGCTCAGAACAATCGCCATCCCCATCAGACCCAAAACCAAGTGTTTCATGCTCGCACCCCTTGAAATGAAAAAATGAATAAAACCTTGAACATTACCTTTTTCGTAAAGCCCCTTTCTGGAAATCGCTTCCCAGAAAGTTATCTCTATTTATTATGGACAAACCCGCCTTTTCCGTCAAGTGGGGTGTGGATAAAATTTTTTAATACTCCCAGGAATTCATTCCCTGAAGCGTTGCCCAGCTATGGAATTTCCCCCGTTGGGGATTAGAGGAATACCCCCCGTTTAGGGGGTTGCTTGATTTGCAATTTGGGGTAAGATTAAAGCAGTAGAAAGAAAAACCCTGTCTTTTGTAAAATCAGGAGGTAGAATTATGGGTGTAATGGCATTTCAGTACAAGGTGGCGACCGATTCGCCGATCCTGGTGGCGTACAATCGGGAAGAACGACCGGATCGTCCGTCGCAGGCACCGCGAATTCAATCGGGATGTCCCCGAATCATTTGTGGAATCGACCGAAAAGCTGGAGGAACGTGGTTTGGAATCAACCAGCACGGGATGTTTGCGTGTGCGATGAACCGATTTCGTCGGGAGGTTCCGTACAGTCCGCGTTCGCGTGGGTTGCTGTGTCGCGAGATGCTCAATTACCGCAGTCCGAAAGAGTCGGCGGAAATGGCGGTCAAGGAGTTGCAGACCGGGAATTACGCCGGAGTGAATTTTGTGGTGGCCGACGCGAATCAGGCGTTTGTGGTTTACGGAGGTACGGAGGTTTCCCTGGAGGAGATTAAGCCGGGACTGCACATGTTTACCGCTGGCCGAATGGACGACTACAACGACGAACGGCAGGAGTTTGTCCGGCGGCAGTTGACGCTTCAGCGGCTGGATTCTTCCGTAACGTTTTTAGCGGTCGCCAGCAAAACGTTTGCCAAGAAGCCCGATCCGTACGGACGTCGTGGAATCGTGCTGGTGGATGGTGAGATTCAGACCGTTTCGGGATTGCTGCTTTCGCTGCCGTACAAGGGGCATGGCGCGGTGCTTCAGTGCACTCCCACATCCCCCAGTGATTCCAAGTACGAGGATGTTTCCGCACTGCTGCGTCAGGTACTTTCCACAGACCGCAATTCGCAGAAAAAAGTCCCGCCGCCGGAAGCAGGGTGAGAACCTTAAGGGAATCTCGCTGGCTTGTCGAATTGAATTGAATTGAATTGATAATTGATAATTGATAATTATTTTTGTTTAAACCGTTTTTTGAGTAGTGAGGTTGTAATGTAGGAATCCGGTGTATAGCACTATCACTCCCAAAACGGTTGAACAAAGCAACCATTAACCATTAACCATTAATTATCAATTATCAACTATCAATTATCCTTACGGGTTGCACGCTGCTTCAATTTTCTTCATGTAGGCGATGCTCTTTTCGGTCAGCGCCTCCGGGCCGGGCGTGTAGTCGAACACTTCCACACTGATCCAACCCTTGTAGTGCGTTTCTTGGAGTGCCGCGAAAATGGGGGTAAAGTCCAATTCCCCCATCCCCGGCCCCTGGAGGTTCGGATCGTTGGCATGGAAATGGATGGTGTAGGGGGCGAAACGACGAATCACGTCGGCCATTGGGACACGGCTGCCGTCGGGGGCCAGCTCACCGCCCCACATCGCTTTGCAATCCAAATGAAGCTGGATGTTCGGGCATTCCACCATTTCGATGAGCTGAACCGTTTCCGCCGCGTTGGTCAGGAAATTGGTTTCCGCCGGTGCGAGTGGTTCCAACGCGATCGAGACGTTATTTTCCACCAGTTTCGGTGCCAGTTCGGAAAGTGCGTCGGCAGCATAACGGAACGCATCGTCCCTGGAAACGCCCGGTTCGATGTTTCGCTGTTTGGGAGAACCCCAGACCATGATATTGCCCCCCAGCTCGCTGCACAGGTCGATCAGGGCTTTGCCGTACGCGACGGTTTTTTTCCGCACGTCGGCATCTGGCAGGGTGAGGTGGAAACCGCTGGTTTTGGAAAGTAGCCAGTGCAGGCCGAGAATACCAACGCCGGAGTTTTTCGCACAACGTCGGATTTCGGCAATTTTCGCGGGGGTGATCTCGCGGACGTCGGCAGGCTCGACGCTGGGAGTCAGTGTGAACGGGGCAAGCTCCATTCCGGTGTACCCGCAGCGGGCCACGTAGTCGAACTGTCGGGCAAGGTCCCAGTTCTCGTAAAGTTCATTGCACATGGCATATTTGAAGTGCATGGTCGTTCCTTTCTTCAAGGGGTCGCGTAGGGTGAAAAACGAAAGCGTTGAATTGCCGAGGCAAGCTCCGGATTGCGCGGTGCCGAACAGGTTCGGGAATTACCGCGATTTCCTCAACCAGTATTTTAACGCATGTTCGTGAAATTGCAAGCGTTGGGCACCGGTTTCCCCCTCAAACGCCCCTGATTTTTTCAACATCCGAATCCGTGCCTTTTCCCAATTCAGGAAAAACGTCGCCGATTCTTTGGCCTGCGGGTTGGGTTGGTCGCCGATCTGGACGTAAAATGGTGCCGTCATGCCGCAGCAGTACGTTCCCGAAACGTCCGTCACGACCCGCAGCAGGAACCAGCCGCTCTCCTCCAGCGTAATGGGGGGCAACTTTCCCGTTTCGGCGTAATCCTGAAACCGTATCGATTGCTGAACCTTGCCATTGACCAATATCTCGATGTACTGGATCGACGACCGCGTGGAAAGCGTCAGGCCGATTTCCAGCTTGATCGGCGTTTCGGCTTCCGTGAACTCGAAAAAGAATCCCGGCAAACAACCGTCCACCCGCGGCACCAAAAGCGGCCCGTTCGTCACGACCGCCGCCCCGCTACGCAGCGCGTCCCACCACATCGCCGTATTGAAACCGGCGTTCCCCCCTTTTTCTTTCAATCCGGAAACGTCGGCATTCGCAAGGTACTCGCTCCGGTCGACAAACGCATACACCCGGTTGGAACCGACCGGATTGGGCGACAACCCCGACCCGCTCCCCGCTGAGGGAGGAATCCGAAGCCCCACGTTCAGCAAATGAAAATAAACGTCCTCCGTCCACCGCTGGTATCCCAGATCGCCGCGATAACGCATCGTCTCCCCGGCCAGCACTTCGGACGGCGTTTTCCCCCCCTCTTTTTTCTTCACCCTCTTTTTCGCGTTCAGCTTGCCCGACGATTTCCGCGGCGGCACGCTCGTCCAGTCAAAATCGGGTGGCAAAACCTGCGAACGGGTGATCTCCTTCCCCAAAATCCGCATCGAATCGACCATTCCCAACGACACCAGAAGCGGCAAATCCCAACTTTCACTGTTCGTCACGTCCAGCCACATCGACGCATCCTTTTTCCGCAGCAAATACAAAAACGGAATCGGCGTGCTCTGTTCCTCCAGCTTCAACCCCGTCCAATCCGTCCCCGCCGGCAGGTTCAAAAGCGATACGCCACAATCGGGGTGCGTCAACCGATAATTCCCTGTCGTATATACCCGGTCGCCGTCGAACCAGACTTCGGGAATTGCTTCGGTTCCCTGCTTTTTCGGCCCCAAAAGCGGTACAAAGTGTACGTCGTCCGCCTTCATCAACGCCTCGATGTCCGATTTCTTCCGCAAGACCTCCAAATCGGCCGACCACCACCCCTGTCGCGATAAATCGATGAACCGATGAAGCGTTTCCGTCTTTTCATCCTTCGCCGAACGGTTCAACACAAAGTGCCCCGTCCGTGGCAGATATTCCAAACCCCGCTCCACCACCATCGGGTACGTTCCCAACGGAAACGCCATCTCCACCCGCCCCGGAACCGCCAGATGATCGTAAAGAAACGGCAACTTTTCCACACGCTGGGAAACGCCGCGCTCGTTGCGAACCTCCACGCGACAGTCCAGAGGTTCTTTCGTTTTTGAATCGACGATTTTCAGCGTAAATTCCCCCCGTTGCGCGTAGAGGGTTCCCGCCGCCAGCAGACACCAGAGAATCAGGAAGCGTTTCATGCAAAGCTCCTTGGGTTCCATAAAAAAACGCTCCGGGGAAAACCCCCGAAGCGCGTCATGTAGAAAACCAGCGGTTTTCAAGAGGGATCGGTTACACCAGGTCAGTTCGCATCTCCGGGAACCACGTTGCCGGCTCGATGAAGATGATCCTGGTCAATCTTGATAACTTCCATCCGTTCCTCATTTTTAATGGTATGCGGAATGGGCCAGCCGTTACGCACGATTTCGGTATAATACACCTTGCAAATCCAGTGCGAATGGTGGAGCTGCGCCGGGCCGACCAGCGGATAAACCCTGACCGGATCCACCGTGTCCACAATTTTTTCCTTCACGATACGAATGTTGTTGTGCTGCACTTCATACAGTGCCGGGAAATTCCCACGAACGTTGTGTATTTCCTGGAACTTGCGAAGAATCTGGTCGTCACTCGGCGGGTCTTCCGCAATGTGCGTCTTTCCCGGCGGAATCGGATCCAAAACCATCATCGAAGCATAACGCGCCTCGGCCGCTTCGTCTTCTTTCTTGTTCTGGAAATAGGGTGAAACCGGAATCGGCACCGACAGGATGCCCAAACTCGGCCCGTAGCTGGTAAACGCACACCCACTTGACAAAACCAGGGCAGCCCCCATGGTCGCAAGCAACATTCCTTTGAGTGATGTTTTCAACATGACATTCCCTCTTCATATTGTAAAATGTGTTTTCTATCCCTCGGATATATATTTATTATCGGTGTTAAGATGTGACGAACTTGCGGATTTTTTGGATTGTATCAGAAAAAAAGCGAAAATTTTTAAAATTCCCCAACAGAAGCGAGAGTTGACAATTGATAATTGATAATTAATGGTTAATGGTTAATCTGGATTGCGAATTTGGACAAAATGCGGTAAATCGGTGCAATTGCAAAATAGAATGTTAGCGTCGGCCTTTAGACCGTCGCTAACGATAGTACCCACGATATTTGCAGGCCCCCTGACTGCGGATTTTAGAAAGACGCTTCCTCGAAAATCGCGTCCATGACGCTGGGCATTTTCCGCAGGTTGGCGGACAACGATTCGTACATCCAACTTGCGGCGTCCGACGTATGTTCCAGCCCGGCATAGTGTCCCAGCTCGTGCAACAAAACCGTCAACAGATCGATTTCACCGTTCCTCGTGTCGTCCGTATCGTCGTAGGGGGTAGCGTCCACATACCACCCGTAGCCGGCGGCGGTGGCGTCCACCAGAATCACCTCCCCCACCTGCCGTGCCAGCACATTCCCCCCCAGGTCGGCAACCTGGAACGTCAGTTTCTCAAACGATGTATTGTAAATCGTTCGGTATTCCGTACTGGCCCGCTCGACCGCAGCCGTGGCCACCGTGTCGAGCTGTTCCTGGGAAATCGGGGTTGCTTCCAGCTCTGCCGGCGCAGGCGTTTCGACAACCAACTCGTTTTCAACCCACGCGTCGGGATAGTTGGAGCTAAATATGAGATTACCGCCGACTTTCTTTCCAAAGTTTTTGGCAAACAAAATCAGATCACTGACGTCCACCGTCTGGTCGTGATTGTAATCGGAAAAATATGCCTGCGGGGAGTAGGTTGCCTTTTTCCCAAACGTTTTGGCGAAGTAAATCAGGTCGCTGACATCGATAACACCATCGTCGTTGGGATCGTACATGACGGGATAAACTTTCGGCAACGAACTCGTCGACAATGAACCCGTTATATCCTCCACTCCGTCGCCCGACAGGGAAAGTCCGATGCTCCGACCGGTAATGGTGTAATCGTCCGCTCCTGCATTCAGGGAGATCCCCCCCTTCTCGACCGCGTTCAGGCGGATACGCCCAACCAGCACGTACTCCCCTTCCACCAGCGCCGATGTGTTCGAACCCTCCAAAACCAGCTCGCCCGCACTTCCTAGTGTCACGGTCAGGTCGTTGAAACGCGAGGATTTTTCAAACGAAACGCTGCTTCCAGACTGGTACAGGGACGCGTCGTATTGGAGCGTGGCGGAATATTCCATTTCACCGACCGTTTTGGCGGAATCGGCATACGCCCAGACCTCGACGTAAATCGTACGCCATTCGTCCACCCAGGCGATGGAATCTGGAACCGACGTGGAAGTTTCGACGGTGGATTTGGAACTGCTATCCTTGACGACCACCACCGATGGGATTGCCGTGCTGATGCGAACCGTTTCCGTTCCACTCAGGGTATAGGTGGTACCGTCCCACGACGCACCGGCAATCGGCAGCCCGCCTACGGTCGTCAGGGAGTTCAGTGTCCACTCGACGGAAGCCCCTTCGGCCGGAGTATAATCGCTTGACGTCCATGTGAGCGTTTTTCCATCCGCACTGCATTGGAAATTTCCAGAACACGCCTCCCCGCCGACGGTAACGGAACCGGTCAGGTCGTCGATGGAAATCGCGGCGCCAAACGACCAGACGACTTTCAACGTGGAATCGGACGCCTGCGTTCGGACGGTGTACCCCAGGGTAGCCAGGGAAAGGGTCTGGTTTCCAGCCGGGTTCATCGGCACGCCATTGACGGTTTGGAAATTGGCTTCTGTCAGGATAATCTCCGGAGTCGTCACGTAATACATGACGGTTGGCAACGTAAAAGTAACGCATTTCCCATCAGAGGACAGGGTGTATCCGGTGGAGGAAACGGTTTCTTTTCCGGTTTTGATTTGCAGGCTCTCCTTCGTCAGCTTCGATGCGTCCAGAGCATTGGAGAACGTCAGAGAAATCTCGGTAGGGGCCGCCGTGGCGCTGGCGTTGGATTGCACGTTCTCCAAACGCAGTTCGTTACTGATGGTGAACGGTACCGAAAGCGACGCCGTGTTGCCGGACAAATCCCGGAACGCGTTCTCTGGAATCGTGAACGTATGGCTTCCATCCGGCAGGATTAGCCCGGAAAAATAAAATTCCACCGTCTGCCCGTCCAGCAGGGAATACCCCGTACAGGCATTCGACCCAATCGTCACCAGCCGAAAATTGGTTTCCAGCGTGGTCAAGTCGATATTCCCGGAAAATTGCACCGTCACGGAATCCAACGATTTGTGAACATTGTCTTCCTGAAGCGGCGAGGTCATCGACCATTCCGACTGATTGGAAGTAAGCTTCAGAATATATGGAAATTCCATTCTGGATTTATCCCGATACACTTGAATATAGTATCGCTTCCCATCAACAAGATCTGTTGCTTCCACGACCTTTCCTTCCGCATCCAGGAACCGATATTCCACTTCGGTGTCAGATTCACAGTAAAAGGCTTCCACGCTCCATTTTTCGTCCCCATTATAAACGAAAGTGTAATAGTCGTAGTCCCAATAATCGCAGGTTTGTACCGTTCCGTTTTCGGAACAACCAAACAACAGACGCTCCCCCGAAACGGCTAACGAGGTGACGGGCGTCTCTAAAGATAGGGTGAGGGTGCCCTTGTCGGTGAGTCCGGTTTCATTAAAGAAATACTGGCCGATGGTGTTGTTCGTACCATTGGTGATAGCCAGCAAAAGGCTCGAATCTGTCAGGGAGTATGCGGTAAATGCCCCCGTCGGCGAGGTGACCAGAATATTCCAGCCATCTTCCGTTTGATTGCAGAAGGAGATCGCCTGGGATTTGGGAAACGCCACGACCAGCATGGTTCCGTTGATTTGTACCGACGCGTCCGTCCAATTGGAAACCGCTACTCCGGAAAGGTCTAACGTCTGGTACACCGTCCAGGTTCCGTCCCGCTTTTCCCACAGGTTCAGGGCCTTCGCAGTCGCATCCAGCACGGCCAGTGTTCCGTTGTTCATCGCCAACGACGACACCGTGACGGTTTCCGTCTGGGTACAGGTCCAAACCTCCGACTTCTTGCAAAGGAAGGAAAGGGACGTACCCTCCGAAACGACCAGCGTCCCGTTGTGGAATGCCGTTTGGGTTCCCGTATTGTTAAACGTAGCTTGAGGCGTCCAGGTGGAACCGTTGAATTCGTAAATCTGAACCCCACCGGAAATCCCTATTGCCAAAACGCCGTTTTCCATGGCAAGCGACTGGCACGAAATCTCCAGCGTCTGAATCTCAGACCACGTTCCCTCCATATATTGGAGCAACACGATGCAATTGTCGCCCGCTACGGCAGCAAAATCACCGGACAGGACGGTTATTTCCCCCATGCCGGTTTTTTGTGATGTCTCAACGACCGTGGTCGTTTTATCTGGATATGGCAGGGAACCGACCGCACCGCCGGACTGGGTAATATCGGTGGCCGTGGCCATGGAATTGTTGTTTTCCGATTCCAACGTAGCCCCCCGGTACCCCACCAGATCAAAGGAGGCCATTTTTCCCGCTTGCAGGGTGGTAGTGTCCGTGCAGGAAATCAGCAGGGTATACGTCATCTCCGCACCGCTGGTATTAGTTATCCCCACGATATGCTGGCTGTACGCGTCGGCGATATGCTCCAACGAGCTGCCCGTTGCGACAAGCTGGTTATTCCCATCGTACAGTTCCAATTTCAGCGTGCCCCCCACATTGTCGTTCAAGCCAATGCTGGCCGTTTCCCCTACGCCCAGTGTAAACTGATAACGGCTTACCTCGTTCTGGGCCAGGCTTCCGGACGCGGAAATACGATCGACGCCTTGGCGGTAAGAATAATCCTCCCAAACCAGTGGCGTCGCTTCCATTTCCCCCGTCTGGTACGTGAACGTGTAACGGGAGCTTGTAAGCGTACGCCCCTGAATATCTTGAACGTTGGAAACCGTCAGCGTCAGGGGTTGGTTTTCCGGCAGCGGCGTTCCGTCCGGCAATGTCCAGACAATCTGGTTCCCGTTTTGAATCTTGGAAGCGGTCAGAGCGATGTTCGTACCGGACAACGACGTGAGCTGTGCCCTGGCGGTCGAGAGCTTTGACATGTCGATCTGGCCGGAAAATTCCATTACAATCTGGGATGGTAAAACGTAAAATGTTTCCTCCGCTGCCGGGGTGACGCCGGAAGCAGTCAACGGTTCGGCTTCAACGTTTTCAGAGGTTGCACGCAGGACGTACCGTGAATTTTTTCCCGTTTCCGCCGCAATCGCAATCGTGTAAAGACCGGTCTTATCGGCTTTAAACGTCGTTTCGTTCACCGCGACGACCTGCCCCTCAGGGTCGTAAACCACCCATTGCAATCCGTCTGCCGTCGTGCCGTCTGCGCCGGTAAGTGTGAAGGAAACGTCGCCTGTCTGTGTGACGTTCAGATTCCAGCGATCCGTTTCCACAATGCCGGTACACGTGACGATCTGCGTATTGGCCCCATCCTGGATCACCGCCCGATCGCCCAGCAGCGAAACGGAGATGCCAAAACCAAAATTACCCGTCGTGGAGGGCGTAAAGGACGAAACCCTCTCCCACGTCGTTTCAAAGTCAACGTCTACACCTCCTTCATCCACGCTTTTTTGGAAAAGAAACACCTTCCCTAAAGGGGTTACCCCATTCATAGCACGGGACGCCCCCACCAGAATCTGGTCGCCCGAAATGCTGACGGAACAGCCCAGATTTATTGTGGAAGCATCGGTATAAGAATCCGTCTCTGTCCATTCCCCCGACGCGTTTCTCTCAAAGAAAAACACCCCGTTCGACGCTCCGACCACCATCGTGTCGCCTTCGACATCCAGCGACGTCCCGAAAGAGCCTGTAAAATTACTGCTTGTGGGCGTAACCTTCGTCCGCTTCCAGCCACCTTCGCTTTGGGTGAAAACATACACCGCCTTTTCCCCAGGCGCCCCTACGTAAAGCTCCTGCGCTTCCGCAAGGTAAAGCACCGAGGTTCCAAAATTTTCGCCTGTCGTTTCGCCTTCCAGGGACGTAACCTGTTGCCAGCCATCGACCCCGTTCTCGTAAATCAGAACGGAACCGTCCAACCCGAAAACCGCGATATTCCCCTCCAGCGAAACGCTCTTTATGGCGTCGGAAACGGTAAACGAAGTGCCCGTGATGGTGGAACCGGACAGATCCAAAAGATACGCGCGAGTATCGATTCCCAAAAGAACCGTGTCGCCGTCAAGGGCCACGCTCACCTCGGCAGACGTCGAGGCCGCCGAGTAACTCTTGTCCGCCTGCTCGTTCCAGGTGGAACCATCATACGTCCACTGGCGTAAAAGGATGTTCGTGGATTCTTGCGAAACCGTCACCATCGTGTTGCCGTCCACCGCCGAACCGAGCAGCGTTCCCGTACCGGCACTCACCGAATCCTGCTGGTAAGAACTTGCGTCTCCCGTAACAGAACCGATTCCCGTACCGGTGGCGCCGAGAGAATTTTCCAACAACGTCGTGTCCGCTTCCGTTTCCAGCGACGCGTCAGAAACCACGACCAACGTGTATTCCCCCGTTCCGCCCGATACGCGAAGCGAATACGACGTGCCCGTTGTCGTGCTTACGGCATCCAAAATCGACCGAAAATCTTCCGTCGAGGTGCCGGTGGCCAACAACTGGGATTGGGTGTCATTCCAAAGTTCAAGCGTCGCATTCGGATTTTCCGGAGCATAAAGCTGAATGCTGGTCTTGGAGCTTTCCGCAGTAAATCGATATTTATCCACATCCGACGCGGTTAATTCCCCATAAACCACGCTTCGAGAAACCCCGTCCACCGTAAGGAAACTTAAATCTTCACGTAAGGTGTCATTCGAGGAACCGCCCGTACCCCGTTCGGCCTCCCATTTGGCATTGGAAAGAATCCGTAACGTTCCGCCACTTTGCAGATTTAGGGAAAACACGCCATTCGATACTCCCGGATTGTAAACGTAACGCTCCGTACCCGAATCGAAAAGCACGCTGATATTTTGTGCGGCGTCATGGGTCAGAGTATACTGGTCCGCAGCTACCGTAGCCGATGCTTCCTCCGCACCGGTGCCTCCGGGCTGCGCGGTTTGCCACGTCAAAGCCAACGCCGTCAGCAGATTTCGGTTTTCCAGCGGTTCCAGGCACAAAGTACGTTTTTTCATGGTTTTCCTCAAATGTGAGAAAAAGGGGTTCCCATTACAACCCATGGTATGACCGTGAAAGCCATACCATGGAATTTCATGAATGCCGGATCATGACCGTTTTCGCGTTATTTGTCAAGCGTAACGTTCAAATTTTCCAGCGAAATTTCGTCCAAAAGATTTTCAAATTCGTCGTCGGCGAACAAATCTTCTTCCGAACCATCTACCGTAGCGGTCGAAGGATTCTGGGCGACAGGCATTTCCGTTTCCATCTGTGCCAGCACCTCGTCGGCTGCCAGTTCCTCCACCTTCCGCACTTCCAGTTTCGCCGCCTGAACAAGCGACGCGTTCCATTCATCCTCCGCCACGATAGACGAAGCGGTTTCCACGGAAAGCATTCCGTCAGCGACCGTGCCATCCACCGCCATCCAGGTTTGCGTCGTGACCGTACCTCCCTGTTCGCGAACAGCCGAAATGATCTCCGCGTCAATGTCGGAAATTTCCTTCCGCTCGCCCGGATTCAGTTCGGGGTACATCAGGTCGCTATCGTCCACCACGTGCCCGTCCAAAACCAGCGTCTTGTCGCCGTTGGCATCGGTATAGGTGCCGGTCACCACGTCCACCACGTCGGTATAACCGGTGTAGGCGGAGTTCATCCCCAGCACGTGCCCCAACTCGTGCAAAAGCACGGTGTACAGGTCGTACTGTTCGTTCGGAACCAGCCCCTCCTCGCCGACATACCAGCCCATTCCCAACGCATCGGAATCGAGATAGACCACGGCGGTATTCGGTTTGCCGTTTTCGTCCACCCCGACCAGCAGCGTCTGCCCCAACACCAGATCGTCGTTCTCCAAATCCTTGACGATAATCTGAACCTGAAGATCAAGCTCCTCGCCGAGTTTTTCTTCCCACTGGCCAATCGTCGTGTCGAGCATGTCGGCAAGGCTCGTGTCGCCGGTGGTAAGGATGGTCGAACCGATCCACTGCTCCATGAACCGTTCCGGATAGAGAATGGAAGACGAACTGTCCCGCCCCTTGCCGAAGTTTTTGGCAAACGCAATCAGGTCGCTGACGTCGATAACTCCGGACTTGTCAAAGTCCATGGCCCACGTCGCCACGTCGGTGCTGTCGGCGGAGCTTTTACCGAATCGCTTGGCAAAAGTGATCAGGTCGCTGACATCGATGATTCCATCGTCGTTGGAATCGTAAACCACCGGATAAATCTTCGTGTTGACATACACCTGCGTGTTCGGGTCGATGTAATTCCCAACGTGGTCGGTCAACAGGATGTTTTCCAGCACCAGCCCGGACTTCACCGCACCAACGTTATCGCCCGCCACGTTATCGTCGCCGGTCGATTCCAGCTTCACGCGTGCCAGCAGCACAAATCCATCGGCATTCGTGACGGCATGGCTCAGGTCGCCGCCGATCTGGGTGATTTTCCCCTCCGCGTCGGTAATGGCCGAAGCCAGCCCGTTGGCTACCGCCTCTCCATATTCTATGCCCGTCGCCGTGAAGTATTCCGTGTTGTAAAGCAAATCCACCTGGACGTTCTCGATATCCACGTTCGGGTCTTGCGTGTTGACCCACAGTTCCACGTACGACGTATCCCATTCCGTCAGGTATTCCGCGCTTTCCGGAAGCTCCGAAACCGTTTCCGATTCCGTCTTCTCCTTCACCAGCGAAAGATAAACCCCCGAACCCTCTACCACCGTCTCGCGTGCCGCCTGCGTACCCTTGAGGGGAGTCGCCTGCGGGATGTCGATACTTGTTAACTTTTTCTGGGACGCATTCGCCGCACCACTAACGCCATAGGTCGTGGACGTTCCATCGGTTTTCTCTGCCGTTCCAAATTCAAGAGCCAAAGATTGCTCTTGAGCTTCGGCAAAATCCGCCTGGAAGCCTGTAGTTGTCGTAAACTTGTACAGGCCAATCCGAAGAAAATCATCATTGTAACCACAGGCATATAAGGAAGAAGATACTGATACCATCTCTCCCGTGCCGGTGATTCCACCAAATTCTAATGTTATACTACCATCATCAGTATTCTCAGTTATCTTATACATGTTCGACGAAGTGCTTGTAATTGAGATTCCACTAGCGTAATCTGCCGGAATATTCAAAGAGTAAGTTGAAAGGATGGATGTCGTTGTATAATTATTGATCAACACATCTTGATACAATGGCAGGGTACATTTCAACCAAATTTCCAGATAATAGGTTGTACCTTCGACCGTCGAGGAAACCGACTCGTTGGGTGACTTGGATTTGTATCCATCTGTCGTAGCGCTTTCACTAGAAACAACGCGGACTTCCACTTCAAAGGGCGTTTCGTATTCCGCAGCCAAATTCACAGAAAGTTCCAAGCCATCTGTCGTCTTCAGCGTTATTTCTTGCGGCGTTCGTACCTGGTCAGGATTGTAGGGGAGATAGGAAACGATGATACTCTTGCCATCGGCAGAAACCGCCACACTCTGGAAGCAACTATTGTCTTCAAAATCCGCAACCACCTCGTCAATGGTTTTCCCATTCAACGCATCGGTCAGATTAAACTCGCATGTTGGCAACGTACCATCCACTGCGTAATTTTTGTAAATATTCTCTGCGTCCGTTATGTCTACCTGTTTCAGAGTTGTATTCTCCGAGAATACCGTACCCGCCTTTAGTACCGACCCCGCCGCCAGCGTGGTACCTGTTACGGTGGTTACAGAATTTCGCTTAACGGTAATATCCGCTTTCAATGTAATGCCACCTTCGGGAACTATATAATCCTCATCAAAAATCCATGTACCATCATAATAGACCTCGGCTGAAGTTAACCAGCTAAGGTCGGCATCTTCACTACCGGATATCTCGCAATTTCTGGAAAGAGACGTTCCCGCACCCAGCGTCGTTCCGGCTTTCAGGACAGAATTTGTCGCAATCGTCGTTCCAGCCGGAATCACGGCATCTTCGGCCAGCGTTATATCCCCACTTGTGGCAGTACCAGCCTCAACCTCCAATGTGCCACCCACATTCAGACTTTCGTCCGTCACTTCCAGCGTTCCGCCCACGCACACGTTGACGGTGTACGCCTCACTTACCAAGGTACTTCCATTGTCGGTATTGACCGCACGGATTTGGAACGTGTAAATACCCATGGTGTCCGGCGTGAAGGTATAGGTACCGTCTTGCCACTCGCCGTTCGAATCGAGGTATTGCAGCTTCGTGTCGGATTCCCCGTTTTTGAGTGTCACCTGGTTGAGGAACTCCATCATGCTCACGGAGATTTCCTCTCCAGCCGTACCGGATACGCTGGGGGCGGCAGTGATGGTTGGCGTTTCGATCTTATGGGTGATTACCAGTTGGAATGAAAATTCCGTCGTTTCTGCCGCCGCCGTATCCACTGCTTGGTCGGTAACGCGGATGATGAAATCCAGTCCTTCCGTCGTATAACCCGTCGTATTGGGCGTGAATGTCAGCGTATCCGCAGTCGAATTGTAAACGAACGTCCCGTACTCAGACGTTGGTACCCCAATTCCGTTCTTCAAATCTTTCGTGTCGTAATCGGTAAACAACGTTGAGACGTTATTCAGAACATAACCCCCCTCATCGCCAGCGTCGGTTGTTGACCAGACGTAGGTATTGTTTGTCAAGGGCGTCGTCGAAGCCCATGTTGGTGCCGAGTTGTTGACCGTGACGGTAAAGATGATGTCGGCGGTATAGGTTTCCCCTGAATTATTATTATTCTGGATGGTGTACGTCAGCCGTGCGGAACCGTACGAACCTTCGTTCAGCACGTAGTCAATTCCGGTACCTGTTGTGTTGACCTCTTGGCTGTCAAAAGCCATGGTTGCATCCTGGGACGCTACCTCAA
This sequence comes from Planctomycetia bacterium, assembly GCA_030535245.1. GTDB lineage: Bacteria > Planctomycetota > Planctomycetia > Pirellulales > Thermoguttaceae > RGIG3701. The sequence goes on along the minus strand of JAUNBJ010000013.1, from coordinate 27,481 downwards.
CGTCCGTGACCTTCCATTCACTGGAACTCAATCCCAGTTCATTCAGAATCGCCACGGAACCAGACACATCTTCGTATTGCCGCGTCGCTTCCGCCAGCGTAATATCTGTCGCGTAGGAGGTAAACTTGATGGTGTTGCCGGATACCGTTGTGGTTCGCGTTTCATCACCAACCTTCGAAAGGGTGTAGCTGAACGTGTACTCCACACTCTCTTTGTTATCGTCAAGCTGCGTCACCGTCAACACGCCGTTTTCCAGAGCGAACGTAAACCGACCGTCCAGGGTGGCGGATTTGCCCGCTTTAATGACAGTACCATCCACGGTAATCGACGTTACGGAAAGCGTTCCGCCGTCCGGGTCGGTACATCCGCCTAAATCAATAATATCAAACGTTTTTGACTCATTAGTATCCTTCAGCGTGAAATTACCCGTGATAACGTTCCCTACCGGGTCGTCCTCAACCGCATTCACGACGAACTGGAACGACAGGGAGTTCGTTGCCTCTCCATTCACCACTTGACGAACCTGGAACCCTACCGTGCCGTTCGCGTCTTTTACCAGGGAATACGAAATCTCGCCGGTTTCCTCGTCGATTTCAAATTTGTCGAACACCTCTTGGTTAACGCTTCCAACCAGCTCATACGTAATCGTCGGTTCTGTGAGACCACCGATGTATGCCGTGGAACTCCACTGATCCTTGGTAAAGTTGGCCAAATAGACCGTTCCGTCGTCGGCGTCTTCCAAAACCGTCGCCACGGTCGGTGTGGTGGTCGCGGTGGTCGTACCGTCGGTATATCGGAACGAATTGTCCCAAGAAAGGGTTACTTTACCGCTCAACGTGGCGGTAATGTCGCTCGCATCGGCAAGATACGCCTTATCGGTCACGCTAATAACCAACGTTCCTTCACCAAAGTATTCCTGGAGCACTGCGTCCAGCGTCAAAACTCCGGTTTCGGCATCGTATTCCGCATCATCCCCCTTCAACGTAAACGTGTGAAGCGTCGTTCCATCTGTATCTTTGAATTGAATGGAATTAATCGTCAGGTTGGCAAACGACGTTTCATCATAAAGATAGTCGGACAAATTAATTGTCCCCGTCCCTTTGTACGTAAAGGAAAGATTCATATCTTTAATACGCGGAGCCAGATTCTCCTTCCAAACGGTCAGGGACGTGTCAACGGATTCCCCGTAGGTATCCTTCGCAATCAACGTTAGCGTACCAAACTTCTCGGAAACATTGAGTTTATCCGAATCCGTCACCGTCAGCGTCACCACGTAGTTCTCACCGTCCAGCGTCAACTCCGCCATTTCGGTGATATTCTCGACACCCGACCCGTCCGCCGCCGCAAACGTGTAGTAATACGTCAGCTCGTCGCCGCTCGAAGTAGTATCCAAATCCTTAAATGCGCCTTCCACTTCCGTTTTCGACAGCGAAATTTGCGTTGAGGTCGAGGAAAGTGTCTTGTCGCCCGGTTCCGTAACCACCGTCGGTGCATTGTTGGATACAACGGTATAAGTTTCCTTCTCACTCTCGTTTCCGGCACTGTCCACGCACCAGATCGTAAACGTGTTTTCACCCCAAGTCAGATCGAAATTCACTTCGTCGTTAGTGTCTGGAGATTTCGTAACGGTTCCGTTGGAAACGTAATACGTCACGTCGGAAGCATCGGTACTGCGGAAATTACTAAACGTAATCGCGTCGTCGTTCGTGTAATCTTCCGTCACGGACGTATCGGGGCAATCTTTCGTCGTAATACTATTGTCGTAAGACAACTTTGTTGGCTTTGTCGTATCGACGGTGACTGTCAATGAGTTCCCATCATTCTCGTTTCCTGCGGCGTCCACCACTTTGCAGGTAAACGTATAAGTACCATCGGCCAAAGAAACGATTGTATAGGTTAAAGACGTGTCAGAGGAATCGTATTTTCCGAAAGCGTAAAGTGTCGGTTCCGTGTAGGTACCCCCACTAACATAAATTTCCGCCCATACGCCGTTCTCTTGATCGTTGGTGTCGAGCGTACCTTCAAACGTCGGCGCGAACTGCGGCTGAGAGGTATTGACCGTATCCGTTGAAGTACCCGTTTTCGTTAAAACGTTCGTCATTTCCAACAACGGGGCGGTGCTGTCGTAAACGATAGTGATGCTCTGGGCGTTACTCCGGTCGGTCTCGTTCCCATAAATGTCCTTCCCCCAAACCTTCAACGTGTAATTGCCTTCGGCTGTCAGGTACGAACTCAAATCCAGCTCGAACTCCTGCGTGTCTTCATCATACGTGAATTCGGTAGCGTTGTTGGTACCGTCGGTTTCGTAAATCGTTGTGAGGGTGCCATTTCCATATTGAATTCCGATTCCGAACGATACGATCTCGGACACGTCGTCAATTTTGCCGGTGAGCGTTACGTTCGCGTCCGTTGTGGCAAAATCAATCCCCGTAGCCTTCTCGTATCGCGTATTCCATGTATTCCATGTAGAATCTTCAAAGGTCGCCTTCGGTGCCTCGTCGTCCGACGTGTACTTCAGACGGAACGTCAATTCCGCCGTCTCGCCATATTCGTCGGTACAGATCAACGTAACCGCCGCATAACGCGTTGGATTGTCGTCCGTTAAGCATGAGCTGTCGTAAGTGAATGACAACACACCATTTGTGATTGTCGCTTCCGTAATGAATTCTGGAGTTCCGGTGTCATAATTCACTTCCACCTCGTAAGGCGTACTGGCCAACGCACCGTCGTCCGTTGCAAACAATTCCGCAACGTCGATCGTTTTCAAGGTCGCGTTTTTCGCCTGCACAAAACCTTCCGTTTTCAGCGCCTCGCCCGCCGTGCTGACCTCCGGAGCCTCGTTCACGATGATCGGAAGCGCCACTGTTTCACACGCCGTTCCGGCATAGTTCACCACGTAATAGGAAAGCGTATTTTCTCCATAGCTCAACGTGCCAACCGGGATAACCGCCGTATTCGCGTCCAACGCCGCAAATGTCTTGCCGTCGAGCGAATAATACAGTGTGTACCCGATACCACAGGTAACATCCACCGTCACGGATTTCTCAGAAGCGCCATCGACCAACGTGTCATCCGTGTAAATCGCCCCCTCCGGAATCTTATCCGACTTCGGCTCAAGAGCGTTCAATGTCGTGCCTGAATACGCCACCACTGGAACACTCGTGTCGACGGTCAGCGACACCTCGTTCTGCTCGCCCGTGCTTGCATTCCCCGCCAGGTTGTGCGGAAGAATGTTCAGGGTATAGGCTCCATTGTTAAGCGTTTCGGAAGGAGTCACCGTGAACGTGAACGTATTTTCATTCGGTTCTTCTCCCCACGTCAGCATGGAAGCCGTCAATTGGACGGTCTGGGTAAACGATGTGTTCCCCTGGATGTATTCCAAATCGACGTACACCCCCTTTGCCGTATTCTGTAAATAGGCCAGGAAGGTGTCCTTATCCTCCACCGTCATTTGAATTTCTATCGACGGATTCGTCTTGTTGGAATAAAACGTGCCATCTGTCGGGAGAACCCCGTTCACCGACTGCGTCTTTACCTCCGTAATATTGGGCGAAGTCAGATCAATCGTGAAATTCAACGTGAACGCCGAAGTGTCGTCTGCTTTCGTATCGCTCTTGCCACCATACAGAACGACTGTCAATTCCTCCGCGGTGCCAACGCTCCACTCGATACTCTCACTGCTCAAGGCATCCACGACATCCAACGTAAATTTCCCATTGGTTTCCGCCAACTCGGTCAGATTAACCGCTGTCTTGCTTCCATCATAGCTGATTTGCGCCATCACCGGAGCGGACGTGTCGTACTCGGAAAGCGTACCGGTAATCTCCATCCCGCCTTGTACCTCCTCCCCAAGAAGGATATTCTCTTCCACCACAGTAAGGTCCGCTTCCGCATCCCCATTTACTTCCAATGTTCCCGACTTCACCTGCGGACGGAAAAAGACATCGATATTCAATTCCTTGCTGTTGGAATACCCCTTTGACGCGAATATCTGGGTGAACTCCTCATTGTCGATCTTGCCGTTGTTGTTCAAGTCGTACAACGGATCGTAATTGCTTTTGGAAATATCGATCCCGTACATCTTCTGGAAAAGCATGACCGACCGGCTGTTCAAACCCTGATCGTACAAAACCTGTCCATACTGCGTATAATACTCATTATGAGAGGCAAAACCGTCGAAATTCGTATCTCCGGCCACCGTGACGAAAACCGTGATATTGTCATCCTCCGGCATGTTGTCCAGCGAAATCGTGTAGCTGGAACCCATCCCCATCTTCATCAGAACACTGGTGACTTTTCCGTCGGAAGTCGCCTTCAGAATATCGCACCCATCCCCATCGACATTAACATCATCGACGCTAAAATTCGCTCCCTTCTGGGACTCGATGTGCATCACCAAATACTGGCTCTGCGACGTGCTTTGCGGCGTCTGTACGACAAAAACATCGCTGACACCACTGTTCGTTTCCGTAAGCGGAAGCGCGGAGAGCAGGTGCCTCGGCTCCAGCGACTCCAGATGGGAAGACCTTGTTTTCATGTTCATGGAACGACTCGTTTTCGGAGACTTTTTCATATTCTGTATTCCATCACGGTTAAAGCTGGTATCTTGCTTACCTTCACAAAATTCCATCAAATATATAATCTAATATATGACTTCGTATGTAAAAGTTCGCAAAAATCCGAAATTTCGTAAAAAATGTCTGTTGAACCGGTATTCTGAAATCTGAGCGCAAAAGGTGCGCAAAGCAACATTTATTGGTATAATCGTCAAATCCGAACCGCTAACCGTAATAAATTTTTGGATTTTGTGGAAAATAGTAGTCATAAAGCCTCCCCAGACAATCGTTACAACGTTTACGCCACGCTTTTTAAAACTTTTCCGCACATGCCATTTTTTCATGAAAATCATTACATTCCACAAAAGTGTTCCATGAGAAAAACCGATAGTAACTTGTGAACTGGATATTCGTGGATTACGAACCACTGGATATGACTATAAAAGGAATGCGGTCATGAAAACCTATATAAGCTGGAAGCGAACACTGACGACAGGATGCGGAATCCTGGTTCTCTTCGCGGGAAACGTCCTGGGGCAGCAGCCCGTACAGGGGCCCGTACAAACGTTCCCCTCCACGGCGTATTCTCCGGTACAAACACCCCCTTCGACGGCGTATTCCCCCTCGGTGGCGTATCCCGTCGCCCAGGAAACGCCCTGTCTTTGTCCGGAAACTGTTTCTTCGTCCCTGACTCCACCGGAGCTTGCGGGAACGGAAAAGAGTCTGTTTTTCAAAAATTTGAACGCTTCTCCCGCGGCGCTGACAGGTTCCAGTTTCCTGGGGCAGGGGGCGTTTTTCATCGACGGGTACATCGACCAGGGGTTGACGTTCTCCGATATTGACGGCGATAACTTCAGCCCCGTCGGCCCCAACGATAAAAAAGGTTACGAAATGAACCAGCTTTATCTGGCTCTGGGGCGTAACGTCTGCCAGAATGGGGGCTGGTCGGTCGGAGGTCGGGTCGATTTCATGTATGGTACGGACTACTACTATACGTCCGCTATCGGGCTGGAAACGACCTCTGCGAACGAGGCCAAATGGAACGGAATGGACGACGACATTTCCTACCGTGCCGGACGAAATCAGTACGGATTTTCCATGCCGCAGTTCTACGCCGAGATTTACTCGCCGTGGTTACGTGGGATTGATTTCAAAGTCGGGCATTTCTATTCCATCATGGGATTTGAATCGCCGATGGCACCGATGAATTTCTACTACTCCCGGTCGTACGCCAGCATTTGGGGGCTGCCCCAGACCATGACCGGCGGATTGGCGACGTTCCGGCTGAGCGACCGCTTCAGTGCCGTGTTCGGTGCCGTGAACGAATGGGACGCGTTTGACTCGGTGAACGATCATTTTTCGTTCGTGGCGGGGTTACAGGTGCGTTCGCTGGACAACCGCTTCGAGCTGAAAGCGACCGTCATGACCGGCGACCAGTCGGCCCCCTGCTTCCAGCCGCAAACCATCAGCGAGGAGGTTGCCAACACGACGCTTTTGAACGTCAACGCCCGGTTCAACATCACGCAACGGTTGACCTACGCCATCGACTTTACTGGCGGGTGGGATGATCGCGATTACCTCTGTATCGACACCTGGAACACCAACCATGGCCGGAACTGGTACGGAATCACCAACTACCTGTTCTACCAGTGCTGCGACCCGCTGACCCTCGGTTTCCGATTCGAGTGGTTCCGCGACTGCTCCAGCACCATCATCGACGGTGGATATGCCTACTCCCTCACTGGCGACCAGGCCGACTACTACGCCATCTCCTTCGGAGCGAACTGGCAGCCGTTGAGCTGGCTCACCATCCGCCCGGAACTCCGTTGGGACTGGAGCACGTTTGACTACGAAGGAATCCAGACCTACGACGACTTCAGCAAGGACAGCCAGTTGACGTTTGCTGCCGATATGATCCTTCGATTCTAACCTGTCGGTAGACTGGAAAACCGTAAAAAACACGAAAAGGTTCCCGCGACCTTTCGTGTTTTTTTATGGATTCTCTCCAAAAATCGTAAAAGATTGCAAAAAATTTTCTCCAAATCCTCAAAATCTCTCTGGTGTAAATTCTCAAAATACGCTACACTCCCTGAAAGAATTTCAAACAGACGTCAGGAGGACGGGTATCCATGGAAATGTTGCGTACTTTTATCATTGCGTTGTTTTTCGCGGCGATTACAGTCTGTTCCTATTATTTTTTAAATGAATATCCCATGCCATGGGAGCAGACGGCGGAAACGACTTCGGCCGAGGAAAAGAAAGCGACGGAGCCAGCCGCTCCCGCCATGGAACCGCCCGTGGTGGCTCCGTTGGAAGCAAGTCCGTTTGCCGCGACGCCGCATCCGGAAACGCCCCAGACGCCGGAAACAACGGACGCTTCCCTTCCCGGACTGGATAGTTTCTCCCCCAATACCGAAACAACGACAGCCCTGCCGGTTCCGGAAAGTAGCGATCTTGCCACCAATCCGTTTGACGCGGCCCCCACCGCCGCAGAAGCGACCGCCGACACGCAGGTGGGAAGGCTGCCCGATTTACCAACCCCCTCCGACGAAGTGGCCGGAACGATCCCGACCAATCCGCTCCGTTCCGGAAGCGACGAGGTTTCCCCGCTTCCGCGTGCTGTGACCGATCCTGCGCCGGTGGTGCCTGCCGTGGCGCCCGCCATTCCGGAATCGGCTCCGGAAACGGTGGCGGATACCGCCGGGGATCAGGCGGTGCGCGACTACCTCGCGTCGGCCAAAGACAAAATCCAGCAGGGCCAGGTGCTCGAAGTGCTTCGTTCCCTGAGTCCCTATTACGGCGATCCGCGTTTTTCCAAGGAGGAATCGGAATATTTGGTCAGCATTCTGGTGCAGGCCGCGACGCAGGTGATTTACTCGCAAAAACATATCCTCGAACCAGCTTACGTGGTGCAGCCGGGCGACACGCTTCCGGGAATTGCCGAAAAGTACAACATCCCCGCCGAGTTCATCGCACGGGTTAACGGGATTGCCGCACCTTACACGCTGGAGCCGGGACGGGAGCTGAAAGTGCTTCGTGGCCCGTTCAATGCCATCGTGTATCTGGACCGCTACGAAATGATCCTGACGCTCAACGGCCTGTTTGCCGGACAGTTCTGGATTGGCGTCGGCAACGACCTTGCCGTTCGGGACGGTGATTTCCATTTCCGGCAGATGCTCCGCTCCGGCAACCCGCAGGCGTCGGAACAGTTCGCGTTTGAGTTCGTCCGGAATTTAAGCCAGACGGTTCCGGGTACTCCGCTTCCCGATTCGCTCTTGCTTCATCCCGCCACCGACCCCACCGCCATTGGAAAAAGCGTGCCGCAGGGGAACATCCTGCTCAGCACGCAGGACATCGGCGCTGTCGTCGCGTTATTGGGCAAGGATTCTAAACTACAGCTCCGCAGCCACTCGCCCCATAGTCCCGCAGCAGGCATGGCAGCGACACCGGCTCCGAACGTGGGAACGCCCAATCCGGTTGCGTCTCCGTTGAACGAATCCATCGGCCAACAGGCCAGCCTGCCGGGATACGACGCTTCGCCCGCCACGGCACCCGCAGAAGAAAATCCGTTCGACGACCTTTCCGCCGAAGGATTGCCTGCCGATGGATTGCCCGCCGCCGCACCCGCAGCGTCCGCAACACCGACGCCCCCCGACGTTTCGCCGTCGCTGGGAGGGGATGGAAGTCTCCCCACCGAACTGCCGACCTATTGAAATTTCAAGAAACCGAAAGGATAACGGATGTACGACGCTGAAAAACTGAAACAATTGTTGCGTGACAAGGCCCTGAAATTCGGAGATTTTGTTCTCGCGTCCGGAAAAAAGGCCAAGTATTATTGTGATAGCAAGCAGATCACGCTCCACTCCGCCGGGGTACGGCTGGTTGGGGAAGGGTTTTTGGAACTCCTGAAAGAGGAAGCGGCGTTTCCGGCAGCCGTCGGCGGTATGTCGATTGGTGCCGACCCGATTGTCGCATCCATCATCACGATGGCCGACGTGAACGGGATGAACCTGAACGGTTTCCTCGTCCGCAAGGAACCGAAAGGGCATGGCACGAACAAATACATCGAAGGCCCCGTCCAACCGGGCGACTCGGTGGTGATCGTGGAGGATGTCGTGACGACCGGCGGTTCGTCGCTTCAAGCGATTGCCCGGGCGGAAGCGTTTGGGCTGAAAGTGACGGGCGTTCTGGCAATCCTCGACCGTATGGAAGGGGGACGCGAAGCGTTCGCGGCGGCGGGGTATCCGCTGAAAAGTTTATTCACCATCCGCGATTTTGGGTTGGAACCCCCAAAGGAGGCCGAATGAAAAGGGTCTGGATTTTACTTCTCGCGTTGGTTTTTGCCGGCGTGTGTGGCGGCTGTCACCATACGTTTGAGAGGGAAGGCCGTTCCGGAGCCGACCCGTTCGACAACGAAACGGAAGCGATGCGCAATGAGGTAAAGCGTGTACGTCCGCAGGAATCGAAAGGCAACGTCATTTATGGCGGACTCTCCTCGGAAGCCCAGTCGATTGAGGATAGTCTGTACGGAGAGTAGCGGTTTCTGGAAATTTTCGAGAGCCACGAAAAAAGCCCGTTTGCGATTTACCACAAACGGGCCAATGGAGGTAAACGGATTCGGACCGATGACCCTCGCGTTGCAAACGCGATGCTCTACCAGCTGAGCTATACCCCCTTTAGCTAATTATCTTAACAAAGTTCGCTAAAATGTCAAGGAGGTGAAATCATGAGGATACGGAATTAATCCAGGCTGTCCTCTATATTAATAAAATGTAAATCATACCACGCGTTCCGTCCGGTCGGCCCAAACTCGCAGGCACTGCACCAGAAGAATACCCGTGAACATGCAACCGAAGGTGTACATTGCGCAGCACAACGCCACTGCCGGCTGTTCAGGAAAATAGGAATTTGCCAACATCACCCCCAAACCCGCATTCTGCATCCCCACCTCCACCATCAATGCCCGGGCCATGCGACGGTCAATCCGCAAAATCGTTCCTCCCATCCAGCCCGCCGCGTATCCCCCAAAATTCACCAGCAGCATGGGCCAAATCAGGTGCAATGGAAAAACCTTCCCGCTGTTCCCCGCCACCGCCGACGCAATGATCAGGATGATCACCAGATTGGCAAGAATTTCCCCAAATGCCTGCGAAAACCGATTCCACAAAGGAAATTTCCGAGCCAGTAAAAACCCGCTCACGACCGGAACCACGACCGTTAAAAGCAACGTTCGGGACATTTCCAGAATGTCAAAATCGATAAATTTCCCAATCACCAGATAAAGCGTGCAGGGGACCACGATGGGCGAGAGCAGCGTGGCCGAAGTTGTCAGGCCGACCGAATACGTGACGTTCCCCCGCGCGATCATCGTCAGCATGTTGGAAGCCATCGCTCCCGGAACGCACCCGACCAGCATGATTCCGATAAACTCCGGCCCTGAAAGTCCGAAAAACTTCCCCGCCAGGTACGCCAGCAACGGCATGGAAAGGTACTGAACGCACGTGCCGCCCAGCACCTTCGGCCAATGCCTGGCCACCGCGCGAATCTCCTCCCACGGCAACAACGACCCGATCATCAGCATGGTCAGGGCAATGTAAATCTCCGCGGAGTTGGCCCGAAAAAAACTCTCCTCCGCCCCGATTTTCCATCCCGCGAACGGGTTCAGCGGCAATCCGAAATTTTTCCAATAGTACGCCAGCACGCACGCCAACGTCAACCAGAAAAGCAGGTACTTCGTGAGGATTTTTTTAAACATGGTGTCGATTTCTCAGCAAATGTCCGTATTTCGCCCGATCTGGAACGCCTTCAGGTTCAAATCGACAAACTGCGGTTTGACACATTCCCGAATCGCCTGCTGCCAAATGGCGTCCGACAGATTGTGCAGTGCCGTTGCCAACGCCCCCAAAAGCACGACGTTGGCGCACTTCGGGTTGCCAAGCTCCAGGGCAATCTGGTTGGCGTCGAGATAAATCAGCCGCTTGAACGTTTTGCGAAGCATCTCCTCGGCATTTTCCGGATACACGGCACCGCCGGAAGAAACCGTCACGGGAACGATGATCTGGCTGTTCACCACGGCCAAACCGTCCGGTTTCAGATAATCGGCAAAACGCAGGGCCTCGATCCGCTCCAGCGACATCAGCACCGTCGCCTCGCCTTTGGAAACGAGCGGCGAATAGACCCGCTTGCCATACCGAAGCTGCCCGATCACCGAGCCGCCGCGTTGGGCCATGCCGTGGACTTCGTTCGTTTTCACGTCAAATCCCGCAAACGCCGCCGCTTTGGCACAGATTTCGCTGGCCAGCAGAATCCCCTGTCCGCCGACGCCCGCAAGAAGAATACTGGTGGTTTCGTGATTCATGGTTGTACCTCCTCCTCAATGGCGTTGAACTTGCAGACCTGCGTGCAAAGGGAGCAGCCGTTGCAGACCAACGCGTTAATATGCGGCTTGCCACCGGTAAACTCAATGGACGGACACCCCAACGCAAGACACGCCTTGCACGCCTTGCACCTGGTCGCGTCGATACGTCGCACCGGCCCGGTACGGCGACGCTGTTTCAGCACGCACGGACTGCGGGAAATCACCACCCATGGTTCGTCGGACGACGTGGCTTTTTTCAACGCGTCGAGCGTCTCGACATAATTCAGCGGATCCACCACCGCCACGTTTTTTATCCCGCACGCCTTGCATATTTCCTCAATGCTGGCCGCCACGGTTTCCTCCCCCATCAGCGTCAGGCCTGTGCCGGGGTTGTCCTGGTGCCCGGTCATGGCCGTGATCCGGTTGTCCAGCACCACAATCGTCGCTTTCGCCTTGTTCCACGCGACGTTCAACACCCCCGTAATCCCCGAATGGAAAAACGTCGAATCCCCCACAATCCCCACCACCGGACGCTTTTGCCCGGTTTGCGACATTCCATGAGCCATGCTCACCCCCGCACCCATGCAGATGACCGTGTCCATTTTGGAAAGCGGCGGCATGTAACCCAACGTGTAACAGCCAATATCCCCCGTCACGTCGCAGTCGATTTTCGTCAATGCGTAGAACACCCCCCGGTGCGGACACCCGGCACACAACGTCGGCGGACGCATCGGCAACGGTTCCGAAATCTTCGCCTTGCAGTGCTTGGCCGGAACGTATTTTTTCCCTTCCAGCTTTGCCCGCGCTTCCCGAAGGATGTCCGAACTCAGCTCGCCACAACGTGGAATCACCGATTTGCCCTCGCATTTCAGCCCCATCGCCTTGACGTTCAGCTCCGTGAAATCTTCCAGCTCCTCGACGACCAGCACCTTTCTCACCGATTTGCAGAAATCCTCAATCAGCTTGCGGGGCACGGGGTACGCACACCCCAGTTTCAGCACCGAAGCCTCCGGAAACGCCTCCTTCACATACTGGTACGCGACGCTTTCCGTGATGATTCCGAGTTTTTTCGTCCCCTCGTCGATTTTATTCAGATGCCACGCGTTGCGGCCTCGCAGTACCGAACCCTCTTTCTCCATCTTCAACACCCGCGCTTCCTGCTCCGGATGCAGGCGTCGTGCGTTCATCGGAAGCACCACGAACTGCCGTGGATTTTTCTCAAAACCGATCGGACGCTCTGGAACGACCCGCTCCTCGAACGTCACCATGGAACGCGAATGGCTCACCCGCGTGTTGCTCCGCAGGATGACCGGCGTGTTGTATTTTTCCGAAATCACAAACGCCTTTTTCAAGAAATCTTTCGCCTCGGCCGAATCGGACGGCTCGAACACCGGAACCTTCGCGAAGCGGGCCAACATCCGCGTGTCCTGCTCGTTTTGCGACGAGTGCATTCCCGGATCGTCCGCCACAATCAGCACGAATCCCCCCGGCGTTCCGGTTTCAGTCAGCGTCATGAGCGGATCCATCGCAACGTTCAACCCTACGTGCTTCATCGTGACGACCGTTCGCGCCCCGGCCATCGCGGCCCCAGCGGCGACTTCCAACGCGACCTTTTCATTGGGCGCCCACTCACAACGGACATCCGACTTGTAAGATTTGGCGACATTTTCAAGAATTTCCGTGGACGGTGTGCCCGGATACCCCACCGCCAACGTGCAGCCCGCCTCGTACAACCCGCGAGCAAACGCCTCGTTACCGGAAAGCAAATGTTTCATAATTCACCTCTTTATTATTTAAAATACCAGCCCTTAGTATAGAACGTATCACGTATTTTTACAGGGGGGGATGATTTTCATGGTCAATTCCATGAATGGTTCATGGTTCATGGTGGGAACTTTAGAGCTTTTTGAGAAAATTCTGGATTTTTTTAAAATTCCATTTAAATTGCTCTTTACAGAAATCTCAAAATCGGGAATAATCCAACACGTCATACAAACAACGTTACCACGACAAAAAACACAGTCGATTCATTTACAAAGGAGTGTAAGAATGACAAAGTCAAAGGGTTTGGTAGTTTTCGGGGCAGTGGCTATTGGAATTGCATTGACTTATACCGTCATTGCGCAGCAGACCCAGAACGCTCAGCCGAAGCGGGTTCCCGCCTCGGTCGCGCTGGTCGATGTAGCCTATATCCTTTCGCAGAATGGAGCCATTGATACGCAGTTGGCCCAAATGAGCGACAAGTATTCCAAAATGATGCAGGACCTGGAAAAAGAAACGCAGGAAATTTCCAAAGTACGCGACCTGCTGACGACGTACGACCGCAATTCCGAGAAGTATCGGGAAACCGAGCAACTGATGCTCTCCAAGTCCAGCGACCTGAGTTCCCGCCGGATGATGATCGTTAAGGAAGCGACCGAAGAACGCATGAAGATGTTCAACAACGCCTACAATCAGATTCTCTCGCACACCCAGCGTTGTGCCCAGTATTTCGGAATGACCATCGTTCTGAACTACGACCGGACGAAGCTGTCGGATTCCGTTCCGCTTTTCCCGAACCCGCAGCAGTATGAAGCCTTCATGCAGCAGTACACGCAGTACATCGGTGCCCGTACCGTCGTCTGGGCCGACACGAAAGCGGTGGATCTGACCGGTTTGGTGCTGAAGGAAATCCAGAAGGCGGATCCCTCCACCATTCGCAAGACCGACACCACCGTTCAGAACGGACAGACCGCCGCTCCCGCCGCCCGCGTCGGAAGCAAAGTCAACGGACAATGAACAGTGAGCAATGAACAATGAACAATGAACGAGGCGGTCTTCGGGCCGCTTTTTTTGTGTAGGGTATGACAGGAGTTTTTCGGTGCGTTCATGTCCCTCTTTGCTTTTTAGTTCTGTTTGGAAGGCAGGGCTTGCCTGATAAAGGGGACACAAATTCAAAATTTTTCACAGAAGCTATTGACACAAATTCTGTTTCGTGACATAATGATCTTAAATGTTTTTTAGTGAGGCATAGCGATGGCCGATTTTACTTTTATTGACCTGTTTGCCGGTATTGGCGGAATACGTTTAGGATTTGAAGCCATTGGGGGACATTGTGTATTTACCAGTGAATGGAATGATTGGTCCAAAAAAACATATATAGAAAACTTCGGTACCGGCGAAATGTTTGTGGGAGACATCGTTCCTTTTCCAGCTGAAGAAATTCCTGATCACGACGTACTTTTGGCAGGGTTCCCATGCCAACCCTTTTCTATTGCGGGCGTGTCAAAAAAAAACTCATTGGGGCGTCCACATGGTTTTGAGTGTACAACACAAGGTACACTGTTTTTTGATGTAGCACGAATAATCGCAGCAAAACGACCCAAATATTTTCTTTTGGAAAATGTTAAAAATTTAGTGTCCCATAATCGAGGATATACTTTTAAAATCATTTTGCAAACATTGGAAAAAGAATTGGGATATCATGTTTTTTGGAAAATAATAGATGGTCAACATTGGGTTCCGCAACATAGAGAGCGTATAATTATTGTTGGATTTCGAGAAGAAACTGATTTCAATTGGGATAACCTTGTCATCCCTAATCAACATCCCGTTCTAAAAAACATTTTGCATCCGCAGAACGGAACAGAAAAAGCAGAATCGCCATATACAACGGGAACCCAAGCTGTTGTTCATTCAAAATACACTTTGTCAGATCACCTGTGGGAGTATCTACAAAATTATGCAATAAAGCAAAGGGAAAAAGGGAATGGCTTCGGTTTTGGGCTTGTTACAGAAAATGACATTGCACGTACGCTGTCTGCGCGTTATTACAAAGATGGCTCAGAAATCCTTGTTTCAAGAGGAATTAAAAAAAATCCACGCAGACTTACTCCACGAGAATGTGCTCGTTTGATGGGCTTTGATGATACTTTTAAAATCGTAGTTTCAGATACACAGGCATACCGTCAATTTGGCAATTCTGTTGTTGTTCCGGTGATTAAAGCTGTTGCAGCAGCTATGAAACCCTATATGAAGTGAGGATTTATGAAAAAAGGATATCTTTCCCAATATTTCAAAGGTGTCGTTGTGAAAATTTTGAGCGCAGTTGAAGCAGATGCTGTGAGAAGCAATCAGCATGAGTTTAATGGGACTGTGCAAATGAAGGGAATTTTTGGGACAGAACGTCGAAGATTTGCAGCCAAGTTCATTTACTTATGTGATAATGATGATGTTCCGGTTGTCGATGAGGGGTTTCTCACTTGGTATGATGCCCGTGAAAATCACCCAAAACGAAAGGAATATCGAATGTATTTTTCGACGACTGCCGTATCGGTATGTGCTTCGGCTGGAGATTCGCTTTTTATCGGTTTACGCCCTGATGATTCGATTTTGATAGTAATTGCAGAATCTGGTTCAACTATAAGCAGTCAATTAAGCTGGTTGTTTGGTGTTGAAAATACTCATCCGGGTTTTTCTGTTAGAGAAGAATTGGAAAGTGAACAAGACCGAATTGCGTTTGCATCAAGATTTCTTTTAGAACAGCTTGGTATTGATGTTGAAACAGATGAAAATACTTTTTTGGAAGAGATGCTTCAAAAATTTAATGGGCAATTTCCCAAGACCAAAGAATTTTCCGAATACGCCCGTTCCACGTTGACAGATTTTAACGCATTGGACAATCCAGATGATGTATTGCTTGGCTGGATGGAACGTGAAGAAATATTGTTTCGTACTCTTGAAAAATACTTGATAGCAGAACGGCTTTCTAAAGGCTTTGACTCAGATGTAGATGGTTTTTTGAGTTTTTCTCTTTCAATTCAAAATCGTCGCAAAAGTCGTGTTGGGCAGGCTTTAGAAAATCACATTGAAAGGTTACTGATTGCAAGAAATATTCGCTATGACAGAACAAAAATCACAGAAAATAAGTCCAAGCCAGATTTCATTTTTCCTGGAATAGTAGAGTATCACAATCCTTCATTTAATGTTGCAACCTTAACTATGCTTGGCGTAAAAAGTACATGTAAAGATCGTTGGAGACAGGTTCTATCTGAAGCAGAAAAAATAGCGCATAAACACTTACTGACTTTAGAAGCCGCTATCAGTGAAAATCAAACGCAGGAAATGATCAATCACCAGCTTCAGTTAGTTGTTCCGTTTGGATTACATGAAACCTACTCTGTCAAACAAAGAAGATGGCTAATGAATGTAGGTAGTTTTATTAATTTGGTTTTAGAAAGACAAAAACAGTGCAATTGAATGGACATCAAGACGGTTCCTGAACGAAGTCAAAATATGGCCAAAATACATTCAAAAAATACCAGGCCTGAATTATATATTCGTTCACTGTTACATAAAAGAGGATTCCGTTTCAGAGTTTCAGGTTTGCAAATATTTGGCAAACCTGATTTGTTTTTCACAAAAAAACGGATTGCTGTATTTATACATGGTTGTTTTTGGCACAGACATAAAAATTGTAAGTATACCTATATCCCTAAAAGCAATGTCAGCTTTTGGTTAAAGAAATTTCGTGCAAATGTTTTACGCGATAATTTTGTAAAATCAGAACTGCTGAAATCCGATATTTTTATTCTTGTAATTTGGGAATGCACTGTCAAAAAGATGAAATCCGATAGTAATTTTGCGGAACAAACCTACACTCAAATTTCCAATTTTTTACAAACACCTGATAGTAGATATTTTGAATTGTAAATTGATAATTATTCAATAGGAGAGAATAACGCGTTCATTCCTATGGCATTGCTCTTGGCTATTGAGATTGTCCCGTTGGGGCACGAGATGGGTAACTTCACTACTCAAAAATGGTTTGAATAAGACTGTTTATCAATTTAACAAACTGCGGACTCTTGCGTACAAAGATAGAATCTTACCCAAAAATTTTCCCTCCCGTCCTTGTTTCCACATTTCCTCGCGGCTATAATAACAGAATCCATCCCCAATACCCCAAGCTATTATTACCCATTACCCATTAACCATTAACCATTGTTCACTGTTCATTGTTCATTGTAAAGATGGTTCGATTTCAAAGAACACTTGCCGTTCCAGTTTGGGTCGAAGGCTTCGGCTATTGGAGCGATAGGGACATTCGGGTCGTGTTTCAGCCTGCCGAGGAGAATACCGGTGTGGTTTTTGTGCGGGACGATTTACCGGGGAAACCGCGGATTCCCGTATCTCCCGAACGGTGTGTGGAGATTCCGCATCGTACGGCGTTGGCGGTCGGGTCGGCGCATGTGGAGATGGTCGAGCATGCGTTGGCTGCGTTGATGGGGATGGCGGTGGATAATTGCGAAATCCATGTTGACGCGGCGGAGATGCCGGGGTTGGACGGTAGTGCACTTGCGTTTGCGCAGGCGTTTGTGCGGGCCGGTTTCGTGGAGCAGGGGAGTCGGATTCGTCCGCTGGCGATTGCCACGCCGTTTCGGCTGGGGGAGGGAGACGACCGTTGGATGACGGCCGCGCCGGGAACGGGGGCGTTGGAGTTGTCGTTCACGCTGCGCTACGTCGAGCCTCCGTCGATTGGGTGTCAGTCGGCGGCGTTTGTTCTTTCTCCTGAACGGTTTCTCCGGGAAATCGCGCCGTGTCGTACGTTCGTGACCCTGCGGGAAGCGGAGCAGATACAGGCTTCCGGGCTGGCGAAGCGGGCCACGTATCGGGATATTCTCGTGTTTGCCGACGACGGCCCGATGGAAAACACGCTTCGATTCCCCAACGAGTGTGCGCGTCACAAAATTCTCGATTTGCTGGGGGATTTGGCCCTTGTCGGGCGTCCCGTCGTGGGTCGAATCCATGGTTATTGCAGTGGTCATGATTGGAACGTTCGTCTGGTGCGGCATTTGCTCCGCGAATGAGAGGAGATTGACAGGATGAAAAAATTATCGCTGGTAGCGTTCTGTTTGCTGTTTGCCGGGAGCGTGTTTTCCCAGCAGGATTGGGGAAAAATCTCGAATGAAAACCGGAAGGAATCGCCGTTTGGTCGTCGCGAGCTGGGGACGATGACCGACGCCATACCGGACATGGTGCCGAAGCGGTACGCGAATTACCCCCGCATTCAGGTGGACGCGACCCAGGCAGAGGCAAACGGTCTGCGGGTGCTGGAGGGGGAAAAGGTGGTGATTGTCACCGACCTGAAAATCACGCCGGAAATCGAGAAACTGCCGCAGGCCGTGGCCGACGCGTTGCCGCAGATGGCTTCGTTTTTCGGGGTGACGCCGCCGTCCGACTGGAAGCTGACAGCGTTTCTCATGAAGGATAATATCCCGTTCACGCAGGCCGGATACCTGCCCGACATCCTGCCGCCGTTCCAGAACGGGTTTTCGTTCAATTACGATTGCTGGCTTTACGAACAGCCGAGCGGTTATTATCGTCGCCACCTGCTTTTGCACGAAATGGTGCATAGTTTTGCCAACACGACGCTGGGCAACGTCGGCCCCGGTTGGTATGCCGAAGGGACGGCGGAATATCTGGCGGCCCACGACAGCACCGCTGCCCCGCTTGCCTTGGGGTTCATGCCACCAAACAAAAAAGCGACGCCCTATTTCGCCCGCGTGAAAGAGCTTCGGGACGCGTGTCACCGTGGCGAGGCACGGACGTTTGAGGAGGCACGCCAGTTCGGGCGGGAAGATTACGGCACGAACGCCATTTATTACTGGAGCTGGGCCATGGTGCGATTTCTGGTGAACCACCCCGATACCGCCGACGCGTTTCGCTCCCTGCCGGAGTTTCTAAAAACCAACCCGACCCCGGACGCTTTCGACGAACATTTCCAGAAGCTGGTGGCGGACAAGATTTCCACGTTGCGGAAACACTGGCTCATGTACGTCGCCACGTTTGACTACGGATACGCTTTGGAGCCGATGTTGTTCGACACGACCCCCGGCAAGCCGCTTTCCGCGAAGGTGATTCAGGACGTGGCGGTGGACCGTGGCTGGCAAAATATGGGAATTGCCCTGCGACAGGGGGATAAAATTCGGATTCGGGCGATCGGCAAATACGAACTTTATAAAAAGGAGACGCTTTCCTACCCCTGCGAGCCGAATGGAATCACGCTGGAGTACCATCGGGGTTCGCCGTTGGGGATTTTACAGGCGGTGATTTTGCCCGATGAGGAGGTGACGCGGGAAATGATGAACGATGCTTCGGACGGAACGTTTTTCAAGCCGTTGGAGATCGGGTTGAATCGGACGTTTGAGGTGCCACGCGACGGGACGTTGTATTTGGGGGTGAATGTTCCGACCGTGCACATGAGCGAAAATCGTGGCCGTTTGAAAGTCGAGATAAAAAGAATCGAAGATTTGTAAACCCAAAAAGACGCACAACGTTCGGGAGAGGAACCTCTTTCCCAAAGGATTCCTCTCCAAAAAAAAATGGAAGCGCGACGTTTCAACCATCGCGCTTCCAAACTCTTTAACGTTCCTTGAAAGAACTACTCGTGCTTCACATTGGCCAGCTGCGAGTAATACTCGTACCGGTTGTTGATGTCTTCCTGACCCTCCGCCAACAGCTCTTCCATCTGTTCGGGACTGTTCAGAAGTTTCAGCGACTTGAACCGGTTCTGCTGCATCGCGAACGCCTTGTACTCACCCTCCGGAGCCTTGGAATCCAACGCAAACGGAACCTCTTTGTTCGGATCGTAGTGATACAGCGGCCAGTAACCGCATTTCACCGCTTCCTTCTGAAGCTCCAGCCCCTTCAGCATGTCGATACCGTGGTTGATGCAGTGCGAATAGCAGATCACCAGCGACGGGCCGTCGTGCGCTTCCGCTTCGATCAACGTCCGCAGCGCGTGGGCCGGATTGGCACCGATCGAAATCTGACCGACGTACACGTTCCCATAGGAAGCGGCCATCAGACCCAGGTCCTTTTTACGCGAACGTTTTCCCGAAGCGGCAAACTTCGCGACACTGCCGCGAGGCGTCGATTTGGAAGCCTGACCTCCCGTATTGGAGTAAACCTCGGTGTCCAGCACCAGAACGTTGATGTTCCGACCGCTGGCCATCACGTGATCCAATCCGCCATAACCGATGTCGTACGCCCAACCGTCGCCACCAAAGCTCCAAACGCTCCGCTTGACCAGGTAGCTGGAAGATTCGTAAAGCGCCTGAGCCTTCGGGCAGTCGGCGTCCTTGATCATCGCGTTCAGCTTGGCAACGTTTTCACGCTGGAGCTGAATGTCCGCTTCGGTCTTTTGCGGGTTGTTCAGGATGGCGTCTACCAGTTCCTGACCGATCTTGTCCGCCGCCTCTTTCAGAAGCGTTTCCGCGTATTCCTTCTGCTGGTCCACCGCCAGACGGATTCCCAGACCAAACTCCGCCGCATCTTCGAACAGCGAGTTGTTCCATGAAGGACCACGCCCGTCGGCATTCTTGCAGTACGGCGTGCTCGGCAGGTTTCCACCATAAATGGACGAACAGCCGGTCGCGTTGGCAATGAGCATCCGGTCGCCAAACAACTGCGTCACCAACTTGATGTATGGCGTCTCGCCGCAGCCCGCACAAGCCCCGGAGAACTCAAACAGCGGCAACAGCAACTGGGATTCCTTCACGTTGGCCGGATTCAGCTTGCTGCGGTCGTAGTTCGGAATCGCATGGAAGAACTCGAAATTGGCCTTTTCCCCATCCATGACCTGAAGTTTGTCCACCAGGTTGATCGCCTTCTTGCCTTCTTCCGTCTTGCTCTTGGCCGGGCAGACGTTCACACACAGCCCGCAACCGGTGCAATCTTCCGGATAGCACTGAACCGTGCAGAGTTTGCCCTCGAAACTCTTGCCCTTCGCCGGCGCCGACTTGAACGTTTCCGGAGCGTTTGCAACCGTTTCCTGGTCGTAAATCTTAAGACGAATCGCCGCGTGCGGGCAAACGATCGAGCACATGCCACACTGGATACAGGTGTTGGGATCCCAAACCGGAATGTTCAGGGCAATGGATCGCTTCTCGTACTGCGTCGTGGCGGTCGGGAACGTGCCGTCGGCGGTCGGTTCCATCTCGCGAACCGTCACGTCGTCGCCGTAACCTTCCATGATTTTACCCAGCACATTCTTCACGAACGGGGCCGCATCGCCAATGACGCCCGGCCGACGGTCGAACGTGGACGTGACCTGTCCCGGAACCTGAACCTGCTTCAGCCCGTCGAGCGAAGCGTCCACCGCTTTCCAGTTCTTTTCCACGACGTCCTGACCCTTTTTCATGTAGGTCTTTTCAATCGCCTTCTTGATGTAACCGATTGCCGTATCGGCATCCAGACCACCCACCTGGGCCAGCTTGAAGAAGCAGGTCTGGAGAATGGTGTTCGTGCGGCGGCCCATGCCGGTCTTGGCGGCTACGGCGTTGGCATCCACCACCCACAACTTGATTTCCTTGTCGAGAATGTCTTGCTGCACGCTCTTGGGCAGGTGCTCCCAAACCTCCTCCGGAGCGTACGGGCAATTCACCAGGAACGTCGCCCCCTGTTCCGCCTTGGCCAGCATGTTCACCTGATTGATGAACTCCCACTGGTGGCAGGCGACAAAGTTCGCACTATGAACGAAATACGAACCCTTGATCGGGCGGGGGCTGAAACGCAGGTGCGACTTCGTAACCGAGCCGGCCTTCTTCGAGTCGTATTCAAAATACCCCTGAGCACGCAGGCTGGTGTGGTCGGAAACGATCTTCACCGAGTTCTTGTTCGCACCCACCGTACCGTCGGAACCCAGTCCAAAGAACAACGCCCGGGTAATGTCGGCCCCTTCGGTGCTCCAGCTCTGGTCGTAGGAAAGGCTCAGGTTGGTCAGGTCGTCGTTGATACCGACGGTGAAATGCTTCTTCAGAGCATCTTTCTTCATCTCGTCGAACACGGCTTTGGCCATGGCGGGGGTGAAGTCCTTGCTCGACAGCCCGTAACGACCGCCCAGGACGCGGATTCCCTCTTTGCCCGCTTCGTCCAACGCGGAAATCACGTCCAGATAAAGCGGCTCGCCCGTGGCGCCCGGTTCCTTGCAACGATCCAGAACCGCCATCACCTTGCAGCTGGCCGGAATCGCCTTGGCAAACGCCTCGACACAGAACGGACGGTACAGACGAACGCGAATCAACCCGACTTTTTCCCCTTCGGAAACCAGCCGTTCCACCGCTTCTTCCACCACGCCGCAGCTGCTGCTCATGGTGACAATCACCCGCTCGGCATCCGGAGCACCTTCGTACTCAAACAGATGGTACTGCCGACCGGTCAGTTTCGCGAATTTGTCCATCTCCTCCTGAACGATCGCCGGAACCGCTTCGTAGAACTTGTTCGACGCCTCACGAGCCTGGAAGAAAACGTCCGGGTTCTGGGCCGTACCACGAATGATCGGACGATCAGGATTCAACGCCCGCTCCCGGTGCGCCTTCACCAACGCGGGGTCGATCATGGAAGCGATCTCCTCGTCGGTGAGCTGTTCCATGCTGTTGATTTCGTGAGAAATACGGAAACCATCGTAGAAATGGATGAACGGAACGCGCGATTTCATCGTGCTGGCATGAGCGACCATTGCCATGTCCTGGCTCTCCTGAACCGAGCCGCTGGCAAGCATCGCCCACCCGCAGGAACGGCACGCCATCACGTCGCTGTGGTCGCCGAAAATCGACAACGCATGCGTCGCCACGGCACGAGCCGTTACGTGGAACACCGCCGACGTCAGCTCTCCGGCAATCTTGAACATGTTCGGAATCATCAGCAACAGACCCTGGCTGGCTGTGAACGTGCTGGTCAAAGCACCCCCCTGCAACGCTCCGTGTACCGCGCCGGCGGCACCCGCCTCGCTCTGCATTTCCACCACGTGCGGAACCACGCCAAAGATGTTCTTGACACCCTTGGCCGCCCACTCGTCCGCCAGCTCGCCCAGCGTGGAGGAAGGGGTAATGGGATAGATAGCCATCACTTCGGAACAACGATGGGCTACATATGCGGCGGCTTCATTACCGTCGATAGTTACGAAACGCTTACTCACTTGAAACACTCCTGAAATAAAACCTTTGCGGACAAACCGGTCGACCGCGGACCTTCGATACACGTACTTTCATTATATAACAACGCGAAAATTCTTCAATCGGGGGCGCAGGGGCGGTTTTGCACCGCAAAATGGTAAATTTCCCGGTTGCCCCTTTGCATAAGATGAAAAAAAGAGTACAATGGCAAAAGACAGAGTTATAATATTTGGGCCTTGGTCAAGGATCGTGAAATGGATTTCAACCTCTGGAAAGTCAAATACGCCGACGAACTGGAAAATATTCTGGGCTACCTCAATTTTTCATCCGGGGACATGCAGCCAAATTTCTTTCAGTCGATGAACGGTGTATGCGCCGATTGGGAATCGTCGGACACCCCACTCTGGAAAACACTGCTGGATCGTTTTTCTTTGGTGCTGGCGGAAAAACATGCGGCGTCCGAAGTTTTTGCCAACGACGAGCAGGCGAAGAAAGTGCTTTCGGCCGCCCAGGATTTCATTCCCCGATACCGTCAGTGGCATGCCGAGCTGTTGTATCCCATGTCCGACGATATGCTTTTCAATCCATTTTCCCTGGGGCAGGTTTTGGCGACCCTTTTGTCGGAGCAAACGTGGCAGATTGCCGACCCGGAAGAAGCGTTCCTGAAAGCGGTGCGGAAGTACGATGATTTCATCGGTTATCGGCCGATTCCGGTACTGCATTCGCGTCAGAAAATGGAGCCGTACCCCAAAGAGTGGGTGCATGCGGTTCCGCTGTACATGCGAAAGGTGGGGGCGGTAAACGGGCCATTCCATAAACTGGTGTCGCGGACAATGGAAATCTTGCGGGAGACGCCGGAAGCGATGCTTCGGGAGGGAATGTTCGACCCGGACCTGCTGAACGAGCTTTGTTACGACCCCCGATCGCTGGATTTTGAACATCCGGTGAATCGTCGGTTGAATTATCTGTTCGGCAGCTGGGACCCGACGATGATTACGAATCAGGGGTTCTACAACCGATTCGTGTTGATTTTAGCACCGCTTTTGTCGATCATCTCCCGAACGAATCCCGAACAGAAAATTCCGGGGGCGGAACCGGACGAACTGCTGGAGGAAGCGGCGTCGGTGCTGGCCGGAACGATGCTCATGGGGAGCATGGTGGGCGGCTGGGGGCCAGGGGCGCACGATTCCAACGAGTCGTTTGCGAAGCTGTTGCCGAAGGTGGCGTCTTTGCGGGACGAATTTTACAAGTACCGCCTGACCACGCTTTCCGGACGTCATGCGCGTCGGCTTCAGGAGGAGGAAAAGTACCTGCACCAACCGTTTGCGGGGGCAAGACAATATTTCAATCAGAATCTGTCCAAAATGCGGGCGGGACAGTACCAGAGCGTCCAGATGGCGCGGCTGTACGCATGGATGGGGTTTTCCGAGGCGTCGCGGGAAATGCTTGCCGAGGTTCCGGTGCCGTCGGCGCAGATGCGGTGCGAGATCGACTGCCTTTTGACGCGGGCACATATTGCCATCGACCGGGATCGGGTGGCCGACGCGATTCCGATGGTGTATCGGATTGAGGAAGTGCTGCATGGGGGAATCGAATGCGGGGCGCTTCTGGATCCGTGGTACATTTTGGGGTTTGGCGGGCAGTATCCGCTTTCCGACCTGGTGGAGGATAGCACGAACGACGTCCGAGTCGATGAAATGACCGGCATGGTGGGGTCGATTTTGTCGCTCTACTCCCGAATTTGGAAAGAGGCGACGGCGACCGGGCTGGAAAGGGAGGGACGCGAGATTTCCGTCCGAATGCAGGAGTTTGCCGACTGGTGGGATCGCTTTGGTACGCTGGACGTGCAGACCGACGTGAAAAGCATTTCCGGACAGGAAACGTACGAATCGACCGAACAGGTGGTTCAGTCGCTTGCGGCGTGGCACGAAGCGGGAACGGCGGCGGGTGATATCGCGTTTTGGCGGCCGCGGGTGATGGATTTTTCGTCGGCCAAGGCGTACGTCCTTTTGATTGAGGCGTTACTCGACCAGCACGACCAGGTGGCGGCCATGGCGCTTTTGGTGCACTGGCTGAGCCAATCGGAGCTGATTCCGCTGGATGATGGCGATTATTCCTTTCATCCAATGTCGTTACGGTGGATGGAGGATTTGTGGTATCCGCCGACCAAGCGGGAACGGATGCTCTGCCGTCGTGGAAAAAAGTTGTGCGACAACTGGAATCTGGCCAAGCGGTTCGTCGATTCCATCGAGGCGAATGCGGATATATACGGAGAGATTCCGGAGCTGAATCTGGAAGGGAACAAGAAGAAACAGGAACCGTATCGGCCCGACACGCCGGAAGAAAAGAACGACCTGGATCTGTTCGACGCGGCGTGGGAGGAGGTAACGTATCGGGATTCGACCGACGACGGCATCGATTCCGACATGGTGAATCCGGACGCGTTGAACGAGGCGATCCGCGAATTTCCGCTGACGCACGAGGTGGAACGGATTTCCGACCGGTTGATTTTTCTCATCACGCAGGCGCGGCTCTGGAAGATGGCAGCGGTCTTTTCGATTCCGTTTGCCGAAGCCCACCCCGACCGTAGCGAGGTGCTTCAGGAATGGTGTTCGCAGGCTCGGAAACTCCAGCTTGGGCTGAACCGACTGATCGACGAGGTGTCGCATTTCCCGATCGACCCGCCGGATGTTTCGCGTCCCGTGGCGATGATGGAATACGAGAAAAAACTGTCGATGAAGTTCACGCTTCTGGAACGTGTTATTTCGACATGCAGTGAGCTTATCGATGCGCAAAGGCTCATGCGGATTGCCGATGTCACGAACCGGATTCGCAATGTTTCGACCTGGGAATCGGCGACGGCCTGCCTGATTCAGTCGTTGATTTGCGGCGATACCGACCGGGTGCGTCAGATTTGGAACCATACGGCCGACCTGCTGCTCAAGGAACCGATCCTGTTCGTGCCGTTGGAGCGGGGGGGCGACCCGCACAAAATGCTGAAAATCCGTACCATCCTCACCTCCGTGGAGCGACTTTTAGTCAATCTGCCGCGTCAGGGACTGTTGGCCGAGACGTACCGGGTTCTGGAGATCGTGCAGGAAATGGAGCGGGAACACCCGACCGGCGCCCGGGCCATTACGCGGTACGATTTCCTGTTCGATTTGGGGAACAAGGGGATCATCCGTTCCATCCTTCGCAGCGCGTCGGGGCAGAAGCGGCGAAAGTGGGGGTTGCGTTCGCTGATTCCGGTGCTCAGTTCCATCATGGAGATTCTCTCGAATAACTGGGTATCGCATAGCCGAGGCATTCGGGTTTCCACGATGGATTCCTTCCATGACATGCGGGAATGGACGACGTTGGTTCAATTCATCCGCACCTACGGCAAAGACCTGCTTTCCCCGATCAATATGGGATACGGGACGCTTCAGGCCATTCACCATCAGGGAACGCGAAACTGGCTGGTTTCGTTGATGAACGACGAGGAACCGGAATTTGGCGGACTTCTGGCCGAGGATTTGCGGAACAACAAAATCCCGCTCAACAAGGCGGCGTACCTGCTGGACAGCGTGATCGAGGCGATTCTGGAACGGTACGGTCAGTTCATCGATTACAACACGACCACCACGCAATCGGACAACGGCCAGAATCTGTACCTGCTTTTGGATTTCCTTCGGCTCATGGCGGAGTACGATCGGATCGCGTGGGACATTCGCCCGTTTGTGACGACGCATTCGGTCATGGTTCGGGAGAAAAAATACGACGCGGCCGACTCGTGGACCGAAAGTATCGCCCAGCGTGCCCGTGACACGGCCGACCACCTCTTGCAGCGGTATGAAAAACTGGCTCGAAAGTATGGCGTCCGGGTGAAAAGCGTGCTCGACCGGCTTCAGGAACGGTTCGTTAAACCGATGGCCATTAATAAACTGTGTGCATTGCTGGAACCGTCGATTCAGGAATCACGAGAGGAATTGCCGGAAACGCCGATTTTCGACCAGTTCCGTACGCTGGTGCGGGAATTTCTCCAGGAAACGGTCGGCACCGGTTTTGAGCCACCACGATGGCTGGAGGAAATCGAGGAGGAAGTACAGCATTTCCGTAACCGCTCGGAGGAGGACGACGAAATGCTCGATTTGTCCGATTTCATTCCGGAACGGATTTTAACGCTTCCTGAAGTCAAGCAGGTTTTGGAGGAGTTGAAAATCGACCGGTCGCCGCTTGGGTTCCATGTGACCCCCGCGAATATCCCCGTCGAGTTGCCCGAAGATTTGCGAAAATTTGCCGAATCGTTGCTTCGTGAGGCCAGAGAGCAGGGCATTTTCGACCCGGACGGCGCGAATCTCAACATCGACGACCTGGACGATTTGGACGATTTGGACGACCTGGATGACCTGGATGAATATCCGGAAATGAACGATTTTCCTGAGGTTCCCAAAGACAACCCAGAAGAAAACGACCAACGAACACAGGAGTGGTAAAGATGGAATTTATGGAAGTTGCCGGCTAATGGTTAATGGTAAATGGTAAATGGTTAATTATTTCCATTCAAACCATTTTTGTAGATTTGTAGAAGTGAGTGCCTCCTTACCATTCAGAAAACGGCATGAACAAAAGTCATTAACCATTAACCATTA